>CAMLMQ010000157.1 GCA_946481135.1 uncultured Microbacteriaceae bacterium
TACATGATGGCCGCGGGCTGCAACGTCGGGATCACCGCCGAGCTCTACCTCGCGGCCGGCGGCTTCCCGCGCACGAAGATCGAAGACCTGCACGAGGACCGCGCCCTCGTCAACGCCGTACGTCGCCTCACCCGCGACTACGCGCGCCGGTCGGATGTCGTCGTGTTCGGCTCGTCGCGCCGGGTGCGGGCGTGGGGCCTGCGCAACACCCTCCTCTGGTACAAGGACCACGCCTACCGTCCCGAGGTCGTGGACATCCGATGACGATCCAGGCGGCGCGCCGTGCGGAGGAGCGGCTCATGCGGGCCGCGCATCCGGTCGCCTACCCGCTGCTGTCGGCGATCCCGGGGGCGGTGCGCCGCATCCCGGGGCTCGGGGTCGTGGTGAAGGATGCCGCGCTGCTGCGGCAGACCCTGCTCGACACCGAGGGGTTCACGAAGAACGGGCCCGGCGCGCCGAGCGACCTGTGGACGCCCGTGCTCGGCCCGAGCGTGTTGCTCAACATGGAGGGCGAGGCGCACGGGGCGCTGCGCCGCCGTCTGGGTCCGCTGTTCGCCCCGGCATACGTCGACGCGCTCGTCGCCGAGAGCCTCGGGGAGGCGACCCGCGAGCTGTCGGAGGCGCTCGGGCGTGGGGAGCGGGTCGACCTCGTCGCGCATGCGCGCCGCTCGGCGTCGGCCGTGATCGCGCGGCTCGTCGGACTGGACGCGGGGGTCATCGACGACGGGCTGTTCCGCCGGGTGTCCCAGATCACGGGCTTCGTGACCCTCGCCCGCCCCCGGCTGACGCCGCGCCAACTCGCCGTCGCGCGGGCCACGCTCGCCGAGCTAGGGGAACACGCCGCGCGGGCGTATGCGGGCGACGAGTCGACGGTGCCCGGACGGATGCGCGCGCTCGGCCTCGACGAACGCGAGGCGCTCGGCGCGGTCGGGGCTTTCGTGCTCACCGGCACCGAGACGATCGTGTCGTATGTGCCGAGGCTCGCCGCCATCCTCATCGACTCGGGGTGGCTGCCGCGGCTCGCCGGCGCGCCCGACCTCGTCGAATCGGCGATCGCGGAGGGGCTGCGCGTGACGACGCCGTCGCCCATGATGCTGCGGTCGGTCGTCGAGGCCCGGTCGATCGGCGGGGTCGCGGTGCGGCCCGGCGACCGCGTGCTGCTCGGCACCTACTGGGCGAACCGCGCGCTCGGCGACTTCGACCCGGTCGGCAACCCGGCGACGCAGCTCAAGCAGCTCTGGTTCGGCGCGGGGGCGCACTTCTGCCTCGGGGCGCCGCTCGCGATGGCGCAGATCCGGCTCGCCGTCGGAGCGCTGCTCGAGCACCCGACGCTGCGGGTCGCCGCCCGGAAGCCGGCGCGCGGCGTGCTCATCCCGTCGTATGCGCGGCTCGACCTGGAGGTCGCGTGACCGACGACCTCGTCGAGGCGGTGCTCGCCGCCTGCGACCGATGGGGCGAGAGAAGCGGGTTGAGTAGCGCGCCGCGTCGCGGCTCGCGTATCGAAACCCTCACCTACGCGGAGCTCGGGCGGCGCATCCGGGCGACGTCGGCAGGGCTGCGGCGGCTCGGCATGACCCCCGGCGACCGCGTGCTCTTCTCGGTGCGACCGGGGCCGGATGCCGTCATCCTCGCGCTCGGCATCGTGCACGCCGGCGGCACGGTCGTGTTCGCCGACCCGGGGGCGGGGGAGGCGCTGTTCCGGGCGCGGGCCGCGCTCGCCGCGCCGCGCTGGGTCGCCGCCGAGGCGCTGCTCTACCTCGCGTCGACGCCGCTGCTGCGCCCGTTCGCCCGCCGTCGCGGACTCGACCTCCCCGACTACGCCCGCCTCGTGCCCGGTGCCCGCCACCTGTTCGCCGGCCGTCGCCTCCCCGGCGTCCCCCGCGCCGCGGTCTCGGTCGCGTCTCTCTCGTCGCCCGACACCTCATCCATCCGCGACTATTCGCGCGGATCGAGCGGGCATCCCGACGAAGAGTCGCGGATGAACGGAGGGACACCCGCGGCGGGGGAGGGGGAGGCGCTCGTCGTGTTCACGTCGGGCACCACGGAGGCGCCGCGGGCGGTCGTGCACACGCGGGCGAGTCTCGCGGCGTCGCTCGGCGGTATCGCCGCGGCGGCGCTCCGCCCGGGGCAGCGGGTGCTCACCGACCAGCTGATGGTCGGCATCCCGGCTCTGCTCGTGGGCGCCACCTGGACGATGCCGCCCCCCGGTCTCGACCCGGGCGCGCGGCCGGAGGCGTACGTGCCGCTCCTCGTCGACGCCGACGTGCTGTTCGCGGCGCCCGCGGCGATGGATGCCCTCCTCCGCCTGCTCGGCGACGGCCCGGCGCCGCGGCTGGAGACGATCATCCTCGGCGGAGCCCCTGTGCTGCCGCCGCTGCTCGCGCGCGTCCAGGCGACGTTCCCCGAGGCCGACATCCGCGCCGTCTACGGGATGACCGAACTGCTGCCCGTCGCGATCGCCGACGGCGCCGAGAAGCTCGCGCGGGACCCGGCTGCTCGCGATCGGGCCGGCGGCGACTGGGTGGGCCGGCTCGTGCCCGGGGTCACCGCGCGGCTCGACGACGGCGAGCTCGTGCTCGCCGGACCCGGGATGGCGCAGTACCTCGGCGAGCCGCCCGCGACCGAGGTGCGTACGGGCGACCTCGCCCGCCTCGACGGCGACGAGGTGACGCTGCTCGGGCGGCGGAAGGACATGTTCATCCGCGGCACCCAGAACGTCTACCCCGGCCTCTACGAGCCCCTGATCGCGAGCCTCCCCGGCGTGCGCGAGGCCGTCATGACGGGCGTGCCGGATGCGATCGGGGACGACCGCATCCTCGTGCTCGTCGTGCCCGACGACCCGCCCGCCCAGCCCGACGCCGACCACCCGGTCGCCCGTGCCGTCGCCCGCGCCCTGCCGGGGCTGATCGACGCGGGCGTGCTGCCCGACCGCGTCGTGGCGGTGCCCGACCTGCCGCGGTCGGGGCGCAGCCGCAAGATCGACCGGGCCGCGGTCGCCGTGCTCGCCGAGGAGCTGCCGTGAGGATCGCCGTCACCGGAGCATCCGGATTCATCGGGGGAGCCGTCGCCACCGCCCTCGCCGACGCGCACCACGAGGTCGTCGGCTTCGGTCGTCGACCGCACGGGTGGTCGCATCCGGGGGCGCGCTACCGGGTGTGGGATCTCGACACGGGTCCCGTGAAGGGTGACCGCGACTTCGAGGCGGTCGTGCACTGCGCGGCGCTCGCCGACGACTGGGCGCCGCTGCCGCTCGCGCTGCGGGCGAACCGCGACGGCACCCGCACGGTCGTGCGCAGCTTCCCGGGCGCGCGCATCGTGCACCTGTCGACCTCGAGCGTGTACGACGCGTTCGTGCCCAACGTCGAGGTGCACGAGTCGGCGTTCCCGGTGCGGCGGTTCCTGTCGGCGTACTCGGAGTCGAAGACGCTCGCGGAGTTCGAACTCGCGGGAACGGATGCCATCATCCTCCGCCCGCACGCCGTCTACGGTCCGGGCGACACGACGCTGCTGCCGAGGCTGCTCGCGGCGGTGCGACGCGGACGGGTGGTGCTGCCGGAGGGCGCGGAGGTGCGGCACTCGCTCACCCACGTCGACACCCTCGTGGATGCCGTGGTGCGCGCGCTCGACCGGCGCGTCCCGCGCGGCACGTTCAACGTCGCCGACGCCGAGCCGGTCGTGCTCGCCGATGTGCTGCGGGAGTTCTTCGCCCGCCGTGGCGTGCGAGCGAGGATCGTGTCGATCCCGTACCGCTCGGCGTTCGCCCTCGCCGCCTCCCTCGAAGCCTCGGCCCGACTGCGCCGTCGACGCCCCGCCCTCACCCGCTACGCCGTGAGCCAGGTCGGGATGGAACGCACCCTCGACCTCACGGCCGCCCGCGGCATCCTCGGTCTCATCCCCCGCGCGACATCGCTGGAGGGTGCCGAGCACTGGTGACCGGGCCCGGTGGTCGAGTAGCCCGCGCCGCGGGCGTGTCGAGACCCCCGCCGCGTCTCGACACGCGCCCTGCGGGCGCTACTCGACGACCGGTCGTGGCTATCGCAGCTGGCTGAACGCCTCCGCCTTGCGGGTGGGGCCGGTGACGAGGATGACGTCGTCGGCGGAGAGCACCGTCTCGGCCGTCGCGTAGTTCCACCGCTCGCCGGGGTGCTTCACCGCGGTGACCGTCACGCCGTGGTCCGACCGGATGCGCAGCTCCCCGAGCGGCACGCCCACGAACCGCGCGCCCGGCTTGGTCTTCACGAGCGCGAAGTCGTCGCCGATCTCGAGGTAGTCCTGCATGGCGCCGCGCACGAGGTGGGCGACGCGCTTGCCCATCTCCTTCTCGGGATAGATCACGTGCTGCACGCCGAGCTGTTCGAGGATGCGGCCGTGCGCGTCGTTGACCGCCTTCGCCCACAGGTGCTGCGGACGGAACGACAGCAGCAGCGACGTCGTGAGGATGCTCGACTGCACGTCGCTGCCGATCGCGACGACGATGCGGTCGAACTCGGGCACGGAGAGCTGGCGCAGCACGTCCTCCTTCGTGGAGTCGGCCTGGACGACGTGGCTGAGCTGCCCGTTGAGGCTCTGCACGATGTCTTCGTTCGCGTCGATGCCGAGCACCTCGGTGCCGCTCGCCATGAGTTCGAGGGCGAGGGCGCGGCCGAAACGGCCGAGTCCGATGACGGCGACCGAGTTGGCGGCGGCGATGCGTCCGAGGTCGCCGCGGGGGGTTCTAGCCAATGATGGGCCTCTCTTTCGGCAGTTGGTAGAGGATCGACCGCGGGCGCAGGGCGAGCGCGGTCGCGAAGGTGATCGGGCCGAGACGCCCGAGGAACATGAGCAGCACGAGGATGAGCTGCGCCGGAACCGGCAGGGATGCCGTGATGCCGGTCGACAGTCCGACGGTGCCGAACGCGGAGATCGTTTCGAACAGCACGCGGTCGAGGTCGAGTCCGCTCAGCAGCATGATCGCGATGGTGCTGACGATCACGAGGGCGACGGACGCGAGCACGACCGCGATCGCCTGCCGGTGAACCGCCCGCGAGAGACGCTTGCCGAAGATGTTGACGACCCCGTCGCCGCGCACCTCGGCGAGCAGGATGAACAGCAGCACGCCGAAGGTCGTCACCTTGATGCCCCCGGCGGTGCCGGCGGGGCCGCCGCCGATGAACATGAGCACGTCCATCCCGAGCAGTGTCGCGCCGTCGAGCTGGCTGACGTCGACGCTGTTGAAGCCGGCGGTGCGGGTCTGCACGGCCTGGAAGAAGCCCGCGAGGATGCGCTCGTGCCAGGCGAGGTCGCCGAGCGTCCCCCGGTTGTCCCACTCGAGCGCGGTGATGAACACCGTGCCGAGCACGAGCAGCACGGGAGTGATGACGAGCACGAGTCGGGTGTTCATGCTCCACAGCAGCGGGCGGCGGAACCGCTTGCGCAGCTCGAGGATCACGGGGAAGCCGAGGCCGCCGAGGATGATCGACGCGCACACCGTCAGACTGATCACGGGGTCGGAGACGAAGCCCATCATCGAGTCGCTGAACAGGGCGAAGCCGGCGTTGTTGAACGACGAGACGCCGTGGAACACGCCGAGCCAGATCGCCTCGCCCGGGGCGTATCCGTACCCGAACCCGAAGCGCAGCGCGAGGATGGTCGCGATCACCGCCTCGATCGTGAGCGACACCCGCACGACACCGAGCACGAGACCGCGCACCTCGTCGAGGCCCATCGCCTTCGTCTCGGTCGCGGTGTTCAGGCGTGACCGGAACGACATCCGGCGCACCACGACGAGACCCACGAAGGTCGCGAACGTCATCACGCCGAGTCCGCCGAGCTGGATGAGCACGAGGATGACGACCTGGCCGAACGGCGACCAATAGGTGGGAGTGTCGACGATGACGTGGCCCGTCACGGCGACCGCGGATACCGCGGTGAAGAGGGCTTCGACGATCGTCGCGCCGCCCGGCCCCGCCTTCGCGATCGGGAGCGCGAGGAGCCCCGTACCGGCGAGGACGGTGGCGGCGAACGCCCCGAAGATCACCTGTGCGGGATGGAGGCGCCGACCGGCGCGGGCACGGGCCGCGAGGCGGCCTCTGAGAAGCACTGGAGAAACCTACTCCGCTCCCCGCGGGTTGAGTAGCGCGCCGCAGGCACGCGTATCGAAACCCCCCTTCGCCGTCCCGGGTTTCGATACGCGTCGCCCTGCGGGGCGGCGCTACTCAACCCGCGGGGGTGCGGCGGATGACGAGGGAGGCGTAGGCGGGGATGAGCACCTTCCGGCCGTAGCGCCGGGAGACGATCTCGAACGGCCGCCCGTCGCCGAGCAGCAGGTCGACGATCGCCGTGAGTTCCGCGCGGGCGAGCGGCCCGCCGAGGCACAGGTGCCGCCCCGCGCCGAACCACAGCTGCCGGTGCTGCGGCAGGTAGGGCCGGTCGATCCGGTACGGCCCGGCGAGGTTGTTCGCCGTCCAGGTCAGCACCATCACGCGGTCGCCGGCCCGCAGCGTCCGACCCGCCACCTCGACGTCGGCGAGCACCGACCGCCCGATGAGTGGCGCCGGACTGGTCACGCGCAGGGCCTCGCGCACGGCATCCTCGGTGTGCTCGGGATGCCGCAGCAGCCGGTGCTGCTCGCCCGAGTCGTGCAGCAGCGCCGCCGTGCGGGCCATCGCCGAGGCCGCCGTCTCGGTGCCCGCGACCATGAGCAGGGTCGAGAGGCCCTGCGTCTCCTGCAGGGTGAGGCCGATCTCGCGGCAGCGTCCGATGATCGTGTCGGGATGCGCGGTACCGAACGCCTCGCCGATGTGCCCGGTGAGCCGCTCGACGATGCCGCGGGCGAGTTCGATCTTCGCGGGCGGCAGGGTCGTGTCGGCGGTCGTGCCGAGGGCGATCGAGGCGAGCTCCTCGCCCGTCGCGAAGATCTCGCGGTAGGCGTCATCCCCACGGCTCTGGTCGACGGGCAGCCCGAGCAGGGTCACCACCATGTGCCCGACGAGGATGCGCGACAGGTCGGCGAGGTCGAGCTCGCCCCCGGCATCCAGCAC
>CAMLMQ010000158.1 GCA_946481135.1 uncultured Microbacteriaceae bacterium
ACGTTCCCGATCCTCGTCGGCACGATGATCATCGGCGGCATCCTGCCGACGATGTCGTGGGCGGGCCTCGGCGGGATGCTCGCCGACCTGTTCCCGGGACGCTTCCGCTACTCCGCGATCTCGTTCGCCTACTCGCTCGCCGCTGTCATCTCCGGGTTCGTGCCGGCGCTCACGCTGCTCGTCGGCGAGGCGAGCGGCTTCGCGTGGTGGCATCCGGGCATCGTGCTCAGTGTGATGTCGCTCGTGACCGCCGTGTCGGCCTTCGCCGCGACGCGGTTCGTGCGACCGATCGACGAGATCTAGGAGGATGCCGGCTCGGCCTGTCCCGCGACGGCGCCGAGCAGAGCCGCGGCCGTGCCCGCGTCGTCGACGGTGACGACGAGGGCGCGGCCGTCGCGGTTCTGAGCCTCGAGCGCCTCGCCCGAGCGCATCACGATGCCGAGACGGCGTCCCCGTCCGCCGCGGATGCCCCACCCGCCGAATTCACCCAGGGGCTGCACATCGACGACGCCGGCCGACGCCACCTCGGCCGCGGGCATGCGGAACCGCGGCCAGCCGGCGGCGCTGCGCACCTCCAGCCCCGTGGCGTCGACCCGCACCGTCCAGCTCACGGTCAGCAGCAGCACGGCGAGCAGCACGATGGGCACCGCGTAGACGGCGCCGACGGCGCCCGACGTCACGACGTTCGCGAGGACGGCAGCCCCGAGCGCCGCCGCCGCGCCGACGACGATCGCGACGATGCCGGGGATCGCGAGACGCGTGCGACCGACCCAGACGGCTCGCTCGCCGGGCGCGAGCGACAGCGCCTCGGCCCGTCGGCCTCGGGGGGCCGACGCGACGGCGCGCGGCGCGAGCAGTGCGGCGAGCGTGCCCGCGACCACCGCGACCCCGGCGGCGAGCAGCAGCCCGAGAGCGACCGACGGCGGCGCGCCCGCATTCCGTTGCGCGAGCAGCACCCAGCAGCCGAGGGTCGAGAGGAAGGCGGCGAACGCGACCGCGACGACGGCGAGGAACCGGCGCGTCGGCGTCGGGCCGTCGGTCTCGCTCGCGAGCAGCATGAGGCCGAACGTCAACGTGCCGACGAGGGCGAGGATCGCCAGGATGACGACGACGGTCCACGGTGCGGCGAAGCCGTCGGGGGTGCCGTCCGCGGCCCAGTGCACGGCGATCTCGGAGCGCGCGGGCATCCCGATGAGAGCCACGACGATACCGGCGACCCAGACGAGGGCGGGCAGCAGGATGCCGATGACGGGCAGCGGCAGACGGGGACGGGTCATGACGGATAGGCCTCTCGGATCATGGCGATGAGGGTGCTCGGCGCGACGCCGACGCGGCGCGCGTCGGCGACCAGGTCGCGAACGGCGGCGCGCAACTCGGGGGGCGGTGTGGCGTTCGCGGCGACCACGGCGCCTCGACCGCGACGGAGGTCGACGAGACCTTCGTCACGCAACTGCTGGTAGGCGTGCAGCACGGTGTGGATGTTGATGTCGAGCGACGCGGCGAGCTCGCGCGCTGCGGGGAGCCGGTCGCCTGCCCGCAGCGCGCCGCGGGCGAGTTCGGCCCGCACCGCCGACGCGAGTTGGTCGAAGAGCGCCTCGCTGGAGGTCGGGTCGATGCGCAGCAGCACACGGATATCATATTGTTCTATTTCACCTAGAACAAGTGGCCATTGCTCGGCTCGCGTCCCGCCCCCTATGCTGTGAGCCGTCCGGGTCCATCCACCCCACGTGCCGTGAGGATCAGCATGAGCGACGACGCCCCCACGCAACGCCTTCCCCAGACCGGCGACGAGCCGACCGAGCTGACGAAGGAGCGCACGAAGTCCCGCGCCCTGCTGTTCACGCTCATCGGGGTGGGCGCAGCGCTGCTCGTGGCCCTCATCGTGCTGCTCGTGCTGCTGCTCGGGCAGGGCGGCCCGACTCCCGGGCCCACGCCGACCTCGTCCGACACCCCGACCCCGGCGCCCACCGCGAGCGACTCACCGACACCGTCGGCCACCCCCACCGCCTCCGAGTCGCCGTCGCCCACCGCGGCACCGCCGCCCCCTCCCCCGCCGCCGCCGAGCCCGATCGTCAGCTTCGCGGCCTCGTCGACCGATGCGGGCTGCAGCGGCGACTCCGGGCAGCAGCCGCTCACGTTCAGTTGGGACACCACCGGTGAGTCGGTGAACTTCGGAATCGCGACCGACTTCGCCGACGCGCAGCCGTACGAGACCGACATGGAACCCGTCGACAGCATCACCGTCAACTACCAGTGCAGCAACCCGACGACGAAGTTCTCGATCGCCGTGTTCTTCAACGGCGACGTCATCGATCGGGAGACGATCACCGTCCAGCGCTGACCGGTGGACCGTAGAGTCGAGACATGAGGCGTCCTCTCGTCATCGCGCTCGCGGTCGCCGCCGTCGCCGTCGTGCTGGGGATCGTCGCCGGGGTGCTGATCGCCCAGGCGGCGGATCGCGCCTCGGCCCTCGACGCGCACCGCGCCGCCGCCACCGAACTCACCGACGCGCGTGACGAGGTCGAGGCGCCGCTCACCGAAGCCGACCAGGTGATCTCGCTGGGCGGTGCGCCATGGGTGCCGGCCGAACCCCTGTCGGCCGTGCAGTCGCGCGCCGACGAGGTGCGCGCGGTGGACGCCGACGCGGAGGCGGCCCTGCGACAGGATGCCGACGCGCTCGAGACCGACGACGTGCGGGCCGCCGCGCGCGAGCTGGAGGAGCTCGCCGACGCCCTCGCCGACGGTGCGGTGGATGTCGACGCCGCGCTCGCCGACCTCGTCACGGCGGTCGGTGAGACGGCTCCGACGGTGGAGGCCGAGGCGTTCGACGGCGAGAACGCGCCGCGCATCGCCTTCCGCGACGCGACCGCCGACCTCGCCGACGCGAGCGATGACCAGGTCGCCGAGTACATCGCCTCCTACCTCGCGGCGGCCGAGGCCCTCGCCGCCTCCCACGCGGAGGAACTGGCCGAGAAGGCCGGCCCGCTCTTCGACGCGCGCATGACGGTGCAGGCGTTCGCCCGCTCGATGGCCGGCGGCGTGATGCTCGAGTTCGACTGGGCGCCCACCGTCAACGGCTACGGCACGGGCGGCTCGTACGGCGGCACGAGCTACTGGAACACCGCCGACGGCGGCCAGGCCACGATCACACTGTCCGACAGTGTCGCCGCGATGTGGCCGGGCGCGGGCGTGCAGGCCCTCGTCGTGCACGAGGTCGGCCACGCCATCCTGTCGCGCGCCGACTGCTCCACGCTCTTCTTCGACTCCGACCTCTACCCCGGCGAGGAGGAGTCGTGGGCGACCGCCTGGGCGATCGGGCTCGGGTACACCGCCGACGGCAGCGGGGAGTCGATCTACGGTCGCCCGCCGGACGCGCTCATCGCGCTCTCCCAGCAGTGCCGCTGAGGCACCCACCGAACGGGGGGTGACCGCCGGTCCCCCGAAGGGAGGACAATGTGCGCATGCCGATCCCCCGGGCATCCTCCTTCGTCGTCGCCCTCTCGACGCTCGTCGCCCTCGTCACCGTGTCGGCGGTGCTGAGTCAGCTCACCCCCGCCGATCGCGCGGGTGCCGTGCTGCCCGCCGCTCCGATCACGGTGGATGCGACGGACGCGACCCTCGACACGCTCGCCGCCGACAGCGCGTCGGCGCACCCCGAGTCGGACACCGCCGACGACGCGGGAACGCCGACTGCTGCCGACGGACCCGCCCCTGTGGCGCCGGCGCCGGCGGAGACCGTCGGAGCCGAGCCGCCGTCGTCCGAGCCCGAGCCGACGACGCCGCCGGCGCCCGAACCGAGCGCACCGACGCAGAACCCCCCGCCGGGGCAGAGCGCGAACGCCCCCGGACAGGGCGGGTCGTCCCCCGGCAACAGCGGCAACGCGCCGAGCCGCGACGACTGAGCCCGCGTCAGGCGAACCGGTACCCCTCGCCGCGCACCGTGCGGATGCGCTCGGCCCCGAGCTTCGTGCGCAGGTAGCGCACATAGACGTCGACGACGTTCGATCCCGGGTCGAAGTCGTATCCCCACACCCGGCTCAGCAGCTGCTCGCGACTGAGCACCTGCCCGCGATGACGCAGGAACTCTTCGGCGAGCGCGAACTCGCGTGCCGAGAGCTCGACGGTCGCGCCGTCGACGTGCACCCGGCGCTCCAGGAGGTCGAGCACGACGCCGCCGCCCTCGAGCCGCGTGGGCACCTCGCGGGCGCGGTCCCGCAACCGGGCACGGATGCGGGCCAGCAGCTCGTCGAACGTGAAGGGCTTCGTGATGTAGTCGTCGGCGCCGCCGTCGAGTCCCGCCGCGAGGTCGCGAGCGGTGTCGCGTCCCGTGAGCGCGATCACGGGAACGTTCGAACCGGATCGGCGCAGTTCGCTGAGCACGTCGAGACCTCCGACGTCGGGCAGCCCCAGGTCGAGCAGCACGAGGTCGATGCCGCCCGCGGCGAGCAGGACCAGCGCCTCGCGGCCCGTCGTCGCGGTGCTCGCGGCATACCCCGCGGCGGTCAGCCCGCGGCGCACGAACGACGCGACCCGTTCCTCGTCTTCGACGATCAGCACGTGTGTCATGACGGACCTCCCAGCGGCAGTGTGAGCACGAAACGGGAACCGGCGTCGGCGGCTTCGACCGTCGCCGACCCTCCGTGAGACTGCGCGATGCCCGCGACGATCGACAGACCGAGCCCCGATCCGCGCGCGTCGCGGTCGACCCGCACGAAGCGCTCGAAGATGCGCGCGCGTGTCGGTTCGGGGATGCCGGGGCCGTGATCGCGCACCCACAGCCGCACCCGGTCGTCGACGATCGCGCTCCCGAGTTCGACGGGAGTTCCGGCAGGGGCGTACTTGTCGGCGTTGTCGGCGAACTGGAGCATCGCCTGCACGACGCGTGCCCGATCCGCGCGGAGCGTGCCCTCCGCGACGGCGACGAGCCGCCAGTCCCGCCCCCGGATGCCGGCCACCCGCGCGGCGACGTCGCGGGTGAGCGCGGAGACGTCGAGCTCCTCGAGGCGCAGGGGCGCGGCCCGCAGCTCGGCGAGCGCCGCGAGACCGTCGACGAGGTCGCCCATGCGCTCGAGCTCCTCCGTCGCGATGCGGATCGAGTTGCGCACATCCTCGGGGTCGGCGGGGTCGGTGAGATCGAGGTGCCCGCGCACGACGGTCAGCGGGGTGCGCAGCTCGTGGCGCACGTCGTCGAGCAGCTCCCGCTGCTGCCGCACGGCGTCGTCGAGACGGTCGAGCATGTCGTTGATCGTCTCTGTGAGGCGCGACAGGTCGTCGTGGCCCTCGACGGGGATCCGCTCGCGCACGTCGGTCGCCGTGATGCGTTCCGCGGTCTCGCCGAGCAGGCGCACGGGCCGCAGCAGGCGCCCGGCGACGAGCCAGCCGGCGAGACCGATCGCGGCGAGCGCGACCGCCCCGACGACCGCGAACACGGTGGCGGTGAGCACGGTGGGCTGCAGTTCGCGACTGAGGTCGATCGCGACGATGTAGATGCCGGTGTCGTCGGCGACCGTGACGGGCGTGGCGACGTAGCGGAGCTCGGCGCCGTCGACGACCGCGGTTCCGATGCGAACGGCTCCGTCGGCGAGCTCGGCGACGATCCGGTCGACGAGGGCGGAGTCGAGCTCGAAGGCGACCGGGGTGCCCGGCGCGAGGGCGGCCCGACCGTCGAGCACGCCGAGCGCCGACCCGTTGGCGGGCGGGGGCACCGCCGAGAGGATGGCGGCGAGGGCGTCGCGAGCCGACGTCATCCCGTCGGACCCGACCGCGACGACCCCGCGCGCGGCCTCGAGCTGGCGCTCGAGCTCGTCGTCGACGCCGCGCACCACGAGGTCGCGCTGCACGAGGAAGCTCACCGTGCCGGTGACGCCGATGCCGACGGTCGTCACGAGCAGGATGACGGCGAGGATGCGCGCCCGCACCGACCATCGCGGCGACCGTCGCCTGGGCTCCCCGACCATGTGCCCAGTATGGCCACCGCGGGCCTGCGACCGCGGGACGCCGCCGCGCCCGTGAGAGACCTCTCATCCGGATCGGCGAGTAGAATTCGGGCGTCACAACCAGGCACCTCCCCACTGACACGGTGCCGCGCACATCGAACCGGAGCGATCCATGACCTCTGCCATCCCCGAGAAGCCGGCCCTCGAAGGCCTCGAACCCACGTGGTCGCAGCGTTGGGAGCAGCAGGGCACCTACCGGTTCGATCGCGCCGCCGCGGTCGCCGCGGGTTCCGTCTTCAGCGTCGACACCCCGCCGCCGACCGCGTCGGGCAGCCTGCACATCGGCCACGTGTTCTCGTACACGCACATGGACCTCGCGGCGCGGTTCCACCGGATGCGCGGCGAACAGATCTTCTACCCGATGGGATGGGACGACAACGGCCTGCCCACCGAGCGGCGCGTGCAGAACTACTACGGCGTGCGGTGCGACCCGTCGCTTCCCTACGACGCCGAGTTCACGCCGCCCTTCGACGGCGACGCCCCCTCGAACGTGCAGCAGGTGCCGATCTCGCGCCGCAACTTCATCGAGCTGTGCGAGAAGCTCACCGTCGAAGACGAGAAGCAGTTCGAGGATCTGTGGCGCAAACTCGGACTGTCGGTCGACTGGTCGCTCACCTACCGCACGATCGGGTCGGAAGCGCAGACGGTCGCGCAGCGCGCGTTCCTGCGCAACCTCGCCCGCGGCGAGGCCTATCAGGCCGACGCCCCCACGCTGTGGGACATCACCTTCCGCACCGCCGTGGCGCAGGCCGAGCTCGAAGACAAGGAGCAGCCGGCCGCGTACCACGACGTCACCTTCCACCGCCCCGACGGCGGCACGGTGCTCATCTCGACGACGCGCCCGGAGCTGCTGCCCGCGTGCGTGGCCCTCGTCGCGCATCCCGACGACGAGCGCTACCAGGGCCTGTTCGGCACGACCGTCACCTCTCCCGTGTTCGGCGTCGAGGTGCCCGTCGTCCCCCACCACCTCGCGCAGCAGGACAAGGGCACCGGCATCGCGATGATCTGCACGTTCGGCG
>CAMLMQ010000159.1 GCA_946481135.1 uncultured Microbacteriaceae bacterium
GTCGGGCTGCCGGTGGTGCTGCTCTACCAGGCGTGGAGCTACTGGGTGTTCCGCACGCGCCTCACGGCCGACCACATCCCGCACGCCCACCGCGTCGTCCCCGCCGTCCGTCCGTGACGCTCGTGCCGCGCCTCACGTCGCTGTTCGCCCGGAAAGCCCCTTTCGCGCGCCTGCGATCGGGGCGAACCGGGCACACAGCGATCGAGGTACCCCGGGGAACGCTCCTCGCGCTCGGGGCGGCGGCGATCGGGCGCGCGGTCGCGCTGCTGCTGATCGCGGAGGGGCTCGCGCGGCTGATCGTCGACGGGGATGCCGCGGGGGCGGCGCTCGCGGCGGCGGGCGCCGTGCTGCGGGCGGCGGCGGGATGGGGAACCGGGGTCGCCGGACGCCGCGCGGCCGCCGCCGCGAAGCTCGGGCACCGTCGGGATCTCGCGCGGGGCGTCGTCGAGCGCGACCTCGACGCCGGCTCGGTCGCCGTGCTCGCCGGGCGCGGGCTCGACGACCTCGACGGCTGGTTCACGGGGGTCGTGCCGGCCGCGATCGCGGCGGTCGTCGTCCCTCTCGGGCTCGGCGCGCGCATCCTCAGCCTCGACCTGCTGAGCGCGCTCGTCGTCGCGGTGACGCTGCCCCTCGTGCCGGTGTTCATGATCCTCATCGGGATGCACAGCCGCGACACCGTCGAGAAGGCGCAGGATGCGCTCGCCCGCCTCGCCGACCACGTCGCCGAGCTCGCGCGGGGGCTGCCGGTGCTCGTCGGGCTCGGGCGCGACGCGGAGCAGGCGCAGCGGCTCGCCGCGCTCCAGCGCGAACACACTCGGCGCACGGGCGTCGTCCTGCGCACCGCGTTCCTGTCGGCGCTCGCACTCGAGCTGCTCGCGACGATCTCGGTCGCGGTCGTCGCGGTGTTCCTCGGGCTTCGGCTGCTGACGGGAGAGGTGACTCTGCTCGATGCGCTCATCGTGCTGCTGCTCGCGCCGGAGTGCTTCACGGCGCTACGCGAACTCGGCGTCGCCCACCACGCCGCCGCGGACGGCCGGGCGGCCCTCGCGCGGGTGCGCGAGCTGCTGCCGACGCGACGTCGCGCGGCGGTGCGCGTGCCCGGGCCCGGCGTGCGCCTCCGCGACGCGGCGGTGCGCTACGCGGGGCGACGCACCGAGGTGCGCCTTCCCGACGTCGACGTCGCGCCGGGCGAGATCGTGGCGCTCGCGGGCACGAGCGGGTCGGGCAAGTCGACGGCGCTCGCGGCTCTCGCGGGCATCCTCCCCGCCGGATCCGAGGTCCGCGGCACGGTCGCGGGCGGCTACCGCGTCGCGTGGGCGCCCCAGGATCCGGCGACGACCGCCGAGACGGTGCGGGCCGAGCTCGCCCTGTTCGCGGGCGACGATCTGGTCGACGGGATGCTCGCCGAGCTCGGTCTGGAGGGGGTGGCGGATCGCGGGTGCGCGCTGCTCAGCCCGGGGGAGCGACGCCGTCTCGCCGTCGGCCGGGCGCTGCTGCGGGTCGACCGGGGAGCCCGCGTGCTGCTGCTCGACGAGCCGACCGCGCACCTCGACACCGCCTCCGCCGACCTCGTGCGGTCCGCCATCGCGCTGCGGCGACCGTTCGCCGCGACCCTGCTCGTGAGCCACGACCCCGCGACGCTCGCGCTCGCCGATCGGGTCGTCGCCCTCGATCTCCGCACCGCGGTCGCGGCGCCGGCGACCCGACGGCCCGAGCCCGCGCCCGACGGCGACCTCCCGCCCGCGGCGGCGGTCGCGCGCGAGCACCGGCCGGTTCCGCTCGCGCAGGTCGCGCGACTCGTGCTCGCGCCGGCCGCGGGGTGGTGGGCGCTCTCGGCGCTGCTCGCCGTCGTCGCCGTCGGCATGGGTCTCGCGCTCACCGCCGTGTCGGGTTGGCTCATCGTGCGGGCGAGCGAGCAGCCCGCGATCATGTACCTCCTCGTCGCGATCGTCGGGGTGCGCTTCTTCGGGATCGGTCGGGCGGTCGCCCGCTATGCCGAGCGGCTCGTCACCCACCGCGCGGCGTTCGGGGCGACGGATGCCGTGCGCCTGCTGCTCTGGCGCGGCATCGCGGGCCGGTCGGCCGGGTCGCGCGACCTGCTCGAGGGCGGCCGTGCCGTCGACCACCTCGTCGGCACGGTCGGCGTCGTGCGGGACCTGCTGCCGCGCATCCTGCCGCCGCTCGCGGCCGCGCTGCTCGCCACCGCCGGAGTGGTGCTGACCGTGCACCTCGTCGCCCCGACGGTCACCGCGACGGTGGCCCTCGGGCTCGGGGTCGCCCTCACCGTGCCCGGCGTCGTGGCGTTCGCAGCGGGTCGCGCCTCGGAGCGCCGTCGCGTCGTCGCCGGGGGCCGCCTCGTGCGCGGCGTCGCAGCGCTCGGCCGCGCATCGCGTGACCTCCGGGCCAACGGGGTCGCCGAGCGGGCGATCGAGCGGGCCGACCGCGCCGCCTCGACACTCGCGCG
Source organism: uncultured Microbacteriaceae bacterium (assembly GCA_946481135.1). The sequence goes on from CAMLMQ010000159.1 coordinate 2,465, forward strand.
TGCCGAGCGCCGCGCCGCCCCGGTCGCCGAGGCCGCGCCCGTCGTCGCCGCCACGATCGCGAGCCTGACCGCGGTGGTCGCGGGGCTGCAGCTCGCCGGGGGTGTCCCGGTGTCGACCGTCGCGGTCGTCGTGCTGCTCGTCGTCGCGGCGGGCGACGCGCTCGCCGCAGGCGCCGCGGCCGTGCAGCGGATGCCGGCGCTGCAGGCCGCGCTGGGGAGCGTCGGTCGCCTGCTCGGCGTTCCGGAGGCTCCCGCGGGAGGGGATCGGGCGGTGTCGCAGGTCGGCGAGGTGGCATTCGAGGATGTCGCCGTGACGTGGCCGGGCGCCGACGGGCCGTCCGTCGCGGGGGTGCGGTCCGTCGCGGCGCGCGGGGAGTGGCTCGCCGTGACGGGTCCCTCGGGGTCGGGAAAGACGACGCTGCTCACCGCGCTGCTCGGCGGCGTCGCGCCGTCGGCCGGGCGCATCCGGGTCGACGACGCCGACCTCGCGGAACTCCGCGTCGCCGACTGGCGTGCCCGGGTGGCGTGGTGCCCGCAGGAGGCGCACGTCTTCGACTCGACGCTGCGCGGCAACCTCGCCCTCGCCCAGCGCGACGGCGACGAGCACCGGATGCGCGACGCCCTGCACCGGGTGGGGCTCGGGCCGCTGCTCGACGACCTCGACGCGGGTCTCGACGGACGCACCGGTCGCGGGGGCCGCGCGCTGTCGGGCGGGGAGAGGCAGCGACTCGCGGTCGCGCGGGCGTTGCTCGCCGACGCCGAGGTCGTGCTGCTCGACGAGCCGACGGCGCACCTCGACGCCCCGACCGCCGACGCTCTGATCGCCGACCTGCGCGTCGCGCTCGCCGACCGGATCGTCGTGATCGTCACCCATCGCTCCGACGACCTCCGCCCCGAGGATCGTGTGCTCAGGCTGCGGGCATCCGGATTGCCCGACGTCGTCGCCCCGGCCGCGCCGACGGCGACGAAGTCGGGCGATCAGGAGAGTAGGCCGGCCCTCAGGTAGGAGAGAGGGCCGCCCTCAGGGCAGGTCGTCGAGCGCCGGCACCTGCCCGGCCGCGAGCAGCTCCCGCGCCCGCGGCACAGCCACCCACGCGGCGCGGTCGAACTCGGGGAACGTCTGCATCCGCCCCGACCGCGGGGGCCACTCGAGCGAGAAGGTGTTGCTGCGCACCTCGGGCGGGTCGAACCCCGACCCGTCTCCGGCGAACACCGTGAGGCGCTTGCCGGAGGCGTAGCGGTACTCGCCGAGTTCGGCGTAGCGCCCGGGCGGGGGCGGCGTGCCGATCTCCTCGGCGAACTCCCGCAGCGCGACGGCGAGCAGCTCCTCGCCGGGCTCGACGAGCCCCTTCGGGATCGACCAGGCGCGTTCCTCCTTGCGGGTCCAGAACGGTCCGCCCATGTGCCCGAGATAGACCTCCCGGCCGTCGGGGGCGTCGCGCCACAGCAGGAGGCCGGCGCTGCGTTGCGTCACGCGGACGGCGTGACGTGCAGGGCGCCCCGCTCGCGCCGGGGTCCGACGAAGACGGCGGTGCCCGACTCCTGCACCGCGACGACGTTGGTGACGGTCGCGTAGCCGGCCGCGAGGAGCGCGGCGTCGCTGCCCTCGATGGGCTCGTCGGGCAGTTCCCGCACGGTCAGCCGCACGTCGCCCTCGATCGGTTCGGTCATCGTCGTCTGCACGATGCCGAACGGGGCGAGGGTCGCCTCCCGCACCTCGAGCGCTTCGGTCGGCGGCACGTTGGGCACGTTGAGGTTGAACACCGTGCCCGGCTGGTGCTCGAGCAGAACGGGGATGAGCTCGCGCACGACACCCGCCGCGGTCTCCCAGTGCAGCGCCTCGGGGGCGAGGCCGACGTCGAGCGACACCGCGAGGCCGCACGCGTCGTTGACCCCGCCCGTGAGCGCCGCGCCGACGGTGCCCGAGTGCAGCACGACGCGCCCGAGGTTGGCGCCGCGGTTGATGCCCGAGAGCACGAGGTCGGGGGCCTCGCCGAAGGCGCCGTGGGCCGCGAGCAGGGCGATGAGCCCCGGGGCGGCGCGCACGCTGAACGCCGGGACGCCCGGCACGGCGTCGAGTTCCCGGCGCTCGACTTTGATCGTCGAGGCGTCGGTGTCACCCGTCACGGCGATCGTGTTGGTGCCCGTGATGGCCGCGCTCGAGCCGCTCGCCTCCTCGGCGGGGGCGGCGACGACGACGTCGAGCCCGGAGTCGATCGCGGCCTGGGCGAGGGCCCAGAGGCCCGGCGAGTCGATGCCGTCGTCGTTGGTGATCAGGGCGCGTGTCATGTCGTGGTCTCCTCCACTCGGGCGGCGAGCTGGTCGGGCGTCACCTCGCGCGCGGGCGCTTCGGCGCGTGCCGCGGCGTCGGCGTGCGGCAGGGGACGGATGTCGACGAGCTCGCGCAGCCGCTCGATCGTCGCGGCCTCGCCGGTGCCGAGACCGTGACGGGTGACGTTCTGAGCGCCGGCCGCCGCGCCGAGGAGCGCCGCGTCGGTCATCGACCCGCCGCGGGCGAGCACCGAGCAGAACGCGCCGACGAACGAGTCGCCCGCACCCGCCGAGTCGACGACCTCCATCTTCGGCGCGACCACCTCGAGCACGTCGTCGTCGAGCAGCAGCAGCGCCGATTCCTCGGCGCGCGTCACGACGACGACCTCCGCTCCCGCGTCGTGCAGGCAGCGCATCGCGGCGACCACCTGTGCGACGTCGTCCTTCGCGGTGATGCGGCCGTCGTCGAGCAGCTCCTGGTCGCTGACCTTCGCGACCTTCACCCCGCCGGCGAGGGCGGCATCGAGCCGTTCGCCGGCGAGGTCGACGACGACGGGCACCCCGCCCGTGCGCAGGTCCGCGGCGAGCCGGCGGTAGAAGTCGTCGGGGAGGATTCCCGAGCCGTGCGGGCCCGAGAGGATGACGAGCGACGCGTCGAGCCCGGTGCGGAGGGTCAGCCCGTAGAGCTCGTCCTGCTCGTGACGGGAGAGGGCGTCGCCGCCCGACTCGATGATCGGCACCTTCTTGTCGCCGCTGCCCCGGCGGTCGTTGACGAAGACGCCGCCCCGGGCGTGGCGGTGGAGGCCGACGACCTCCATCCCCTCCTGGTCGAGGAGGAAACCGAGCACGCGCCCCGTCTCGCCCGAGAGCACCGAGCACAGCTGCACGTCGCAGCCGAGGGATTCGAGCATCCGCGCCTGCCAGACGCCCTGACCGCCCGCGTGCACATGCACGTCGCCGTCGTCGCTGTGCTCCTCGACGGTGATCTCGAGCACCGGCGACGGCGCGAAGATGACGACGTCGGTCATGCCCTCAGGGTAGGCATCCCGGGCGGGCGGATCAGGCTCTTCTCAGCGGCCGCCCAGAATGCTAGGCCCGTCCAGACGGCGAGGCGGAGGATGCCGGTGCGGCGTCCCGCAGATCCAGCCCCACGAGTCAGATCCAGCCCCACGAGGCGAGGATCGACTCCGACACCGCGAGGCGGTCGGCCTCGGGGAGGTCGTCGCTGAACGAGAACGTGACGACGAAGGTCTGGTCGCCCTGCGTCGGGTAGTACTGCTCGACGCGGTAGAGGAACCCCTGGCTCTCGAAGCGTGCCGAGAGGTGCGCCGACTCGGCGCCCTCGATCGACACGCGATCGCGCACCTCGACCTCGGTCGCCCCGAACTGCTCGAGCTCGGCGACGCCCGCGGTCTCGACCTGCTCGGGCGTGAGCGCCCCGGCGGGTGAGAGCAGCACGTTGACGTTGTCGCTGAACCCGTCGTCGTCGGTGAGGTCGGCGGCGACGGTGTCGAGCTGCGGGTCGACGTCTCCCGGCGGCACGCCCCAACCCTCGGGCACGTTGTAGGCGTACCCGGTGCCCTCGATGAGCTCCCCGGTCGCCGGGTCGGCCGAGAAGCCCGGTGCCGTCTGCTCGGTGTCGCCGTCGGCGCCGGGGGTGTCGGTGGCCGGGGGGCCGGCGACCGCGCAGCCGGCGAGGCTGAGCGAGGCGGCGAGCAGGACGGCGAGGGGCGTGAGCGTGCGAGTCATGGTGTCGACGGTAGAGAAGAACTCAGGTTTCGTCGAAACGGTTCCCGAGTCTTGACAGACTGGGAATCCGCGCGCCCCCGATCCGGTTGGATGATGACATGACAACCAATTCCGTCGAACTCGGCCTCGACACCTTCGGCGACGTGAGCGTCGATCTGGAGGGGAACACCGTCCCCTACGGCCAGGTCATCCGCAACGTCGTCGAGCAGGGCGTGCGGGCCGACGAGGTCGGCGTCGACTTCTTCGGCGTCGGCGAGCACCACCGCGACGACTTCGCGGTCTCCAGCCCCGAGCTCGTCCTCGCGGCGATCGCCGCCCGCACCGAGCGCATCAGGCTGGGCACCGCCGTGACCGTGCTCTCGTCGGACGACCCGGTGCGCGTCTTCGAGCGCTTCGCGACCCTCGACGGCATCTCGAAGG
>CAMLMQ010000160.1 GCA_946481135.1 uncultured Microbacteriaceae bacterium
TTCCCCGAACTCACCCTGGTCGGGATCGACCGGGATCCGGAGGCGCTGCGTCTGGCGGGGGAGCGGCTGCGGCCGTTCGCCGGTCGTACCCACCTCGTGCACGCCGTGTCGGATGCGCTCCCGACCGTGCTCGCGGATCTCGGACTCCCCGTCGTCGCCGGCATCCTCTACGACCTCGGGGTCTCGTCGATGCAGCTCGACCGGGTCGACCGGGGGTTCTCATACGCGCGGGATGCCGCGCTCGACATGCGGATGGACCCCACGGCCCCGCTCACCGCCGCGCGCATCCTCGCCGAGTACGACGAGGCGCGCCTGCGCCGCATCTTCGCCGAGTACGGCGAGGAGAAGCTCGCCGGCCGCTACGCGCGTCGCATCGTCGACGCGCGACGCGCGACCCCGCTCACGACGTCGGCCCAGCTCGTGGACCTGCTGCAGGACGCGACCCCCGCCGCGGTGAAGAACGCCGGGCATCCCGCGAAGCGCGTGTTCCAGGCGCTGCGGATCGAGGTCAACGCCGAACTCGACGTCCTCGAGCGGACCATCCCCGCCGCCCTCGACGCGCTCGAGGTCGGCGGACGCATCGTCGTGCTCGCCTACCAGTCGCTCGAGGACCGCATCGTCAAACGCGAGCTGCAGACGCGATCGGCGTCCACGGCCCCGCGCGGCCTGCCCGTCGAACTCCCCGAGCACGCCCCCGAGTTCCGCCTGCTCGTGCGCGGTGCCGAGCTCGCGAGCGACGCCGAGAAGTCCCGCAATCCCCGAGCCACGCCGGTGCGTCTGCGCGCCGCCGAGAGAATCCGGAAGGCCGCCGCATGAGCGCACTCCCGCTGGCGTCCCCGCGCCCCGTCCGCGCTCCCGCGCCACGTCGGCACCTCGAGGTCGCGCCCACTCGCGCCCAGCGACGCGCACGTCCCCGCCTGCTTCCTGCGATCGTCACGATGGGCGGCATCGGCGCGATCCTCCTCGCCCAGCTGCTGCTGAGCATCGTCCTCGCCGACGGCGCCTACCGGATCGCCGACCTGCAGCGCGACCAGCGCGACCTGCAGCGGCAGGAGCAGTCGCTCGCCGAGCAGCTCGAGGTGCTCTCGTCGACCCAGAACCTCACCGCGAACGCCGAGCACCTGGGCATGATCGCGAGCGGCAACCCCGTCTTCCTCGACCTCGCCACGGGCGCGGTGAGCGGTGACCCGACTCCGGCCGGCGGCAGCCTCACGGGCGGCGCGGGCAACCAGATCGGCAACTCGCTGCTCACCGGCACGGCGCTCGTCGAGCCGACGGCACCCGAGGCGGAAGCTGCGGGTTCCTCGGGAACCGGCGGGTCGACCGCGCCGCCGCCCGCCTCGACTGGCACGATCCCCTCGCCGACCTCGCGCTGAGTCCAGCGCTCGGACGACACCCGCCGCACGACACGAAGGGCCTCGGAGATGACCTCGACGACGACCTCGCGTCGCCTGCGGTTCACCGCCCTCGTCGTGCTCGCGGTCGTCGCACTCTTCGTCGTGAAGCTCGTCGACCTGCAGGTCGTCCGGGCGGAGGAGCTCACGACGGCCGCCGAGTCGCGCCGCACCATCCCGGTGACGACCTACGGCATCCGCGGGTCGATCGTGGATGCCGTAGGCACCGTGCTCGCCGACAGCGTCGAGCGGTACGACATCACCGCCGCCCCCGTGAACGTCGGCACGACGACCGAGATGACGATCGACGGCGAGCGCGTCGAGGTGCCGACCTCGGAGGCGGTCGCGAAGATCGCCGAACTCACCGGCGCGGTCGCGGCCGACCTGACGGCGGCGCTCACCGCCGATCCCGAATCGCAGTTCACCTATCTCGTGAAGGCCGTCGACCTGGCGACGTTCCAGGCCGTGTGGCAGCTCGACATCGGGTGGGTGTACTCCGACATGCGCCCCTCGCGGGTCTACCCGAGCGGCGCGATCGCGGGCAACCTCGTCGGCTTCCTCGGTGCGGACGAGCCGCTCGCGGGCACCGAGCGCCGCTGGGACGAGTGCCTCGCGTCGACCACGGGCACGTCGACCTACGAGCGCGGCGCCGACGGCGTCCGGCTGCCCGGAAGCCTCGTCGTCGAGGACGAGCCGAGCGACGGCGGCACCGTGCACCTCACGATCGACTCCGACCTGCAGTGGTTCGCGCAGCAGAAGCTCGCCGAGCGGGGCACCGAAGTGGGGGCCGACTGGGGCACGGCGATGGTGGTTCGCGTCAACACGGGTGAGATCGTCGCGGCCGCCGACTGGCCCTCGATCGACCCCAACGACCTGAACTCGGTCGGGCCGAACGACGCGGGGGCGCGCAGCTTCGTCGCGCCGTTCGAGCCGGGCTCGATCATGAAGCCCGTGGCGTTCGCGGCGCTCCTCGACCAGGGCCTCATCTCCCCGAACACGCAACTCGTCGTTCCCGGGCGGTACACCGAGGGGCTGCCGGCGGGGGAGTACATCACCGACGTGTTCTCCCACGGCGACCTCCGCTGGACCGCCACCGGCATCCTCATGAACTCGTCGAACATCGGCACCGTCATGCTCAGCAACAACCTCACCCTCGAGCAGCGCTACGACTACTTCATGAAGTTCGGCTTCGGCCAGCCGACCGAGGTCGACTTCCTCGGCGAGAGCGTCGACGGCAACCACGGGCTCGTGTTCACGCCCGGTGAGACCGCGAGCGACTCCGTGACCGCGGCGACGCAGATGTTCGGGCAGGGCATCACGGCGACGAGCGCCCAGATGGCGAGCCTGTATCAGACCCTCGGCAACGACGGGGTGCGGCTGCCGCTGACCCTCGTGTCGGGATGCGAACGCCCCGACGGCACCTGGACCGACGTGCCCGTCGCCGACGGTGAGCGGGTCGTGAGCGAGTACGCCGCCGACACGACACTGCAGATGATGGAGACGGTCGCGACCCAGGGCGGCCTGCGCAGCGTCATCACCGTGCCCGGATACCGACTCGCCGCGAAGACCGGCACGGGCGAAGTGGCCGAGAACGGACGCTACGGCGCGGAGCGCATCGTCTCGCTCGCGGGCGTCTTCCCGGCCGACAGACCCGAGTACGCGATCGTCGTGACCTTCGCCAAGCCCGATATCATGAAGTCTTCGGCAGCCGCCGCCCCCACCTTCAACGCGATCATGGAGCAGGTCATCAAGACCTTCCGGGTGCAGCCGTCGACGGAGGCGGCGCCCGACCTCCCGCTCACCTGGTAGCGGGGGAGCCCGCGCTGGCAACAGGAAGGAGTCGGGTGAGTTCCCGGATCCCCCCGGTCCTTCGGCCCGAGCATCCCTCACCCCGCTCGCTCGCCGGCTTCGTGCAGGAGTTCGGCATCGAGCATCGCGGCGGCGTCGACGGTCTCGAGGTCACCGGCGTGACGCTCGCGACCGCCGACCTGCGTCCCGGCGACCTGTTCGTCGGCGTGAAGGGGTTCAAGGGGCACGGCGCGTCGTACGCGACCCAGGCCCGCGAGGGCGGTGCGGTCGCGATCCTGACCGACGCCGAAGGCGCCGAGCTCGCGGCGGATGCGGGCCTGCCCATCCTCCTCGTCGAGAACCCGCGTCACGCGCTCGGCGAGATCGCCGCCTGGGTCTACCGCACCGCGGAGGATCCGCCACTGCTGTTCGGCACGACGGGCACCAACGGCAAGACGTCGACGTCCTACCTGCTGGAGGCGGTGCTGCGGCAGCTCGGCCTCGTGACCGGGCTGTCGTCGACCTCCGAGCGGCACATCGGCGACCTCACGATCGTGAGCCGTCTCACGACCCCCGAGGCGAGCGAGATGCACGCCCTGCTCGCCCGGATGCGTGAGAGCGGCGTGCGCGCCGTCGCGGTCGAGGTGAGCGCCCAGGCGCTCACGCATCATCGCGTCGACGGGCTCGTCTTCGACGTCGCGGGGTTCACCAATCTCAGCCACGACCACCTCGACGACTACGCCGACATGGAGGAGTACTTCCGGGCGAAGCTGCCGCTCTTCCAGCCCGAGCTCGCGAGGCGCGCGGTCGTCTGCCTCGACTCGCCGTACGGCGCGCGCGTGGTCGAGGAGGCGCGCATCCCGGTCACGACGATCGCGACCGTCGGGCATGCGAGCGACGACGACCTCGCAGGCGCCGACTGGCGGGTCGAGATCCTCGACGCGACGCCCGCCCACACGGAGTTCCGGCTGACCGGTCCCGAGGGCCGCACCCTCGTCACCCGTGAGCCGCTCATCGGCTGGCACATGGCCGCGAACGCCGCCCTGGGCATCGTCATGCTCGTCGAGGCGGGCTTCGAGCTCGAGGCGATCGGCGCCGCGCTCGACGCCGACGGCGGCATCCGCGCCTACCTCCCGGGCCGCACCGAGCGCGTCTCGGGCGACCGCGGCCCGAGCGTCTACGTCGACTTCGGGCACAGTCCCGACGCCTTCGAGAATACGCTCGCCGCCGTGCGGCAGTTCACGACCGGCAAGACGATCATGGTGTTCGGCGCCGACGGCGACCGGGATGCCACCAAGCGTCACGAGATGGGCCGCGTCGCGGCGGAGGGCAGCGACATCCTCGTCATCACCGACCACCACCCCCGCTTCGAGAACCCGGCCTCGATCCGGGCGATGCTGCTGGAGGGCGCCGCGCTCGCGCAGAACCCGCCCGAGCAGGTGCTCGAGGTGAGCCCGCCGGAGGCCGCGATCGTCACCGCGGTCGGACTCGCACAGGAGGGCGACTCGATCCTCTGGGCGGGCCCCGGCCATCAGGACTACCGCGACATCGAGGGCGTGCGCACCCCGTACTCCGCCCGCGAGCTCGCCCGCGCCGCGCTGCGCGAGGCCGGCTGGTGATCGCCCTGACCCTCGCCGAGATCGCGGAGGCGCTCGGCGGCCGGATCGTACGGGGAGACCCCGCCGCGACCGTCTCCGGATCCGTCGAGACCGATTCCCGGCTCGTGGGACCCGGGTCGGTCTTCTTCGCCCTGCCGGGAGAGACGACCGACGGTGCGCTCTTCGTCCCCGCGGCGCTCGAGGCGGGTGCCGCGCTCGTCGTGGCAGAGCGTGAGGTCGACGCCCCCGCGCTCGTCGTCGTCGAGGACGGCGTCGCGGCGTTGGCCGATCTCGCCCGTCACGTCGTGGCGAGCGTGCGCGCCCTCGGCCGGCTGCGCGTGGTCGCGGTCACGGGGTCGAACGGCAAGACGACGACGAAGAACCTGCTGCGCGCCATCCTCTCCGCCGAGGGCCCGACTGTCGCGCCCGAGGGCTCATTCAACAACCACGTCGGCGCTCCGATCTCGATGCTGCGCGTCGACGAGTCGACGGAGTACCTCGTCGTCGAGATGGGCGCCTCGCACGTCGGGGAGATCGCGCGACTCGTCGCCATCGTGACGCCCGATGTCGGCATCGTGCTCAAGGTGGGCCTCGCGCACGCCGGCGAGTTCGGCGGCATCGAGGGCGTGCAGCGCGCGAAGGCCGAGATGGTCACCGATCTGCCCGAGGCCGCCGTCGCACTGCTCCACGGCGACGACCCCCGTGTGGCCGAGATGGCGGGGATGACCCGCGCCCGCGTCGTGCGCTTCGGGCTGGGCGAGGATGCCGACGTCCGCGCCGACGACGTGCGCGCGACCGCCACGGGCACGACCTTCGACTACCTCGCGGACGGGATGCGCCTTCCAGTGCGGCTGCGCATCCTCGGCGAGCACCACGTGACCAACGCCCTCGCCTCCCTCGGTGCGGCGCGCGAGTTCGGCATCCCGGCGGAGGGGGCGATCGCCGCGATCGAGACGGTGCCGATGGCGGAGCGCTGGCGGATGCAGCTGCTCGAGCCGGGCGACGGCGTCACGGTCGTCAACGACGCCTACAACGCGAGCCCCGACTCGACGGCGGCCGCCCTGAAGACCCTCGTGCAGATCACTCCGCCGGAGAGTCGCTCGGTCGCCGTACTCGGCGAGATGGCGGAGCTCGGCGAATACGCCGACGAGGAGCACGACCGCGTCGGCCTGCTCGCCGTGCGGCTCAACATCGGGCAGCTCGTCGTCGTGGGGGAGCGGGCGAAGCGCATCCACGCCGCCGCCGGGCTCCAAGGCTCGTGGGACGGGGAGTCGGTGTTCGTGCCCGACCCCGAGGCGGCCTACGCTTTCCTCCGTGGGTTCCTGCAGCCGGGCGACGTCGTGCTCGTGAAGTCGTCCAAGTCCGCGGGACTGCGCTTCCTCGGTGATCGACTCGGGGGGGTGGGGCAGCCGTGATCGCGCTCCTCATCGCCGGCGGGTTCTCGCTGATGTTCACGCTCTTCCTCACGCCGCTGTTCATCCGCCTGTTCCGGCGCATCGGCTGGGGCCAGTTCATCCGCGACGACGGTCCGCAGGCGCACCACACCAAGCGCGGCACGCCGACGATGGGCGGCATCGTCTTCCTCGTCGGGGCCTTCCTCGGCTACCTCGTGGGCCACTGGGTCGCCGGGGTGCCGTGGACGATGGTCGGGGTGCTCGTCTTCGGGATGGCGTTCGGACTCGGGCTCGTCGGCTTCATCGACGACTTCACGAAGACGCGCAAGCAGCGCAGCCTCGGCATCGGCGGCTGGACGAAGATCGCCGGTCAGGTGATCGTCGGCACCGTCTTCGCGGTGCTCGCGATCACCGAGAACTTCCGTGACGAGAACAACCTCACGCCCGCGTCGACCTACATCTCCGGGGTGCGGGACATCCCGTGGCTCAACCTCGCGGCCTTCGGCGCCGTGCTCGGCTTCGTGCTCTTCGTGCTCTGGGTGAACGTCATCACGACGAGCACGTCGAACGCGGTCAATGTGACCGACGGTCTCGACGGACTCGCGAGCGGCGCCGCGATCTTCGCGATCTCGGCGTACATCTTCATCGGCTTCTGGCAGGCCAACCAGTCGTGCTTCAAC
>CAMLMQ010000161.1 GCA_946481135.1 uncultured Microbacteriaceae bacterium
CGATGCGCGTCATCATCCCGCCGACCGGCAACGAGACCATCTCGATGCTCAAGACCACGTCGCTCGTGAGCGTCATCTCGATCGGCGACATGCTCTTCGCGGTGCAGGTGATCTACTCGCGCAACTTCGACGTCATCCCGCTGCTCATCACCATCAGCATCTGGTACCTGCTCGTGACGACCGTGCTGAGCATCGGCCAGCACTTCCTCGAGAGGCGCTTCACGCGCGGAGACCGTGCTCGCGAGCGGTCGTACTTCGCGGAGTGGGTCGCGGGTCTCATCCCGCGACACGCCGCCGTCGAGCCCGCGTCGGTGACGTCTCCCACCCCCACGGCCCCGACGGACGGAGGTGCGCGATGAGCGCGATGGTCGAGGCGATCGGCGTGCGCAAGCGCTTCGGCGTCAACGAGGTGCTGCGCGGCATCGACCTCACGGTCGAACGCGGACAGGTGGTGTGCCTGCTCGGCCCCTCCGGCTCGGGCAAGAGCACCTTCCTGCGCTGCATCAACCACCTCGAGAAGATCAACGCGGGCAGCATCAGCGTCGACGGAGAACTCGTCGGGTATCGGCGCCAGGGGGACGTCCTGCACGAGTTGCGCGACGACGAGATCGCCGGGCGCCGCAGCGAGATCGGGATGGTCTTCCAGCACTTCAACCTGTTCCCGCACATGACCGTGATGGAGAACCTCATCGAAGCACCGGTGCAGGTGCGGCGCGAGAGCGCGAAGGAGGCGCGGGCACGCGGCCTGGAGCTGCTCGAACGCGTCGGCCTCGCCGAGAAGGCGAACGCCTATCCGCGCGCCCTCTCGGGGGGACAGCAGCAGCGTGTCGCGATCGCCCGCGCCCTCAACATGCGGCCGAAGCTCATGCTCTTCGACGAGCCCACGTCGGCCCTCGACCCGGAGCTCGTCGGGGAGGTGCTCGACGTCATGCGGTCGCTCGCCGCCGACGGCATGACGATGGTCGTCGTCACCCACGAGATCGGTTTCGCGCGTGAGGTCGCCGACGTCGTGACCTTCATGGACGGCGGGGTGGTCGTCGAGAGCGGCGATCCGCGGCAGGTGCTCGACGCGCCGACGCATGCCCGCACGAGGTCCTTCCTCGCGAAGGTGCTGTAGCGCCTGCCATTCCCACCCACTGCAGTACTGAGGAGAGATTTCCCGCATGGAGTCATTCGATACGGCCGTCGTCGGCCTCGGCGCGCTCGGCAGCGCGGCGGCGTACCACCTCGCGAAGCGCGGAACGCGCGTCGTCGGGTTCGAGCAGTTCGAGCTCGGGCACGCGCGCGGCGCCTCGCACGACACCTCGCGCATCGTGCGCACCTCGTACGGTTCGCTTCCTTACGTGCGGTTCGCACAATCGGCCTACCGCGACTGGGCCGACCTCGAAGCCGAGTCGGGGGTGACGCTGTTCACACGCACCGGCGGCGTCATCTTCATCCCCCGCACGGGACCCTACGCGGCGTCGGACTTCACCGAGAGCCTCGCGGCCGCCGGGGTGCCGCACGAGCTGCTGAGCCCCGCCGAGGTGCATGCCCGGTGGCCGCAGTTCTCGATTCCCGACGGTGTCGACACCGTGTACACGCCCGACTCGGGGATGGCGCATGCCGCGAACACCGTCGCGACCCTCCAGCAGCAGGCCGTGCGCCACGGCGCCGTGCTGCGCGAGAACACCCTCGTGCACGCGATCGAGCCCGACCGCGACGGCGTCGTGGTGTCGGCGGCGTCGGGCCCGGTGCGCGTGCGCAAGGTCGTCCTGGCCGCCGACGCCTGGACCAACCAGTTGCTCGAGCCCCTCGGCGCGGCCATCCCGCTCGAGGTGATGCAGGAGCAGGTCACCTACTTCGCCCCGGCCGACCCGTCCGCCTACGACCCGGCGCGCTTCCCCGTGTGGATCTGGGAGGACGACCTGTGCTTCTACGGCTTCCCCACGTTCGGTGAGCCCACCATCAAGGCGGGCCGCGACGTGTCGGAGAATCACATGACGCCGGCGACGCGCACCTTCGAGCCCTCGCCCGAACTCGAACGGCAACTGGAGGGATTCCTGAGCGCGGCGATCCCCGGCAAGGGCGACATACGCCGAACGATCACGTGTCAGTACGCGCTCACCCCCGACCGGCGGTTCATCCTCGGCGCGCTGCCCTTGCATCCGGACGTGATCGTCGGACTCGGGGCGGGCCACGCCTTCAAGTTCACTCCGGCGTTCGGCCGCGCGCTCGCCGAGCTCGCGCTCGACGGGCAGTCGACCGACGACCTGTCGTCGTTCGCGGTCGAGCCTCCCGCCTCAGTGCCCTCGCTCTGACCGATCAGGCGGCATCCATCTCAGAGGCGGCCTGGTCGAGCGCTGCACGGAACGCGAGCACCGACGGGCGCCGCGCGATCGTGGATCGCGTCGAGGTGAAGACGGTGCGCCGAGGGTCGCCGTCGAGGGGGGCGACGCGCACCGTGGGCGACCCACCCTGCCAGATCAGGTCGGGCAGCAGCGCGACGGCGTGACCGGTCTGCACGAGGCGCACGTGCGCCTGCAGGTCGGCCGTCTCGAAGCGCACCTGCGGCTCGAACCCGGCGCGACGGCAGGCCTGCTCGGCCCAGTGGCGCGACGCCGCGCCGTGCGGTTCCATCACCCAGGGCGCCTCCGCGGCGTCGGCGATCGTCGAGGCCGTCCAGCGTGAGGCCGCCGGGGGCGTGGCGAGCCGGATCGCGTCGGTGGTGAGGGGATGCCGGTCGAGGCCCGGCAGGTGGGGGGCGGCGTGGCCCGGGTACTCCTCGGCGATGACGAGGTCGAAGTCTCGTGCGAAGGTCTCGTGCAGCGCCGTCTCGGGTTCTCGCTGGGTGACGACGGGTGTGAGCAGCGGGTGCTCGCTCGCGAGCACGTCGAGGGCACGGGGCAGCAGCGCGAGCGCCGCAGATTGGAAGATCGCGACGCGGAGCGTACCCGCGGCCGTGCTGAGCGACGCGGCGAGGTCGGCCTCGGCGCGCTCCAGCCGCTCCAGGATGTCGCCCGTGTGCTCGACCAGCAGCTCGGCGTTCGGCGTGAGCTGCAGCCGACGCCCGACGCGCACGAGGAGCGGCACGCCCGTCTCCTTCTCGAGCTGCGACAACTGCTGCGAGATCGCGGAAGGGGTCTGATGGAGTGCGGCGGCCACCGCACTGATCGTTCCTCGAAGGCGCAGTTCGCGGAGCAGCGCGAGGCGACGGAGGTCGAGCACAGTTGCGGTCCTCTCCGATGGGGCGATCCAACACTTCAGCAAACCTGATGGATATTGGCAAGAATTCGTTGCTTGAACTTACAGGATTCGCGGTCGGATACTGCTCGCGTGACCTCCCGCGCGACCTCCTCCTCCCCGGCCCTCCTCGACGCCGACGCGGTCGTCGCGCAGGTGCGAACCTGGCTCTCCGACGCCGAAGGTCTCCCGGTCGACCCCGCGGCCCGGCGGCTGGCCGGGCTCCTTCGTGACCCGGCCGGGCTGGAGTTCGCCGTCGGGTTCGTCGACGGCGTCGTGCGTCCCGAGGACCCCCGGGTCGCCGGGCGTGCGTTCGCGCGGCTCGCGCAGCATCCGCCGCGGTTCCTCGCCTGGCCGTTGCGCGCCGCCATCCGCGTCGGAGGTCTCGCGGCGCGCATCCTTCCCGCCGTCGTCGTTCCGATCGCGCGCCGCGTGCTCCGCGGCCTGGTCGCCCACCTCGTCATCGACGCGAACGACCCTGCGCTCGGCCGCGCACTCGCACGCATCCGCCGTCGCGGGATGCGCCCCAATGTCAACCTGCTCGGGGAGGCCGTGCTCGGGGCCGCGGAGGCGTCCCACCGCCTCGACGGCACCGTGCGGCTGCTCGCGCGCGACGACGTCGACTACGTGTCGATCAAGGTGTCGGCGACCGTCGCTCCGCACAACCCCTGGGCGTTCGACGAGGCGGTCGGCCACATCGTCGAAGCGCTCACGCCGCTGTTCGAGCAGGCGGCCTCCGCGACCCCGGCGAAGTTCGTGAACCTCGACATGGAGGAGTACAAGGACCTCGACCTCACGATCGCCGTGTTCACCGCGCTGCTCGACCAGGAGCACCTGCGCGGGCTCGAAGCGGGCATCGTGCTGCAGGCGTACCTGCCCGACGCGCTCGGCGCCTACCTGCGCCTCCAGGAGTGGGCTCACGCCCGCCGCGCCGCCGGGGGTGCCGGCATCAAGGTGCGCGTCGTGAAGGGCGCGAATCTTCCGATGGAGCGCGTCGACGCGTCGCTGCACGACTGGCCGCTCGCGACCTGGCACACCAAGCGACAGAGCGATACGAACTACAAGCGCGTGCTCGACGCGGCGCTGCGCCCCGACCGCATCGACGACGTGCGCATCGGCGTCGCCGGCCACAACCTGTTCGACCTCGCCTTCGCGAAGCACCTGGCCGCAGCACGCGGCGTCAGCGCCGGTGTCGAGTTCGAGATGCTGCTCGGGATGGCCCCCGCCCAGGCCGAGGTCGTGCGGCGCGACCTCGGCGGGCTGCTGCTCTACACGCCCGTCGTCGCCGCCGCCGACTTCGACGCCGCGATCGCCTACCTCATCCGCCGGCTCGAGGAGGGCGCGAGCTCCGACAACTTCATGTCGGCCGTCTTCGAGCTCTCGTCGGACGAGGCGCTCTTCGCCCGTGAGCGCGACCGCTTCCTGGCCTCCCTCGCCGACCTCGACGACGCCGTCCCGGAGCCGCATCGCACGCAGGACCGTTCCCGAGGGGTCGCGATCGTGCCGAAAGAGTTCCGCAATACCCCCGATAGCGACCCCTCGACGGCGGGCAACCGGGAGTGGGCGCGCGGCATCCTGAAGCGGGCGGCGGAGAGCGAGCTCGGCGCGGCGACCGTCGCGGCGTCGGTGATCGGGGATGTCGCGGCCGTCACCGACCTCGTGGGGGAGGCTGTCGCCGCCGCGGGGGAGTGGGCGGCGCTCGGGGCGGCCGGCCGGGGCGCCGTGCTGCGCCGTGCCGCGATGGTGCTCGAGCAGCGGCGCGGCGACCTCATCGAGGTGATGGCGGCCGAAGCCGGCAAGACCTTCGACCAGGCCGACCCCGAGGTCTCGGAGGCGATCGACTTCGCCGCGTACTACGGCGTCCGCGCGCGCGACCTCGAACGCATCGACGGCGCCCGGTTCGTGCCCGCGAAGCTCACCCTCGTCATCCCGCCGTGGAACTTCCCCGTCGCGATCCCCGCCGGGTCGACGCTCGCGGCGCTCGCGACCGGGTCGTCGGTGATCATCAAGCCCGCGCGACGTTCGGCGCGCAGCGCCGCCGTGATGGTCGAGGCGCTGTGGGAGGCCGGGGTGCCGAGAGACGTGCTGCGGTTCGTGCAGTTCGCCGATTCGGGGCTCGGCGAGCGCATCATCTCCGACCCGCGGGTCGACCAGGTCATCCTCACGGGCGGCTTCGAGACCGCCGAGCTCTTCCGGTCGTTCCGCCCGGGGCTGCGGCTGCTCGCCGAGACGAGCGGCAAGAACGCGATGATCGTCACGCCGAGCGCCGACCTCGACCTCGCCGCACGGGATGTCGCCGCCTCCGCCTTCGGACACGCGGGTCAGAAGTGCTCGGCGGTGTCGCTCGCGATCCTCGTCGGGTCGGTGGCCGACTCCGAGAGGTTCCACGCGCAGCTGCTCGACGCCGTGCGCTCGCTCCCGGTCGGCGAGCCGACCGACCCGTCGAGTCGGATGGGCCCGCTCATCGCCCCCGCCGAGGGGAAGCTGTTGAAGGCCCTCACGACGCTGGATGCGGGGGAGCGTTGGCTGCTCGAACCGCGCCGCCTCGACCCCGAGGGGCGCCTCTGGACGCCGGGCATCAAGACCGGCGTCGCGCCCGGGTCGGAGTTCCACCGCGTCGAGTACTTCGGACCGGTGCTCGGCATCCTGCGGGCGCGCGACCTCGACGAGGCGATCGCGCTGCAGAACGCGGTCGACTACGGGCTGACCGCGGGGCTGCACTCGCTCGACGCCGACGAGATCGCGCACTGGGTCGACCGCGTCGAGGCGGGCAACCTCTACGTCAACCGCGGCACGACGGGCGCGATCGTGCAGCGGCAGCCGTTCGGCGGGTGGAAGAAGTCGGTCGTCGGGCCGGGCGCGAAGGCGGGCGGGCCGAGCTACCTGCTCGGGCTCGGCACGTTCCGCTCGGCGGAGGCGGCGGGAGGCGGCGCGGTCCCCGACCGCTACGTCGGGCTGCTCGATGCGGCGAGCCCGGGCGAGCGCTCCTACCTCGAGCGGGCGGTCGCGAGCGACGCCCGGGCGCAGGCGGAGGAGTTCGGGGTCACGCGTGACGTCTCCGGCCTCGCCGCCGAGCGCAACGCCTTCCGCTACCGGCCGGTGCCCGTCACGGTGCGCGCCGAGCGGCTCGCCTCACCCGTCGAGGTCGTGCGCGTCGTGCTCGCGGGGCTCGCGGCCGGGGCGCCGCTCACGGTGTCGGCTCCGGCCGACTGGAGCGTCGAAGCGCGCACCGCATTCGTCGCGGCGGGCATCCCGGTGCGGGAGGAGAGCGAGACGGAGTGGCACGCGACGGCGCGCACGCTGAGAGATGCCCGCATCCGCCTCGTCGGCGCGTCGGCGTCGTCGCTGCTCGAGGCGATCGACGGCCGCCCCGACGTCGCCGTCTACGACAACCCGGTCACCGAGGCCGGCCGCATCGAGCAACTCCCGTTCCTCCGCGAGCAGGCGATCAGCATCACCGCCCACCGCTTCGGCACCCCGTCGCCCCTCGTCGACGCCGTCCCGCTCACCCCCTAGCCCAGCCCAAGCCGCGAGGAAGGGGGATCGCCGGCGCGCGCCGAGACGCAGCGAGGACCGGGTGCGGCTCGCGAGTCAATCGGGGTAGGGGTCCCC
>CAMLMQ010000162.1 GCA_946481135.1 uncultured Microbacteriaceae bacterium
GACTTCGCGTTGGCGTAGCCGCCCTGGAGGTCGTAGATCGCCTTGAGGAACTCGATCGCCGCGACGTTCTCCGGGTCGTCGAGCGCCGGAGCGCCGTCGGCGTCGATCGTCTGACCGCCGAAGCTCAGCATCCACAGGCCGGCCTTCTGCGGGCCCTGCGGGTCGAAGCCGAGACGGGTCGGGTTGGCGCCGTCCATGACCGTCATCGCCTCGACCGCGGCGAGGAACGTCTCCTGGTCGGAGGTGTTCATGTCGTCGATCGTGACGCCCGCCTCGTCCATGACCCGCTGGTTCAGCAGGATGGCCGGCGGCTGGTAGAACTGCGGCACGCCGTAGACGGCGCCGTCGATGGTGACGTCGTCGACGACCTGCGGGTACCAGCGCTCACGCGGGTCGACGTCGTAGAGCGCGAAGCACTCGTCGAGCGGCAGGATGAGGTCCTGCGCGGCGTAGGTGGCGACGAACCGGCGGTCCATCTGCACGACGTCGGCGATGTCGCCGCTCGAGACGCGCGTGACGAACTTCTGCGCGTCGAACGCGGCGGCCTCGAGCTCGACCTCGACGTCGGACTCGCCGACCTTCGCGTCGGCGAGTTCCACGCGCGAGGTGCCGACCTCGTCGGCGTTCTCGAAGCCCCAGACGCTGAGGGTGCCCTCGATCTGGTCGGTGAACTCGGCGCCGCCGGTGTTGCCACCGCCGCCACCGCACGCGGTGAGCGTGAACAGCGCCGCGCCGGCCGTGGCCGCGACGAGCGCCTTGGTTGTCTTCTTCATTGAATGTCCTCTCGGAGCTGCGTTGTTCCCCGGCGACGTCGCCCGGATGCTCGGAACGTGACGGAATGTGGGAACCATCCCACACGGCGACCGTAACGCACCCGAGAGAGCCGCACAACCCCTGCGAATAACCGAATGGAATCGATCCCAGACATGCGGAATCCGTGGGGCGCCGCGCACGGCGTCGCCCCACGGATTCCGAGAATGATCAGCCCTTGCGGCCCTGCGTGGCCACGCCCTCCACGAAGTACCGCTGACCGAACGCGAACAGCAGGATCATCGGCAGCGTGACGAGCAGCGCGGCGACCATGACGTACTGGTAGTCGCCGTGACCGCCGTTGGTCGGGCTGTAGCGCGTCATCGCCGACGCGATGCCGAGCGGCACCGTGAAGCCCTCCTGCGTGCCGGCGTTGAGGTAGATGAGGGCGGCCTGGAGGTTGTTCCACGAGGCCTGGAACTCGAAGAGGAAGACGATCACGAACGACGGGATCGACAGCGGGAACGCCATCCGCCAGAACATGCCCCAGTAGCTGACCCCGTCCATGCGTGCGGCCTCGAAGATCTCCCGCGGCAGCCCCAGGAAGAACTGTCGCTGCAGGAAGATGTAGAACGCCGAGCCGAAGAGGTTCATGCCCCACAGGGGCACGTTGGTGCCGACGAACCCGAGGTTGTTCCAGATGAGGAACTGCGGGATGAGCGTGACGGCGCCCGGCAGCATCATCGTCGCGAGCACGATGCCGAAGAGGATGCCGCGGCCGGGGAACTTGAAGTACGCGAACCCGAAGGCGACGATCGAACTGGACACCGTGACGAACCCCGCGGCGAGGATCGCGATGAGGAAGCTGTTGCCGACCCACGCGATGAGCGGCAGTTCGTTCCAGATCTCGACGTAGTTCTCGGGCTGGAATGTGCGCGGGATGAGCGCGTTGTCGAACACCTGGCCGCGCGGCTTGAAGCTCGCCGCGAGCAGCCAGGCGAACGGGTAGAGGAACAGCAGCGCGAACCCGACGAGGAAGACCCATTGCACGACCTGGCCGATGAGTCCGCCGATCGGACGACGGGGCTTGCGGACGATCGACGGCTCGTCGCGGCCGGCGCTCGACAGGATCGGGCCGGCGGCCGCCGGATCGACGGTGGACGTGGGCATCAGCGCTCGCTCTCGTAGTAGACGAACCGGTTGCCGACCTTCACCTGGATCAGCGAGATCAGCATGATGATCACGAAGATGAGCCAGGCCATGGCGGCGGCGAACCCGAAGTTGAACTGGCGGAACGCCTGCTGGAAGAGGTAGACCGCGTAGAACAGCGACGAGTCGGGTGCGCCGGAGGTCTGGTCTCGGTAGAACAGCAGATACGCCTGGTCGAAGGTCTGCAGGGCGGCGATCGTGAGCACGAGCACGTTGAAGAACATCGGGCCCGAGATCATCGGCAGGGTGATCGACCAGAACCGGCGCAGCGGGCCGGCGCCGTCGATCATCGCGACCTCGTAGAGATCCTTCGGCACGTTCTTGAGCGCCGCGAGGAAGATGACCATCGTGCCGCTCACGGCCCACAGCGACATGAGCACGATCGACGGCTTGACCCAGTCGGGGTCGAGCAGCCACTGCGGACCCTGGATGCCGATGGCCGCGAGGCCCTTGTTGATGGCGCCCTGGTTGCCGTTGAGCAGCAGGAAGAAGACGGCGGCCGTCGCGACGGCGGGGGTCATCTTCGGCAGGTAGTAGATCGTGCGGAAGATGCCCGACCCGACCTTGACGTTGTTGAGCAGCATCGCGAGCACGAGGGCGAAGATGATCTCGAGCGGCACGACCATGATCGCGTAGAACAGGGTGTTCCCGAGCGACATCATGACCTTGGGGTCTTCGAACAGCAGCTCGTAGTTCGCGAAGCCCGCGGGCCGCGCGGAGTTGGTCGCGAGCTGGTAGTAGCTGAACGAGATCACGAGGCTGTAGATCATCGCGCCGGCCGTGAACACGAGGAACCCGAGGATCCAGGGCGAGATGAAGAGGTATCCCGCGATCGCCTCGCGCTTGTTGTACTTGCGTACGCGGTAGCCCTCGGGCACGTCGTTCTTCTTGAGCCGCTTGCGCTCGCCCCGCTCGGCGGTGACGATCGCCCGCGTCGAGGTGTCGGCCTTCGGCGCGCTCACGTGAGCGCACCGCTCGGGGAGAGCGCCTCGGATGTACGGATCGGGACCATGGGGTCTCCTCTTCTCTGAGGCGGGAGAGGCGGCGTGTGGTAACGATTCCACAGTCACCGTCTTGAGGACTATAAGACGGCGCGCCGCGGACGTGCAAGGGGTGGACGCGGCGCGACAGGGGGAAGCGACGACGCGGCTTGCCGTCCGCATCCTGATGTGGGTACGTTCTCATACGGTGCCGCCCGCCGACGACCGGTGCCGGAGGAAGGGTCGTGATCGCCGACAACGTCGTTCTCGACCTCGCCGGCTCGTGGGAGCTGCGCGAGGCGATCGGCGAGACCTGGCGCTGGTACGCGGCGAAGCCGCCGGAGGCTCTCAACAACGCCGCGGTCGACGGCGCGGCCCCCGGGTGGCTGCCCGCCGAGGTGCCGGGCTCCGTCGTCGAGGCGCTCGCCGCGGCCGAGGTTCTGCCCGACCCGCGGCGCGGGTTCGGCAGCCGCGGCGCCGAGTGGACCGGTTCGCGTTCGTGGGTGCTGCGGCGCACGGTCGAGGCGGCGGACGACCTCCCCGACGCCGAGCTCGTGTTCGACGGGATCGACCCGGGCGGCCGCGTCTTCTGGGACGGCGTCGAGGTCGGCGCGGTCGACGGGCTCTACCGGCCGCTCCGCATCGGTCTCGGCCGGGTCGCCGCGGGGCGCCACACGCTCGCCGTCGTGGTCGCGCCCGTGCCGCCCGGCGTGCCGCAGGTGGGGCGCACCGACGAGGTCGCGCGTCACGCGCCCCGGATGGGACTCGGATGGGACTTCTGCCCGCCCTTCCCGCATCAGGGCATCTGGCGTCCGGTGCGTCTGCGCAGCGGTGCGGGCGTCGTCGACCTCCGCGTCGCGGTGACCTGTGCCCCCGACGGGTCGACGGGCGAGGTCGTCGTGACCGTCGACGCCGACGCGGCGGCCGGGATGCCGGTGCGCGTCGACCTCGACCTCGGCGACGGACGCACGCTGACGGCGGAGGGTGCCGCCGAGGCTCCGCTCCGCCTCGTCGTCGCCGATCCGCCGCGCTGGGAGCTGGTCGGCCACGGCACGCCGCGGCTCGCCGACCTCGTCGTGCGGGTCGGGCGGGATGCCGAGCGGCGCCGCATCGGGTTCCGGCACCTCGCCGCGGTGCCGACGCCCGGCTCGCCCCCGGATGCCGCGCGCTACGGGCTCGGGGTGAACGGCATCCCGGTGCCGCTCGCGGGGGTCAACTGGGCACCCGCCGACGCGCAGTTCGGCTCGGTCACCCCCGAGCGGCTCGCGCATCTGCTCGACCTCGCCGTCGCGGCGGGGGTGCGACTCGTGCGGGTCTGGGGCGGCGGCCTCGTCGAGACGCCCGAGTTCTTCGCCGCGTGCGACGAGCGGGGTCTGCTCGTGTGGCAGGAGTTCTCGCAGTCGTCGTCGGGTCTGCAGAGCGCGCCGAGCGACGACCCCGGGTTCCTCGCCGGGCTCGAGGCCGACACCCGAGCCCTCGTGCCGGCCCGCGCGCACCATCCGTCGCTCGCCATCTGGGGCGGCGGCAACGAGCTCGAGGGGCCTCACGGTCCACTGCGCACCGACGACAGCCCCGCGCTGCGTCTGCTCGCCGACGTCGTCGCCGAGCTCGACCCCGGGCGTCCCTGGCTGCCGACGTCGCCGAGCGGCCCCGTCTTCCATCACCGCCTCGATCCCGAGGGCGGGCTCGGCGAGCAGCACGACGTGCACGGACCCTGGGAGTACCAGGGCCTGGAGGCCCAGCACCGCCTCGCCGACACCGGCACCTACCTCGCGCACACCGAGTTCGGGGTCGAGGGCATGGCGAACCGCCGACTGTGGGAGCACGTGGTGCCCGAGGGCCGTGCGCTGCCCGCCGACCGCTCCAACCCGCTGCACCGCCACCTCGGTGAGTGGTGGGACAACGCGCCCCAGGTGCAGGAGCTCTTCGGCGGCGACCTCGCACTCGAGGAACTGCGCCGTGCGAGCCAGTGGCTGCAGGCGTCGGGGCTCGCGACCGTGCTCGAGGCCGACCGGCGGCGCGCGCCCCGCACGTCGATGGTGCTGCCCTGGCAGCTCGCCGAGTCGTACCCGAACACGTGGGGCACCGCCCTCGTCGGCTTCGACGGCGAACCGAAGCCTGCGCTCGGGGTGCTCGCGCGCGCCTTCGCCGCCGAGCGCGCCACGTTCCGCACCGCCCGCACGGCCTGGGGCGGACACGGTGCCGCGCACGCGGAGGCCTGGCTGTGGAGCGAGCGCGGCCGGGATGCCGGCGGCACCCTCGAACTTACGGCGCTCGACCTCGCCGGCCGCGTCCTCGCCCATGAGGAGGTCGCGCTCGGCGCGGTGCGGCATCCCGCGGCCGTCGCCGGGCTGACCCTTCCGACCCCCGACGGTCCGTTCCTCTGGCGCGCGCGTTGGCGCGATGTCGACGGAGCCGAGATCGACGACGAGCTCCTGCTGCAGACGGGCGGCGCCGACCTCGCCGCGCTGCGGACGCTGCCTCGCACGACACTGCGCGCCGACGCGACGCCGGGCGGATGGCGGGTGGGCAACACGGGCGACGTCGCGGCGATCGCGTGGGGCCCGCGCGACGTGCGACCCGGTGACGACCTGCGTCTGCTCGCCGCCCTCTCCGACCCCCGCCCGCTGCTGCCCGCGGCCGAGCGGTTCGTCCCACTCGTGTCGGGGAGCGCCCACCACGGCGACCTCGTCGTCGACGCCTGGAACGCCGACCCCGTACCGCTGCCGCCCTGCCGAAAGGACCCCTCATGACCTCCCCGTTCCCGCCCGACTTCCTCTGGGGTGCCGCCACGAGCGCCTACCAGACCGAGGGCTCTCTCGACGCCGACGGCCGCGGACGCTCGGTGTGGGATGTGTTCGCGCAGCGACCCGGCGCGATCGAGGGTGGCGGCGACGCATCGGTCGCGACCGACTCCTACCGCCGCTGGCGCGAGGACATCGAGCTCATCGGCGACCTCGGGCTGCAGGCGTACCGCTTCTCGACGGCGTGGTCGCGCGTCGTGCCCGACGGCCGCGGTGCGATCAACGTCGCGGCGCTCGACCACTACGAGCGGTTCGTGGATGCCCTGCTGGAGAAGGGCGTCGAGCCCGTGCTCACGCTCAACCACTGGGACATGCCCGAGGCGCTCATGGACGAGGGCGGGTGGCTCGGCCGCGGCAGCGTCGACGCCTTCGTGCACTACGCGACCGCGGTCGCCGAGCGGCTCGGGGATCGCGTCCCGTGGTGGATCACCCAGAACGAGCCGTGGATCATCCAACTGCTCGGATATCAGCTCGGCATCCACGCGCCCGGGATCGCCGACCTGCCGTCGAGTGTGCGGGCCGGCCACCACATCCTGCTCGCGCACGGGGTCGCCTACGACGCGATGCGTTCCCTCACATCGGGTCGCATCGCCGCCGGCCCCAACCTGCTGCCGTGCGTGCCGGCGACGGACTCCGAGGAGGATCGGCTCGCCGCGATCGGCAGCGACGGCTACGTCAACCGCTGGTACCTCGACCCGCTCTTCCTCGGGCGGTACCCCGACGACATGCGGGAGCACTGGGAGCGGGTCGCCGGTCCGCTCGACTTCGTCCGCGACGGCGACCTCGAGCAGATCGGGGGGCGGATGGACTTCCTCGGCCTCAACTTCTACAGCCGGCGCGTCATGAAGGCGGCGGTCGCGGGCAAGAACGGCCGACCGTTCCCGTGGCAGGTCGTGCGCGCCCCCGAGGAGTCGCGGCTCACCGACGAGGGCACCGAGATCGTGCCCGGCGCCCTCACCGACCTGCTCGTGCGGCTGAAGAACGACTACCCCGAGGTGCCGATCCTCATCACCGAGAACGGCCTCGTCT
>CAMLMQ010000163.1 GCA_946481135.1 uncultured Microbacteriaceae bacterium
TTCGCGTGGATCGAAACCGGCCGGAACAAAAGAGCCGCCCGCCCACTGGCCGTCGGCATCCTGCTGCGCGAGCAGCGCCGCCCCGAACCCCTCGGTCGCGACCCGCGCCCGCGTCGCCTGCCACACCTCGGGCGGGGCGTCGGCGAGGTCGCGCTCGACCTGCCAGCGCAGCGCCGGGTCGGTGTCGAGCAGCCAGTCGAGCAGCTTCGGGTCGATCCCGGTCGCGTCGGTCGCCATGGCGGCACGCTACCCCCGCCCCCTGACGCCGTTTGCCCGAGAAGCCCTTTACCCACACGGCGAACGGGGCTTCCGGGCAACAGCGACTTCAGGGCGGCTT
This sequence comes from uncultured Microbacteriaceae bacterium, assembly GCA_946481135.1. Next base: position 338 of record CAMLMQ010000163.1, read on the forward strand.
CAGCGCCGATCCGCGAGACTGACGGGATGCGCGTGCTCGTGGTCGACGACGAGGTGCGGCTCGCGGCGGCCCTGCGCCGCAGTCTCGAAGCCGAGGGGATGGCGGTCGACGTCGCCCACACGGGCACCGACGGGCTGTGGCTCGCGCGCGAGAACGACTACGACGTGATCGTGCTCGACATCATGATGCCCGGGATGTCGGGCTACGCCGTGTGCCGCACCCTGCGCGACGAGGGCGACGGAACGCCCGTGCTCATGCTCACCGCGAAGGACGGCGACTGGGACCAGATCGAGGCGCTCGACACGGGCGCCGACGACTATCTGACGAAGCCGTTCGCGACGCCCGTGCTGCTCGCGCGGCTGCGGGCGCTCGTGCGGCGCGGCACCCGCGAGCGTCCCGTCGCGCTCGAGGCCGGCGACCTGCGCGTCGACCCCGCGACCCGACGGGTGACCCGCGGCGACACCGAGATCCCCCTCACGACGCGGGAGTTCGCCGTGCTGGAGTACCTCGTGCGCCGCAAGGGCGAGGCGGTGTCGAAGCGCGACATCCTCGGCAACGTGTGGGACTTCGACTTCGACGGCGACCCGAACATCGTCGAGGTCTACATCCGGCACCTGCGCAACAAGGTCGACCGTCCGTTCGGGCGCGCCGCGATCGAGACCCTCCGCGGCGCGGGATACCGCTTGGACGCCCAGGGTGGGTGAGCGGCGCGTGGGTCGGCGCCTCAGCGTGCGGCTGCGCACGACTCTCGCCGCGACGGTCGTGATCGCGCTCACCCTCGCGGTCGGCTCGCTGCTGCTCGTGCGGCTCGTGGAGGACGCCCTCGTGGCGAACGTGGCCGACGCGGCCGAACGCGACGCCGAGGCCACGACGTCCCTGCTGGAGGCGGCCGGGGCGACGCGGCTGCCCGAGATCCGCGGCGCGCTGCAGCAGCTCTACGACACCGAGGATGCGCTCGTCGCCACCTCCGACGACGCGGACCGGCTGAACCTGCCGCACGTCGACCGCCCGACCCGGGCGCTCATCGACGGGGACGAGCACATCCTCGTCACCCGGTCGACGACGGTCGCGGGTGCCGACTACGAGCTGCGGGTGGCGCTGCCCCTCGACGACGCGCTGCGCGCCTCGGGAACCGTGTCGGGCATCCTGCTCGCGGCCGTCCCCGTGCTGCTCGTCGTCGTCGCGCTGCTCGTCTGGCTCGTCGTCGGCCGCGCGCTGAGGCCCGTCGACACGATCCGCCGCGAGGTCGACGCGATCGGCCCGGCCGAGCTCGACCGCCGGGTCGCGGAGCCCGCTGCCGACGACGAGGTCGGGCGGCTCGCCCGCACGATGAACCGGATGCTCGGCCGGCTCGACGGGGCGGCCCGCGCCCAGCGGCGGTTCGTCTCCGACGCGTCCCACGAGCTGCGCTCCCCGCTCGCGTCGCTGCGCCAGCACGCCGAGCTCGCCCAGGCGCACCCTGACCGACTGACCGACGGCGAGCTCGCCGACGTCGTGCTCACGGAGGGAGCCCGCCTCGAGGACCTCGTCGCGCAGCTGCTGCTGCTCACGCGGCTCGACGAGGGCGCCGTCGCGCTCGCCCGGGAACCCGTCGATCTCGACGACCTGCTGCTCGCCGACGCGCGGCGCCTGCGCGAATCCGGACGGGTGGCCGTCGACGCGTCGGGAATCGGCCCGGCGCGCGTGGTGGGCGACGAGAGGATGCTCGCGCGCCTCACCCGCAACCTCACCGACAACGCGGCGCGGCACGCGTCGGCCCGAGTGACCCTCGCGGTGCAGCAGACGGGGGTGGGCGTGCTGCTCACGGCCGACGACGACGGCGCGGGCATCCCGCCCGAGCACCGCGACCGCGTCTTCGACCGCTTCGTGCGCCTCGACGAGGGACGATCGCGGGATGCGGGCGGCAGCGGCCTCGGGCTCGCGATCGTCGCGGAGGTGGCTCGTGCGCACGGCGGGTCGGTGCGGGTCGACGACTCCCCACTCGGCGGCGCGCGCTTCGTCGTGACCCTGCCCGCCGCATCCTGAACGGATCTTCAGGACGCTTCAGGCCCGGTTCAGCCCCTCGCCGCGACAGTGGACCCATGACCGACACCACCCCCCTCGACCCGACCCCCGACACCCCCGCTTCCGCGCCCCGTCGCCGCGGCGTGCGCCCCGCGCTCATCGGCGTCGGCTCCGGCCTCGCGGTGCTCGCCCTCGGCATCGGCGGCTTCGCGATCGCCGACGAGCTGAACGACGGCGACGACCGCGTCGTCGTCACGTCGTCCGACCGCCCCGTCGACGTGCGCGACGGCTCCACGACCCCGGCGCCGTCCGACGCGACGCCCTCCCCGAGCGGCTCGCCGAGCGACGCGCCTGTCTCCGACGACGAGTACGCCCGGGTCAGCGCCGCGGCACTCGCCGCCGTGGGCGGCGGCACGGTGACGGAACTCAAGCGCGACGACGACCCCGGCGTCGCGTGGGAGGTCGAGATCCGGCTCGCGAACGGCGACGAGGCCGAGGTCGAGCTCGCCGCCGACCTCTCGATCGTGAAGATCGACCTCGATCGCGAGGACTGAGCGCCGCTTCGCGCAACGCCGAGGAGGCCGCCCCGCGGGGCGGCCTTTTCCGCGTCCCGGCTGGACAGGGCGGGCACGGTGTGAAATAAGCTTAGGCTCACCTAAGCAGACTTCCTGCACCTCCCCTCCGAAAGGACACCCGTGAGATCCCTGCGCCCGCTCGCCCTCGTCGTCGCCGCGACGGCCGTCGTGTCGCTCGCCGCCTGCGCGACCGACCCCGGCACGTCGCCCGACGGTACCGACATCCCGCGGGCCGCGGACGGCGCCTTCCCGGTGACGATCGAGCACGCGTACGGCGAGACGACCATCGAGGAGCAGCCGCTGCGCGTCGCGACCGTCGCGTGGTCGAACCAGGAGGTGCCGCTCGCCCTCGGCATCGTGCCCGTCGGCATGGCCGCCATGAGCTGGGGCGACGACGACGGCGACGGCGTTCTGCCCTGGGTGGAGGCGCGGCTCGAGGAGCTCGGCGCCGAGACGCCCGTGCTGTTCGACGAGACCGACGGGCTCGACTTCGAGGCGGTGAACGATGTCGCCCCCGATGTGATCCTCGCCGCCTACTCGGGCCTGACGCAGGAGGACTACGACACGCTCTCGAAGATCGCGCCGACGATCGCCTACCCCGACGTCGCGTGGGCCACGTCGCTGCAGGACACGATCATGCTGAACGCGACCGCGCTCGGCTTCCCGGCCGAGGGCGAGGCCCTCGTCGAGACCCTCGAGGCCGAGATCGACGACACCCTCGCCGCGCACCCCGCGCTCGACGGCGCGCGCGTGCTGTTCTCCTTCATCGACCCGAGCGACCTCAGCCAGATCGGCTTCTACACGAGCCACGACACCCGGCCCGGGTTCCTGCGCGACATCGGACTGCCGATGCCGTCGATCGTCGACGAGGCGTCGGCCGACACCGAGGCGTTCTACACGACGGTCAGCTCGGAGGAGGCCGACCGGTTCGCCGACGTCGACGTCTTCGTCACCTACGGCGACGACGCGGAGGCCTTCATCGCGCAGCTGCAGGCCGACCCGCTGCTGTCGCAGATCCCCGCGATCGCCGCGGGCCGCGTCGCGGTCCTGCCCAACTCGACCCCCCTCGCCGCGTCGGCGAACCCGTCGGCGCTCTCGATCGAGGCGACGCTCGAGGAGTACTTCGCCCTCCTCGCCGAGGCCGCGCAGGCCGGGTGAGCGCTCCCGCCCCGGTGACGACGACGCCGGATGCCGCGACCCTGCGGCGTCCGGCGCTCGTCCGCGCCGCCTGGATGCTCGCGGGTGCGGGTGTGCTCGCGCTGCTCGTCGTCGCCTCCGTCGCGTTCGGCACGCGGGAGCTGACCCTCGACGAGCTGCTCGCCGGTCTCGGCGGCAGCACGGACGGCGTCGGTGAGGCCGCCGTCGTCGCGCGGATGCCGCGCACGATGCTCGCCATCCTCGTCGGCGCGGCGCTCGCGCTCGCCGGCACGACCTTCCAGGCGGTCACCCGCAATCCGCTCGCCGACCCCGGCATCCTCGGCGTGACGGCGGGCGCGTCGCTCGCCGTCGTCACGGGCATGGCGTTCTTCGGCATCTCCGCGCCCTACGCCGTGATGGCCCTCGCGGTACTCGGCGCCGCGGGCGCCGCCGTCTTCGTCTACGCGATCGGCTCCCTCGGGCGCGGCGGCGCGACCCCGCTCAAGCTGGCCCTCGCGGGCGCCGCGTCGACGGCGGCGTTCATGTCGCTCATCAGCGCGATCCTGCTGCCGCGCGTCGACGTGATGTCGACGTTCCGGTTCTGGCAGATCGGCGGCGTCGGCGGGGCCACTTGGGACCGCATCGCCCTCGTCGCCCCCGTGCTCGCCGTCGGCGCCGTCGTCGTGCTCGCGAGCGGTCGCGGGATGAACTCGCTCGCGCTCGGCGACGACCTCGCCGCCGGGCTCGGCGAGAACGTCGCCCGCACCCGCCTGATCTCGGCGCTCGGCGCCGTCGTGCTGTGCGGCGCCGCGACGGCGATCGCCGGGCCGATCGCGTTCGTCGGGCTCGTCGTGCCGCACCTGTGCCGCGCCCTGCTCGGCACCGACCACCGCTGGCTGCTGCCCTTCTCGGCCCTCGTCGGCGCCGCCCTGCTCGTCGCGGCCGACGTCGTCGGACGCGTCGTCGCGCGCCCCGCCGAGCTCGAGGTGAGCATCGTCACGGCGATCATCGGCGCCCCCGTGTTCATCGCGATCGTGCGTCGCCAACGGGTGCGTGAACTGTGACCGCCGCCGACATCCTCACCGGTCGCCGCACCCGCGCACGCCGCCGCACCCGGATCGCCGCCGCCCTCGCGATCGCGGTCGTCGGGGCGTTCGTCGTGACGCTCGTCGTCGGCGATCGGATCTACGGGCTCGACCAGATCGTTCGGGTCGTGCTCGGCGAGCGCGTGCCCGGCGCCTCCTTCGCGGTCGGCGAACTGCGGCTGCCCCGCGCGAGCCTCGCGGTGCTCGCGGGCTTCGCGTTCGGACTCGGCGGCGTCGTGTTCCAGACGATGCTGCGCAACCCGCTCGCCGCCCCCGACATCATCGGCATCACGACGGGCGCGAGCGCGTCGGCGGTCGTCGCGATCGTGCTCCTCGGCCTCGACGCGACGGGGGTGTCGTTCGCGGCGCTCGCCGGCTCGGTCGTGACGGCCCTCGCGATCTACCTGCTCGCCACCCGGCGCGGGTTCTCGGGGGCCCGACTCATCCTCATCGGCATCGGGGTCGCCGCGATGATGCAGAGCGTCGTGTCGTACGTGCTCTCGCGCGCGTCCGCGTGGGATCTGCAGACCGCGATGCAGTGGCTCGCCGGCAGCGTCAACGGCGCGACGTGGGAGCGCGTCGCCCCCCTCGCCGTCGCGTCGCTCGTGCTCGTGCCGCTCGTGCTCGCGCAGGGCCGCGCGCTCGCGACGCTTCGCCTCGGCGACGACTCCGCGGCGGCGCTCGGCGTGCGCGTGACGGCGTCGCGCGTGACGCTCATCCTCGCCGCCGTCGCCCTGCTCGCCTTCGCGACCGCAGCCGCCGGTCCGATCGCGTTCGTCGCCTTCATGTCGGGGCCGATCGCGGCGCGTCTCGTCGGCCCCGGCGGATCCCTGCTCGTCCCCGCGGGTCTCGTCGGCGCGCTGCTCGTGCTGCTCGGCGACCTCGTCGCGCAGTTCGTCGTCGGCACCCGCTACCCCGTCGGCGTCGTCACCGGCGCGCTCGGCGCCCCGTTCCTGCTCGCGCTCCTCGCGCGCACCGCCCGATCCGGAGGTTCCCTGTGACCACCCACCGTCTGGTCGCCGACGCCGTCACGCTCGGCTACGGCGATCGCGTCGTCGTCGACGACCTCACGCTGCCGATCGCGCCCGGCCGCATCACGGCGATCGTCGGCGCGAACGGCAGCGGCAAGTCGACGCTGCTACGCGCCCTCGCGCGCCTCCTTCGTCCGAACGCCGGGCAGGTGCTGCTCGACGGCACCGCGATCGCGACCCGGCCGACGCGCGAGATCGCGCGCACCCTCGGGCTGCTGCCACAGAGTCCGGTCGCCCCTGAGGGCATCGCCGTCGCCGACCTCGTCGGTCGCGGCCGCCACCCGCATCAGAGGATGCTCGCGCGCTGGTCGCCGCACGACTACGCCGCCGTCGCAACGGCGCTCGAAGCCACCGGCATCGCCGACCTCGCCGACCGTGCCGTCGACGAGCTCTCGGGCGGGCAGCGGCAGCGCGTGTGGATCGCGATGGCGCTCGCGCAGGAGACTGACATCCTGCTGCTCGACGAGCCGACGACGTTCCTCGACGTCGCCCACCAGATGGAGGTGCTCGACCT
>CAMLMQ010000164.1 GCA_946481135.1 uncultured Microbacteriaceae bacterium
GACGTGCGCGGCGACGGCTACTTCTTCGGCATCGAACTCGTGAAGGACAAGGCGACCAAGACCACCTTCGACGACGACGAATCGGAGCGGCTGCTGCGCGGCTTCCTGTCGAAGGCCCTCTACGAAGCAGGCCTCTACTGCCGCGCCGACGACCGCGGCGACCCCGTCGTGCAACTCGCCCCTCCGCTCACCATCGGCGAATCCGAGTTCGACGAGATCACCGGCATCCTCCGCGGCGTTCTGAGCGAGGCGTGGACACGGCTCTAGCGTCGCGAGACGGTGCGGAGTTCGAGCGCGAGCTCGCGCTCCGTTCCGGGCTCCGCCTCGCCGCGGAGAAGCTCGAACAACAGTCGCGTGCAGGCGCGGCCGGAGGCTTCGCCGTCCGTGTCGATCGCCGCGAACAGCGGCGGAGCGGCGGAGTGCTCGGAGCACGAGGCGAGCAGGAAGCCGCCCTCGAGGTCGCGTCCCGCGGCGGTGACCGCGGGGGCGACCGACGCAGCCACTCCGTCGCCCGCGCAGAGCAGGCCGTCGACCTCGGGTCGAGCGTGGAGGAGGCCGCTCACGATGCCGCGTAGCTCCTCCGGGTCCATGCCGTAGGCGCCGACCTCGACGATCGCCTCCCGTCCCGTGTCGGCGCACCACTCCCGATAGGTGCGCTCGATCGTACGCACCCAGTCCGACGGAGTCGTGGACGAGAGCAGCGCGGGCACGGCCGAACCGGCGTCTGCCATGAGTCCGAGCAGTTCGCGCACGAGTGAGCGGGCGTCGGACCAGACCACGCCGCTCGGCTGTCGTGCGCCGGGTACGCGCTCGCAACTCACGATCGGCAGGTGCGAAGCCAGGAGGCGCTCCACGACGAGGTCGCCCTCGCGCACGTCGCACACGACGATCCCGTCGACCTGGGGGGCATACCCCGCCACGCGTTGGCCGGGGAAGATCAGGGTCACGTCGTAGTCGGCGGCGGCGGCCTCCGCGACGACGCCCTGCATGAAGGTCAAGTAGTACTCGCTGCGAACGAGCACCTGGGGCAGGTACAGGCCGATCGCACTCGTCGTCGCCGTGCGCAGGGAACGTGCGGAGCGGTTGATCGTGTAGCCGAGTCGGGCGGCCGCCGCGAGCACCGCGGCCGTGGTCGCCTCCGAGACGCGCCCTCGTCCGTTCAACGCGTCGGACGCCGTCGTCTTCGAGACCCCGGCGGCGGCCGCGACGTCGACGATCGTCACCGATGACACGACGCACCTCACCTTCTCCGCCTGAATCCTGCCAGACCGGAACTGGACGCGCCGGTCCCGCCCCTACTGCGCGGCTCGGAGCAGGGCGTCCCAGGCGACCTCGGAGGCGACGGTCGCGAGGGCGGTCGAGTTGACGGTGTTCTCCCCCCACGGCGAGGCGCCGTCGAGGGGCAGACGGAGGTCGGCGGTCGTGACAGCGAAGAGCGTGTCGCCGTCCTGGTTGGTGTGGAACGGCTGGATGCCCCGATGCATCGAGCTGTGCACCTGCCGCCCGAAGAGCCGAAGGTCCTTGTCGCTCATGGCGACGTTCGTCACGACCGCCGTCAGCGTGGTGTTGCCGACCGCGACCCTCTCGACGCCGGCTCCGGCGAGCGCCTCCGCGTAGCCGTCCGCGAGGTGCGTGCGCCGCCCGGTCTCCGGATCATAGTTCCCGCGCACGATCGCCCCGTCGCGGTCGACGATCACGCCGAGGGGGTTGGGCACGGTGAGCACGAGGATGCGAATGTCGCCGAGCGCTCGGAAAGCCACCCCCTGACCGGTGAACTCACAGCGCGCGAGTGCCGCCTTGCCGGCCGTCGCGCTCATGCCGGCCCCGACGCGCCCCACGGCGACACGGTCGGAGCGGCGAGCACGGTACGCGGCGATGCCGAGCTCGGCGTCCGGCGCGATCGCGGTGTCGCGGGCGGCGTAGTCGTAGATGACGGCGCCCGAAGCCGAGACCAGGTCCTGCCATCCGGTGCGGCCCCGCGCCTCCCGCAGGAGTTCCTCGTTGACGCCCGTCGTCGCGGCGATGCCATAGGAGGAGCCGCCGGCGAAGACGATGGCCCGGTTCCACTCCTCGTAGCGACCGATGATGCCGATCGCACCGCCACGCGCATCCACGGAGGTCTGGACGGGTCGGTCGAAGCCGACCACGGTAACACCGGTGGGGCCCTCCGCGTACTCGGCCGTGCCGAGCGAGACCCCGGGGAAGTCGAACTCGACGAACCCGTCGCCTTCACCGTGCACCGGCGTGAGCTCGCCGTCGTCATTGCCCGCGCGGATCTCCCAGCCGGGGGTCGGGGCGAGTCGGGGCGCGCTCATCGGACCGCCTCCAGCACGGCGTCCCAGGCGACTTCGGAGGCGAGCGCCCCGACGGCGAGGGGGCTCACCGGCAGGCCGTCGTCGGCAAGTCCGGGGTCGACCTCGTCGGTCGTGAGGGCGAACAGCACGTCGCCGTCGAACGCCGTCGCGAACGGTCGGATCGCCCGGTTCATCGAGCCGTGGACCTGGCGGGAGAACTGCACCAGGTCGCGGTCGCTCATCTTCACATTGGTCACCACGGCGGTGATCGTCGTATTGCCCCGCTCCGCCTCGAGAGTCGTCCCGGTCGCGAGCGCCGCGATCCAGTCCTCCTCGAGCGGCGCGCGCTCACCCGTCTGCGGGTCGTAGTTGCCCCGCACGACGCGCCCGTCGCGGTCGACGACGACGCCCATGGGGTTGACGATCGTCACGACGAGGACCTTCGCCGCCCCGGCCTGCCGGAACGCCGCGCCCTGGCCGGCGAACTCCGCTTTGGCGCGGTGCAGCTTGCCGGTGGAGGTCGCCACGCCGGCCCCGCACCGCCCCGTCGGCACCGACCCGTGCCGCGCGGCCCGCACGGCGGCGCGACCGAGCGCCGCATCGGGGTAGATGGAGTTGTCCCGCCCACCGTAGTCGTACACGACCGCCGTGGAGACGAGCACGAGCTCGTCGATCGAGACGCGGCCCGACGGCTGTCGGAACCGAAGCTCGTCGGCGACACCCGATCCCGCCGACATCCCGTGCAGCGAGCCGCCGGCGAGAACGATCGCGTGGGCGTGGTACTGGTACCCGTTGCTCATCCCGATCGCCCCGCCCCGGGCGTCGATCGCCATGCGTGCCCCCTCGGGGATGCTCACGACGGTGACGCCCGTCGGCCCCTCGGCGTACTCGACGCTGCCCACGTCGACTCCGGGGAAGTCGTAGGCGACGCGACGGCCCTCGGCCTCGCGGATCGTGAGGGCGACGTCGACGTTCGTCGGGCGATCGCCCCACGTCGGCTCGGGGACGATCCGGGGAGCGGGATCGACGGTGATGCTCACAGTGCCTCCAGAAGCTGACGGGAGTAGGGGTGCTCGGGGGTGTCGTAGAAGCGCCGGGTCTCGGCGAGCTCGACGATCTCGCCCAGCCGCATGACGGCGATGCGGTGCGCGACGTAGCGGACCGCGGCGAGATCGTGCGAGATGAAGAGGGCCCCGAAGCGATGCTCCGTCTGCAGGTCGGCGATCAGGTTGAGGATCTGCGCCTGCACCGAGACGTCGAGCGCGCTCACCGCCTCGTCGAAGACGATGAACCGCGGATGGGTGATCAGGGCACGCGCGATCGCGATCCGCTGGCGCTGACCGCCGGAGAGTTCGTGGGGGTAGCGGTCGGCGAGCCGCGGGGAGAGGCGCACCTGGTCGAGGATGCGCAGCACCGCGGTCTCGTGGCTGCGCAGCGATCCCCCCTGGCGCGCGGCGAGCGGCTCGGCGACGGACAGCCCGACCGCCAGGCGCGGGTCGAGCGACCAGAACGGGTTCTGCGGCACGGTCTGCAGCTGCCCCCTCCGCTCGGAGCGTCGGCCGAACGGCTTGCCGAGGAAGGACACCGATCCGCGCGTCGGCGCGAGCAACCCGAGCGCGACCGCCCCTGTCGTGGTCTTGCCCGATCCGGACTCGCCCACGAGCCCCAGCGTCTCGCCCTCGTCGACGGCGAAGGTGACGTCCTTCATGGCCTCGACCGCCGTACGGCCCGGACCCCAACCGCTCGTGAAGGTGACCGAGACGCCTTCCATCCGCAGCACCTCGGTCATCGTCCGTCCTTCCCGTAGGGCGCGGCGAGGCTCGACGTGCCCGACTCCAGCGGAGTCGTCTCGATGCGCTCGCCGGGCTTGGCGCGCGCCGGATCGGCGGCGGAGAGCGCCTTCGTGTAGGGGTGCGTGGGCGCTTCGAGAACGCGCGTCGCGGGTCCCTCCTCGACGACCTTCCCCTGATACATCACGGCGACCCGCCGGCACCAGCGCCCGACGGAGCGCAGGTCGTGGCTCAACCAGACGACCGTCGATCCGGCGTCGGCCGCGAGCTCGAAGAGCAGCCGGGTCACCTCGGCGCGCACGCTGCTGTCGAGGGCGGCGGTCGGCTCGTCGGCAACGAGGATCCGGGGCCGACGCGCCATGGTCATCGCGATGACGACGCGCTGCGCCATCCCGCCCGAGATCTCGTGGGGAAAGGCTCGGAGCACCCGCTCCGGATCGCGCATCCGCACCCGCTCCATCAGCTCCAGCTGATCGGAGCGGCGCATCGGGATGTCACGCAGAGCGAGCTGCAGCTGGCGTCCGATGCGCATCGTGGGGTCGAGGGCGGGCACGGGGTCCTGCGGGATGAATCCGAGCACCTCGCGCCGCAGCCGACGCAGCGCATCGCCCTCGAGCGTGAGCACGTCGAGGCCGTCGACCTCGATCGACCCGGCGGAGTACCGGGCGTTGCGCGGCAGGAGCCGTCCGATGGCGGACGCCACAGTGGACTTGCCCGAGCCGGATTCGCCGACGAGGCCGATGCTGTCGCCCGCTTCCACTCGGAGCGAGGCGCCGTCGAGGGCGCGGATCACCTCGTCGCGCTTCGTGTACTCGACGACGAGGTCGCGGATCTCCAGGATGCTCATTCGAACGACCTCACCTCTCGCGGCTCGAACCGGTCGCTCAGGCTGTCGCCGATGAGGTTGATGCAGAGGATGGCGAGCACCATCGCGACGCCCGGCGCGAGCAGCAGCAGCGGCGACTTCACCATGTAGACCGCTCCCTCCTGCACGAGCAGCCCGAGCGAAGACCCCGGCAGCTGCACCCCGTAGCCGAGGAAGCTCAAGCCCCCCTCGACCAGGATCGCGACCGAGAGGGCGTAGGTGCCCTGCACGGCGATCGTGCCGGAGATGTTCCCGAGGATGTGGCGCACCATGATGCGGGGCGCGGAGACGCCGCCGACGATCGCGCTCGTGACGAACTCGCGCCGGGCGACCGCGCGCGAGGCGGCGCCCACCATCCGGGTCATCAGCGGCACCGTGACGAGCACGATGCTGGCGAGCGCCGCGACGTAGCCGGGACCGACGATCGCCGCGACGAGGATCGCGAGCACGAGCGCCGGGAAGGCGTAGAGGATGTCGCCCACGCGCATGACGAGCCCCCCGACGATCCCGCCGCGATACCCGGCGATGATGCCGAAGACGGTGCTGAGGAGCGCCGTGAGCACCACCGCGACGAACGAGAGGACGAGCGTGGTCGTGATGCCCTGCAGCAGCCGCGGGAGCAACGACCGCCCGAGGCTGTCGGTGCCGAGCGGCCACTCGGGGCCAGGCGGCGCGAGGCGAGGGCCGACGATCGCGGTCGGGTTGCCGCCGAGGCCGAAGAGCTGTCCGAGCACGGCGGCGAGGAACAGCACGCCCAGGACGGCGACGGCGACCCGCGCGAGCCCGTCCCACGAACGCAGATGACGGCCGACGCGCGAGCGCACGGTACCGATCGAGGCGGTGGGCATCGGAGCGGTCACGAGGTGCGTCCCTTCCGCAGCGCGCTGACGCGCGGGTCGACAATGCCCGTCGCGAGGTCGATCACGACGCTCGCAAGCACGAAGATCGCCGTCACGAGCAGCACTCCGGCCTGGATGACGGAGTAGTCACGACGCCCGAGCGCTGAGAAGAGGTAGGAGCCGAAGCCGGGCACGTTGAAGATGTTCTCCACGATGACGGCGCCGCCAAGGAGGTAGGCGGCGAGCGTCGCGACGAGGGTGAGGACCGGCACCATCGCGTTGCGCAGGACGTGATGCCGCACGATGAACCACTTGGTCTCGCCACGCGCGACGGAGGCCGCGATGTGCGGCTCGACGAGCACGGCGAGCACGGCGCTGCGCGTGATGCGGGCGGTCGCCGCGACGCAGAAGAGGCCGAGCGTGATCGCGGGAAGGAGAAGCGAGCGCAGGCCCGCCCCGAGATCGTCGAACGGCGAGACGAAGCTTCCGACGGTGATCCCGAGGCTGAACCGCGAGAACAGGAAGAGCAGCACGGCTCCGAGCACGAACTCGGGCACGCTGATGCCGAGACCGCTCGCCACCCTGCCCGTCACGCTGCCGCCGGCGGTGCGGGCGTTCGTCGCGGTCAGCACGCCGAGCGGGATGCCGATCGCGATCGTCAGCACGAGCGCCATCGCGGCGAGCACGAAGGTGACGGGGAGCCGGAGTGCGAAGGCCTCCGCGATCGGCACTCCCGTCGCCATCGAGATGCCCAGGTCGCCGCGAAGGGCCGCGCCGAGCCACAGGAGGTACTGCTCCGGCAGGGAGCGGTCGAGCCCGAAGGTCTCGCGCACCTCCTGCCGTTGCGCCTCGTCCGCCAGCGG
>CAMLMQ010000165.1 GCA_946481135.1 uncultured Microbacteriaceae bacterium
GGGTCGCCGAGTCGAAGAGCTCGGGCACCTCCTCGCGCGTGCGGGCGACCTTGAGGCCGCGGCCGCCGCCGCCGAACGCGGCCTTGATCGCGACGGGGAGACCCACCTGGTCGACGAAGGCGAGCACCTCGTCGGCATCCGCGACGGGGTTGAGGGTGCCGGGCGCGAGCGGGGCGCCGACCTTCTCGGCGACGTGACGGGCCGACACCTTGTCGCCGAGGCGCTCGATCGCCTCGGGCGACGGGCCGATCCAGATGATGCCGGCATCCATCACGGCGCGGGCGAAGTCGGCGTTCTCGGCGAGGAAGCCGTAGCCCGGGTGGATCGCGTTCGCGCCGGAGCGCCGGGCGACCGAGAGGATCTTGTCGATCACGAGGTAGGTGTCGGCGCTCGTGGTGCCGTCGAGGGCGTAGGCCTCGTCGGCGAGCTTCACGTGGCGTGCGTCGCGGTCCTGGTCGGCGTAGACGGCGACGGAGGCGATGCCGGCATCCCGGGCGGCGCGGATCACCCGCACGGCGATCTCGCCGCGGTTGGCGATGAGGACCTTGGTGATCTTCGAGGGGGCGACGGCCATAACTCCCGAGCCTAGTCTCGGGATTTGCCGTGCCGTTTGTCGGGGTCCGACAGAAACCCCGGGCCGGGGCGGTGGATCACCTCAGCGGTTCCAGAGCGTCGTCCATTCGACGCCCAGTCGGCGGGTGAGGGTGCGCAGCAGCGGGATGCTCAGCCCGACCACGGCGTGGGGGTCGCCCTCGATCGAGGTGATGAACGCGGCGCCCTTGCTGTCGATCGTGAACGCCCCCGCGACCTGCAGCGGCTCCCCGGTCGCGATGTACGCGTCGATCTCGGCGTCCGTGAGGTCGTCGGCGAACGTGACGGCGGCCGCCGCGGGCGCTCCGACCGCCTCACCGCTGCGCGCGTCGATCACCCAGTGCCCCGAGTGCAGCACTCCCGTGCGCCCGCGCTGCGCGAGCCAACGCTCGCGGGCGACCTCGGGATGGTGCGGCTTGCCGTAGACGACGCCGTCGAGTTCGAACGCCGAGTCGCCGCCGAGCACAAGTCCGTCGAGCTTCGGATGCGCCGCGACCACGGCCTCCGCCTTGAGCCGGGCGAGCAGCATCACCATCTCGGACGGCGTGAGGTCTCCGGCCGCCGCGACGGCGGCCTCCTCGTCGACCCCCGGTGCGAACAACTCGGGCTCGATGCCCACCGCGCGCAGGGTCGCGAGCCGTGCGGGCGAGGTGGAGGCGAGATGAAGGCGCACCGGCGCTCCTAAGCTGACTCGAATGGGCGACATGCGGGGCCGTGAGATCGAGGTCGAGGCTACCAACATGGCCCACGGCGGCGAGGCGGTGGCGCGCTTCGACGGACGGGTTGTCTTCGTCGCCGACGCGATCCCCGGTGAGCGGGTCGTCGCGCGGGTGACCGACGACGCGAAGGCACGGTTCTGGCGTGCCGACACGGTGCGGGTGCTCGACGCGAGCCCGCACCGGCGTGCGCACGTCTGGCCGGAGGCCTCGGTCGACCGCGATCCCGCCGATCGTCCGGGCGGCGCCGACTACGGCCACATCGACCTCGCCCACCAGCGCGAACTCAAGGCCGGGGTGCTCGCCGACGCGCTGCGACGGATGGCGTCGGTCAACCGCGACGTGCGGGTCGAGCCGCTGCCCGGCCCGGACGACGGCACCGGATGGCGCACCCGCGAGCGCCTGCACGTGGCCGACGACGGCACGGTCGGTCCGTATGCGGCGCGCTCGCACCGGGTCGTGCCGGTGGACTCGCTGCCGCTCGCCGTCGACGCCGTGCGCGAGCTCGCCCCTCTGCGCGACGGGATGCCGGGCGTGCGGTCGGTGCAGGTGATCGCGCCGAGCGGCGGCGGCGACGCGCGGCTCGTCATCGACGCGCAGGCCCCGACCGTGATCCGCGAACGTGTCGGCGCCCGCGAGTTCCGCGTCGACGACACGGGCTTCTGGCAGGTGCACGCGGCGGCGGCGCAGACGCTCACGACCGCGGTGCAGGAGGCGATCGACCCCGACCGGTTCGACCCCAAGGCCGCCAACCTCGACCTGTACGGGGGCGTCGGGCTGCTCGCGGCGGCGGTCGGCGACCGGTTCGGCTCGGGCGTTCGCATCACTTCGGTCGAGTCCGACGCGCGGGCGACGGAGCACGCGGCGGAGAACCTCGCCGACTGGGTCGGGGCCTCCGCGGTGACGTCGCGGGTCGACCGGTTCGTCCGCGGCCTCGCGGAGGGGTCGACGGCGGACCGGGCGCGGCTCTCGGGGGCCACGGTCGTACTCGACCCGCCCCGGTCGGGGGCGGGTGCGGACGTGCTGGGGTCCCTCGCCGCTGCCGGTCCGCGGCAGCTCGTCTACGTGGCGTGCGACCCGGTCGCGTTCGCCCGGGATGTCGGTGTGCTCGCCGGGCTCGGTTTCGAGCTGACCGGGCTGCGCGCCCTCGACCTCTTCCCGCACACCCACCACGTCGAGGCCGTCGGAACCTTCCAGCGCGCCTGACCCCCGCCTCGGCAGCACCCGAATGCGGGGTGTGGATGGATCGGTGGGTCTCCTGCCGGGCAGAGTACGATGGGAGACGGATCGGGACCGCCCGGGCATACACGTGCCCGACATGCGGGGGAGAACGGGATGAGTGTGTCGCAGATGATCGATCCTGCCTCCACCGATCCGGTCGACAAAGCCGGAACGCGGGTCGCGATCGTCGACGACCACGAGTCGGTGCGACTCGGGCTGAAGGCCGCGTTCGCCGACGAGGGGTACACCGTCGTCCACGTCGCGCCGACCGTGGCGGAGCTCATCTCGGGGCTCGCGGGCCGCGAGGTGGATGTTGTCGTGCTCGACCTGTCGCTCGGCGACGGATCGACGGTCACCGACAACGTCAAGAACGTGCAGGCCGCGGGTGCCGCCGTGCTCGTGCACAGCATCGCCGACCGGGTCGGCCTCGTGCGCGAGGCGCTCGCCGCGGGCGCCGCGGGCGTCATCCCCAAGTCGTCGGCCACGAAGACGGTGATCGCCGCAGCCGCGACCGTCGCGCGCGGCGACGTGCTCAACAACCTCGAGTGGGCCACCGCGATCGACGCCGACCGCGACTTCGCGAAGGCGCAGCTCGGCCGTCGTGAGCGCGAGATCCTGCATCTGTACGCCTCGGGTCTGCCCCTCAAGCTCGCCGCCGAGCAGTTGGGCATCGGGTACTCGACGGCGCGGGAGTACCTCGACCGCATCCGGGTGAAGTACGTCGAGGTCGGACGTCCCGCCCCCACGAAGGTCGATCTGCTCCGTCGAGCGGTGGAGGACGGCATCCTGCCCGGTCTCGACCCCGACGGTGGCGACTCCTAGGGCCGCCGCCGGGGAGCCCCCGTTCGGGCGTCCCGTGCGCAACCCGCTCAGCCTGCTCCGCGTCGACGCCGCGATCGCGCGTCTCGCGGCCGTCATCGGCGTCGCCTTCTTCCTGCAGTCCATCCCCCTGCTGCTCCGGCCCTCGGGTCTCGCGAACATGGACCCGGTCTGGAGTGTCGCGATCCTCGCGGTGCTCATCGCCTCCCTCGTCGCGTGTGGGGTCGCCGCGATCCTCAAGCGCGGCGTGCGCGTCACCTACGTCGCGTTCGCCGTCGTCTACCTCATCGCGCTCGTCAGTTGGCCGTTCGCCGTGCTCGACGTCGATGTCGCGATCGCCGACAACTCCAGCTACTGGCTCTACTTCCTGCTGACGATCGCCACGACGATGGCCGCGGTCGCGATGGAGCTGCCCCTCGCGGTGCTCTACACGGTGGGGGTACCGGTGATCTACGGTCTCATCCGCATCACCGAAGCGGGAGGGGAGACCAGTCCCGAGCTCGCGCTGCTCGACTCGGTGTACTCGATCCTGCTCGGGGGCGGCATCCTCATCCTCATCGTCGTGCTGCGCTCCGCCGCCGCGGGGGTCGACCTCGCCCAGCAGAACGCCCTCGAGCGCTACACGCACGCCGTGCGGCAGCACGCGACGGAGGCCGAGCGCGTGCAGGTCGACTCGATCGTGCACGACAGCGTGCTGACGACGCTGCTCTCGGCGGCGCGCGCGTTCAGCCCCGAGGCGAAGGCGCTCGCCGCGACGATGGCGGGCAACGCGATCGGCCACCTGCGGGAGGCGGTCGCGGTGGCGCCCGACTCCGACGCGACGGTGTCGGGCGAGATGGTCGCCCAGCGCATCTCGAGCGCGGCCGAGAGCATGTCGCAGCCGTTCACCGTGCGCCTGCATGCCGAGGAGTGGTGCACGATCCCCGTGCACGTCGCGGAGGCCGCGTATTCGGCGACCGTGCAGGCGATGGTGAACAGCCTCCAGCACGCCGGTACGGGCGTCGACCGGTGGGTCGATGTGCGCTCCCGCGGACACGGCGCCTTCGCGATCGAGATCGGCGACCGCGGGGTGGGCTTCGACCGCGACGCGATCCCCACCGAGCGGCTCGGCGTGCGCGTGTCGATCCTGGAGCGGGTGGCGAGCGCCGGCGGGCGGGCGCGCATCGACACGGCTCCCGGCGAGGGCACGCTCGTGACGCTCGAGTGGGACGGCGACGCGTCCCCCGACGCGCCGGGTGCCGAGACGGATGCGGAGGCCCGGGCATGAGGATCTCGGTTCCCCGGCCGCTCATCGTGCTCGTCGCGGCCCTGTTCTCGGGCTACATCCTCGTGCTCGCCTTCTACTCGCTCCCGTTCGGCTACGCCCGCACGAACGAGCCGGTCTACGCGGCGATGGTGCTCTACGCCGTCGCGACGGTCGCGGTGCTCGTGCCCGACAAGAGCCCGCGGATGCCGGTGTGGCTCGCGTCGTTCGCCGTCGGAGCCGCGGTGGTGCTTCCCCTACTCGTGACGTGGGTGCTCGATCCGGGTCGCGACGGCGGCAACGGCTACGCGACCTGGCACGCGGCCGCCGTCGGCGCGCTCATGACGATCGTCGCCGTGCGCCGACGGCCCGGGTTCGCGTGGTTCGGCATCGGGTTCCTCGTCGTGCAGACCGTCATCTGGGCGGGCCCGTTCGGCCTCGTGTCCCTCGGCGTCATCGGGAGTGCGTCGTGGGTCGGCGTCGCCCACCTGCTGACCAACGCCCTCGCGAAGGCCGTGCGCGACTCGCAGCGGTTCGCGGTCGCCGAGCGCGGCGCGGCCGAGTGGCAGGCCGCCCAGGAGGCGCACCTCAACGAGCGTCAGTTCCGGCTCGGCCAGACCACGGTCATGGCGTTGCCGATGCTGCGCACCATCCAGCAGAGCGGGGGCGACCTCACGGCGGCGCAACGCGCCGAGTGCCTCCACCTCGAGGGCGCCATCCGCGACGAGATCCGCGGACGCAAGTTGCTCAACGACGCCGTGCGCGAGCAGGTGATGCTCGCGCGTCGGCGCGGCACGACGGTGACGCTGCTCGACGAGGGCGGCATCGACGACCTCGACGGAGCGGACCTCGACCGCGTGCTCGGCGCCCTTGCCGACGCGCTGCGCCGCACGAACGCCGACAAGGTGATCGCCCGCACGGTGCCGGAGGGGTCGGATGTCGCTGTCACGGTCGTCGGGTTGCGATCGAGCGATGACGGCAGCGCGAGCCTCCTCGGCGACTCGCTCGACGACGACGAGGTCGAGCTCTGGCTGGAGATCCCGAGGACGCCGCCCTCGGACTAACCGAGGTCGAGGGTCGTGAAGAGGTAGTTGCGCACCTCGGGACGGATCTCGCGTGTGGGCGTCCACCGCGCGTCCGCCCACGTGTACATGCGGTAGTCGGGCCAGCGCGTCATGACGTGGTCGAGGAACTCCGCGGCGGTCGTGCGGCCGTAGCGCACGAGGCGTCGATCTTCGATCTCGAGCAGGAGGCTCGGCCGGTCGCGCTCGACGACCCCCTCCGCGCCCTCGAGCACGGAGGGCTCGAAGCCCTCGACGTCGACCTTGATGAACGCGATGCGCTCGAGGCCCTCCCGCTCGACCCAGGCGTCGATCGTCTCGACGGGCGTCGGGGTGTGGCGCACCCGATGCGGGCTCTTCTCCTGCACGCCGTCGGCGATGTGACCGTGGCCGAAGATCGGCAGCCCGAAGATCAGGGGAACCGCGATGCTGCTCTCCCCGGCGCTCGGGCCCATCGCGACCCGCCGGATGACGCCGCGGCGGGCACCGGTGAGGCCGCGGAGGAACCGCACGACGTGGAAGTTGCGCGGCTGGGGGTCGAAGGAGTCGACGCGCCCCGTCGGACCGGTGAGGTAGGACAGCGGCACGGTGTACATGCCGAGCGCCGCACCGACGTCGATGACGGTGTCGCCGGGCTTCACGACCTGATCCAGGCCCCGCACCTCGGGCTCGGCCCAGTCGATGCGGCTCGCGCTCGCGTAGAGGGCGGTGCCGAGGCGCTGCCGCCAGTTGCCGCGTACGGCCTTGAGCGCGCGGGAAGCCGTCGGGGGGGCGTCGGTCACGAATACCTCGCGGGATGGTGGTGCGCGGGTCGCGGGCTCGCGGGTTCGCGCGTCGCGACAACTCTAGGGGCGCGCGAGCCGCGGCGGATCATCCGAGAGGTGGACGAGGAAACGGGGCCGGATCGAGCGATCCGGCCCCGCAGGCCGCGTCCGTGCAGACGAAGGCCAACGTCTACTTCGACGGCAAGTGCGTC
>CAMLMQ010000166.1 GCA_946481135.1 uncultured Microbacteriaceae bacterium
CAGCCCTGCGACATGTTGCCGACGCGCAGGATCTCGCCGTTGCGCACGTACCAGAGGGTGCCGTTGACGTCGCGCACGGCGGTGACCCGGATGCCGACGTTCTCGACGACGCCCGTGGCCTGCCCGAGGTCGACGACGTCGCCGACGCCGAGCTGGTCTTCGGCGACGATGAACAGCCCGTTGAGCACATCGCGCACGACGTTCTGCGCGCCGAAGCCGAGCCCGGCGCCGAGCGCGGCGGTGATGAGCGAGAACGCCCCGGTCGCGTTGGGGTCGATTGCCGACACGATGAGCACGAGTGAGACGAGCACGACGACGGTGGTGACGGTGCTCGACAGCACGCCGCCGAACGCGCGGGTGCGCTGCACGATCCGCATCGCGGCGACGGGGGAGGCCTGCAGCTCGCGGGTGTCTTCGACGTTCTGCTTGCGTTTGACGCCCGTGATGACCCTGTTGACGACGCGACGGATGACCAGTTGCAGCACGAGGCGCACGACGAGGGCGACGACGACGATGAGCGCGACGCGCACCGGGACGCTCCAGCCGTCGTTCATGAACGCGGTGAGCCACTGCCAGAAGGCGTCGAGCTGTGAGGGCTCGGGAGCGGGCTGGGTGCGCACCGATCCAGCTTAGGGAGGGTGACGCCCCCGGGCCTGTGTAAAGAAAGCTTGACACGGTGTCTTGGTTTCTTTACAGTTCGAGATGTCAAGAATTCTTGACTTCTCGAACGGAGACCCCATGGACATCACCCCTCGGCGCGCGAGCATCCTCGCGGCGGTCGCCCTCCTCGGGATGGTGCCGCTCGGGCCGCTCGCGGCATTCGGCATCCTGCCCGACGGCGCGGCCGGGCTCGCAATGACGGTCGTCGTCGCCCTCGACGTGCTCGCCGCCGTCGCCCTCTGGCGGGTGCTCGGGCCGGGGATGCTCTCGCTCCTCGCCGCGGCGCTGCGTCTCGTCTACTCGGCGGCACTGCTCGTCGCGGCCGGTCGGCTCGCGGCGGGTGACCGTGGCGGGTTCGAGGCGGTGTGGGATGCGGGGCTCGGTGTCTTCGGGCTGCACCTCGTCGCTCTCGGCTTCGCCCTGCTCGCCGTGACCGGGATCTTCGCGCGTCTCACCGCCGCGTTCGTCGTCGTCGCCGGGCTCGGCTATGCCGCCGACAGTGCCGCCGCCCTTCTCGTGCCGCGACTCGACCTCGGCATCGCGACCGTCACGTTCGTCGGCGAGCTCGTGCTCGTCGTCTGGCTGCTCGTCCGCGGCGGCCGGACGGTCGGCACCCGTCTCGCATCCCCTGTCCCCACCACCGCCTGAGGAGGCACCCATGAGCTACGAAGAGAAGAACACGTGGGCGTTCGGAGTGATCGCCACCGTCGGCTACATCGTCTACCTGATCCTCACGTTCGTCACCGGCGACGGACCCCTGAGCGAGACGTCGTACATCTGGCCGATGGTCGGCACGATCCTCGGAGCGATCGTCGTCGGCATCCTCGCAGGGATCGCGATCGGGATCGGAGACGGCATCTCGGGCGACAAGAACCCGGGCAAGGTCGATCAGCGGGACAAGGAGATCGGCTGGTTCGGGGAACGCGTCGGCAACTCGTTCGTCGTCATCGGCGGCATCGCCGCGCTCATCATGTGCTTCGTGCAGGCGCCGCACGCATGGATCGCCAACGTGCTCTACCTCGCCTTCGTGCTCGCGGGTGTGCTGGGAAGTCTCGCGAAGCTCGGCGCGTACCACCGGGGTTTCTGACATGGTCAAGCCCACCCGCGTGACCAACGGCATCCGCGCGCTGCGGTTCGCCGCCGGCGAGATGACCCAGGCCGACCTCGCGGAGCGCATCGGCGTCACCCGCCAGACCGTGATCGCGATCGAGCAGGGTCGCTACTCGCCGTCGCTCGAGATGGCGTTCCAGATCGCCCGCGTCTTCGGGGTCGGCCTCGACGACGTCTTCAGCTACGAACCCGAGGAGGAGAAGAAGTGATGAGAGCAGTGACCCGCCGGCAGTACGGCGAGACCGACGTGCTGCGCGTCGAGCAACTCGACGAACCCGAGCTGTCGGAGGGCCGTGTGCACGTCCGCGTGCGCGCCGCCGGGGTGAACATGGCCGAGTGGCACCTCATGACGGGGCTGCCGTCGATCGCGCGCCTCGCGTTCGGGCTGCGTCGCCCCAAGAACCCGCAGCTCGGGGAGGACGTCGCCGGGATCGTCGAACGTGTCGGACCCGGCGTGACCCGGTTCGCCGTGGGTGACGAGGTCTTCGGATCCGCCCCCGGCGCGTGGGCCGAGGTCGCCCGGGCGCGCGAGGACCTCCTGCAGCCGAAGCCGACGAACGTCTCGTTCGAGGAGGCCGCGGCCGTGCCGATGGCGGGCTACACGGCGCTCCAGGCGGTGCGCCTCCTCGGCGATCTCGAACGCAAGCACGTCGCGGTGACGGGCGCCGGCGGCGGGGTGGGGTCGTACGCCGTGCAGCTCGCGTCGGCGCGCGGTGCCCGTGTCACCGCGGTGTGCAGCGCCCGCAAGGCCGAGTTCGTGCGACGTCTCGGCGCGCACGACGTCGTCGACTACACGACGACCGACCCGACGGTCGGGCAGCCCCGGTTCGACGCCGTCCTCGACTTCGCGGGCGGGCTGCCGGTGCGGTCGTGGCGGCGGGTGCTCAAGCCCGGCGGGATGCTCGTGCTCGGCGGCGCCGAGACGGGCGGCACGGTGTTCGGGTCGCTCGGACGCTCGCTCGCCGTGCTCACCGTGCGCGGCATCCGCATCGTGACCCTCGTGGCGAGCGCGAAGGGCGACGACCTCGCCGAGCTCGCGGGGTTGCTGGCATCGGGGGAGCTGCGCTCGACCCTCGCGCGCAGCTACCCGTTCGAGGACGCCGGCCGCGCGATCGACGACCTCCGCGCCGCGACGCACCCCGGCAAGCTCGTGCTCGTGCCCTGACCCGCACCCCCGCTGTGCCGATGTGCGCCGAGTGCTCGCGATCACGCATGCGCGCTCGACGCACATCGGTGCTCTCGGGGGGCTATGCGAGTGAGAGGAAGAGCTTCTCGAGCTGGGCGCGGTCGAGCTCGGGCTCGTCCTGACGGGCGCAACGCTCCAAGGTGTTGGCGATGATCGAGAAGCCGGCGCGGTCGAGGGCGCTCGAGACCGCGGCCAGCTGGGTGACGACCTTCTCGCAGTCGTCGGACTCCTCGACCATGCGGATCACGGCCGCGAGTTGCCCCTGCGCGCGCCGCAGGCGATTGAGCACGGGCTTCATGTCGGCGGGGTCGAGTTTCATGGGGGTCTCCGATCGGTCGGGATGCCTGTCCAGGCCGCACCAGCATACCCCAGGGGGTATCTGTTACGCTGCCCGCATGATGATCGACCCCACTGCTCTCGCCGCCCTGGGCTCCGATGCCCGTCTCGTCGACGTGCGCGAACCCGACGAGTTCGCCGCCGCGCACGTCGCGGGGGCCGTGAACATCCCGCTCTCGACCCTGCCGTCGCGTCTGGGCGAACTGCCCGCCGACCGACCCGTGCACATCATGTGCCTCTCGGGCGGGCGAAGCGCGCAGGCCACGGCGTTTCTCCGCGGTCAGGGGGTGGATGCCGTCGACGTCGCCGGGGGCATCCAGCGCTGGTACGGCGAAGGCCTCCCGATCGTGCAGGGCGCCGCCTGATGTCGCGCGCTCGCCTCGCACGGCTGGGAGCCGCCGTGCTCGTGACTCTCGGACTCGGGCTCGCGCTCGCCGGCTGCGCTCCGCAGCCGGGGTCGATCGAGATCACCCGCGACACCGTCGTGCTCGACGTGCGCACGGCGGCCGAGTTCGCCGAGGGTCACCTCGACGGAGCCCTCAACATCGACGTGCAGGGCGGCACCTTCGACACCGAGGTCGCCGAACTCGACCGCGACGCGACCTACGTGGTCTACTGCCGCACCGGCAACCGCGCGGGCACGGCGATCTCGCGCATGAGCGACCTCGGCTTCGAGTCGCTCATCAACGCGGGATCGCTCTCCGGCGCCTCGACCGCCACCGGTCTGCCCATCGTCGACTGACGCCCGTCACCGGGCGAGGGCGACCGCGCGCGATGCCGTGCCCGCCGCCCAGGTGAGGTAGCCCCCGTCGAGATTGCGGGCATCCCGGCCCAGCTGGGCGAGCACCCGAACGGCGGTGTGCCCGCGCTGGCCCACCTTGCAGTGCACGATGAGCCGGCCCGGCGGAAGCTCCGCCGCCCGGGCGCGCAGTTCGTCGAGCGGCACGTTGATCGAACCGGGGATCGCACCCGCCGCGTACTCGCCACGAGTGCGCACGTCGACGAGTGTCGCGCCCGCCGCGAGCTCGGCGTCGAGTTCGTGCCACTGCACCGAGGGTGACAGGCCGTCTGCGGCATTGAGGGCGACGTAGCCGAGCATGTTGACCGGGTCCTTCGCCGACGAGAACTGCGGGGCGTAGGCGAGCTCGAGGTCGGCGAGGTCGGAGGCCCGCAGACCTCCGGCCATGGCGGTGGCGATGACGTCGATGCGCTTGTCGACGCCTGCGCCGCCGACGCCCTGCGCGCCGAGGATGGCATCCGTCACGGGGTCGACGAGCAGCTTGAGCGCCATCGGCTCGGCGCCCGGGAAGTACCCGGCGTGCGACGCGGGGTGGGTGTGCAGCACGCGGGGGTCGCGGCCGGCGGCGCGCAGCGCCTTCTCGCTCCAGCCCGTCATTGCGGCGGTGAGGCCGAAGACACCCACCACCGCGGTGCCGAGGGCGTCGCGCACGCGGATGGGCGCGCCCGCGATCGCGTCGGCGACGAGGCGTCCGTGCCGGTTCGCGAGCCCCGCGAGGGCGACGAGCCGGGGTGCGCCGGTGAGGGCATCCGTCTTCTCGGCGGCGTCGCCGATGGCCCAGATCGCGGGATCGCTCGTACGCAGGGTCTCGTCGACGCGGATGCCGCCGCGCTCGCCGAGTTCCAGACCGGCCGCGCGGGCGAGGTCGGAGTCGGGGCGCACGCCGATCGCCGCGATCGCGATGTCGGCCGGCACGATACTGCCGTCGGAGAGGGTCGCCGAGTCGCCGTCGATCGCCGTGACCTCGACGCCGAGGCGCACGTCGACGCCGGCCGTGCGCAGGCGCTCGGCGATCGGCTGCGCCATTTCGGGATCGAGCGGCGCGAGCACCTGGGGGCCGTGCTCGACGAGGGTCACCGCGAGCCCGCGGTGCACGAGGTTCTCGACCATCTCGACGCCGATGAACCCTCCGCCGAGCACGAGGGCCGAACTCGCGCCCGACCCGAGTGCGACCATCACGCGGTCGGCATCGGCGATGTCGCGGAGCGTGAGCAGCCGCTCCGAACCCGGGATGTCGGGCCGCCGCGGAGTCGCTCCGGGCGACAGCACGAGCGCGTCGTAGCGTTCGTCGCTCTCGGCACCCGTCACGAGGTCGCGCACACGCACCGTGCGGGCCTGCCGATCGATCGCGATCGCCTCGTGACGGACGCGCACGTCGAGCTCGAAGCGCGCTCGCAGCGACTCGGGTGTCTGCAGCAGCAGGTCGGACCGCTCCTCGATCACGCCGCCGAGGTAGTAGGGAAGCCCGCAGTTCGCAAACGACACATGGTCGCCGCGTTCGAGCACGAGGATGTCGGCATCCTCACGGAGGCGACGCAGCCGGGTCGCGGCCGACATCCCTCCGGCCACCCCGCCGACGATCACGGCACGGAAACGGTTCATACCCCCGAGGGTACCGGATACCCCCGGGGGTATGTTGGGTCAGCTCGAACGGTCGCGCTGCTGGGCCTGCAGAGCGCGCTCGACGCCCGCGAGGTTCTCGATCACCAGGCGGCGCATCGCGGGCACGTCCGGATGCGCGTCGAGCCAGGCCTTCGTCGCGTCGACGAGACCCTGGGAGGCGAGCGGCGCCGGGTAGAAGCCGAGGATGACGTACTCGGCGATCTTGTACGAGCGCTCCTTCCAGATGCGCTCCAGCGCGTCGAAGTAGGGCGCGACGAGCGGCTCGAGGTCGGACGGGTCGTTGACGTGGTGGTAGCCCATGCCCGACGAACGCAGCACGACGTTCGGCAGCGACGCATCCGTGAGGGCCTGCTCGAGCGCCGTCTTCTTGTCGCCGGTCGCTCGGGCACGGGCCGCCGCCTGCTGGCCGTTCGCGGTGTTGTCCTTCTCCAGCTGCGCCGCGATCTCGGCCTCGCCGGCCTCGCCGAGCAGCACGAGACCCTCGAGCAGCTCCCACGACAGGTCGGCGTCGATCTCCAGTCCGTCGAGCTTCACCGAGCCGTCGAGCAGCCCGCGCAGCGTCTGCGCGTGGGTGGGCGTCGACGGGATGTTGGCGAAGAACTTCACGAACTGGAACTGCGCGTCGCTGCCCGCAGCGGCCCCCTGCGCGAGCTCCCACAGGGCGTCGCCGACGCGCTCGATCGTCGGGTCGCGCTTCTCGGGCGCGACGTACAGCCGCGCCACCTGCGTGAGTTGCGTGAGCGACAGGCGCATCGTCGTCGACTCGGTCTCGGTCGCGATGTTGCCGAGCACGAGGTCGACGTAGTCGCTCGGGGCGACCTCGGCATCCCGGGTGGCGTCCCAGGCCGCACCCCAGACGAGGGCGCGCGCGAGCGGCTCCTCGATGTCGGCGAGCTTGTCGATCGCGAACT
>CAMLMQ010000167.1 GCA_946481135.1 uncultured Microbacteriaceae bacterium
TCGGCCCTCGCGCTCGCGGCACCCGAGCGCGACATCCGCGTCATCGGCGTGCAGGCACGCAGCGCCGCCCCCTACCCGGCTTCGCTCGCGGCGGGTGAGATCATCCCCGTCGCGGTCGGCCCGACGATCGCCGACGGCATCGCGGTCGCGCGTCCGGGGGCGCTCAACTTCGAGATCATCCGCCGGGCCGTCGACGACGTCGTCACCGTAAGCGACGACGACATCGCGCGGGCCCTCGTCGTGCTGCTCGAGCGCGCGAAGCTCGTCGTCGAACCCGCGGGCGGTGCGGGTGTCGCCGCCCTGCTTTCGGGCGACGTCGAACTCACCGGGCCGACCGTCATCGTGCTCTCCGGCGGCAACATCGACCCGATGATCATGGAGCGCGTCATCAGTCGCGGTCTCGTCGCCGACCGCCGCTACCTCAAGGTCGACATCCCGCTGCCCGACCGCCCCGGGCAACTCGCGCGCATCGCCGAGATCATCTCCGAGGCGAACGCGAACGTCGTCGAGGTGCTGCACACGCGGCACGGAACCGGTCTGCAGATCACCGAGGTCGGCATCGAGATCCACATGGAGACGAAGGGGCCCCAGCACGCCGAAGAGGTGCTGAAGCACCTCCGGGATGCCGGCTACAGGCCCCGCGTCGACACCCGGGTCTGAGTGAGGCGGGTGCCGCCCCGTCAGCCCGTGTAGGTCTCGACGCCGACGATCTCGACCGCGATCTCCTTGCCCGACGGCGCGGTGTACGAGGTCTTCTCGCCGATCTTCAGGCCGAGGATCGCCTCGGCGAGGGCGCTCGTCGCCGGATACACGTCGATGTCGCTCGCGTCGCCCGCGATCTCGCGGTTGCCGATGAGGAAGCGGGAGTCGCTGCCGGCGATCTTCGCCGAGACGACCGTGCCGACCTCGACGACGCCCGACGCGGCCGGGGGCTCGCCGACGGTCGCGTGCCGCAGCAGGTCGGTCAGCTGACGGATGCGGGCCTCGATCTTGCCCTGCTCGTCCTTCGCGGCGTGGTAGCCGCCGTTCTCCTTGAGGTCGCCCTCTTCGCGCGCCGCCTCGATCTTCTTCGCGATGTCGAGACGCGCGGGGCCCTCGAGCTCGGCGAGTTCTGCGCTCAGCCGGTCGTAGGACTCCTGCGTGAGCCAGGTGGTGGCAGCGGGGTCGGACATCGGGTCACTCCTTGCGGGACGTGGGGTCGGCGGACCCCGGATAAAGCGCGAGCCCGGCCGAAGCCGGGCAATCGCCCCATGCTAGGTCAGCCAGCAACGGTAGATCAACCCGGTGACAGCGGGCTCGGTGAACCGCACGTTCTCGACGAACGACCGGGTGCGCACCTCCCCGGGGCCGAGGTCGACCACCTTCCAGCCGACGATCGCGAAGTTCTCGTTCATCGCCTGGAGCGCGCACGACACGGCGGTGCCGGGGTCGGCCGTCACCTCGAAGCGGATGTCGACGCTCTCGTCGTGCGTGACGTATCCGGTGTCGCGGGCCTCGAAGCTCGCCGACGGGCTGAACAGCCCGACCCAGACCACCCACCCGACGACCGCCGCGAGCACCCCGACCGCGGCGACGACCGCGAGGATCACGCGGCGTCGCCGGTCGGTCGCCGTGCGCCCGTAGCGCTCCGCGACGTGAGTGTCGACCATTCCGCCTCCGTTACCCTGGAATCCAGGCTAATCCGATCGGAAGGCTCCCCGTGCTCTGGCTGTCGACGCCCCCACCCGGCGAGATCGATCCGACGATTGTCACCCCCGGGGTGATCGGGTTCGCCCTCACGTTCGGACTCGTCGTCGTCGTCGTGCTGCTCATCCTCGACATGACGCGACGGCTGCGCCGCATCCGCTACCGTGCCGAGGTCAACGAGCGCCTCGACGCCGAAGAGGCCGCCGCCCGCGACGCCGAGTAGTCCCCGGCGACCGCGGGTCGCCCGGTTCGCCGCGATCGCCCCATCATCCGCGACCTGCCCCGGCATCCGCGACCTGCCCCGGCATCCGCGACCTGCCCACGTCATCCGCGCCATTTCGTCCCGAGAGACGTCGGATCCGCGCCGAATGTCGCGGATGAAACCCGCAACGGCGGTCCCGAACGACTAATCCGTCGATTCCGGGGTCGCGATCGCGGTCATCCGTCACACATGCGACGGATTACCGGACGACGACGCCCACCCCCGCGCCCACCGACCCCGCCGGCTACCAGCCGAGGGGATGGAGCACGATGAGCAGGATCGCCGTCCAGTGGCACAGGAACGCGATCACGGTGCACGTGTGGAACAGCTCGTGGAAGCCGAACCGCCCCGGCCACGGGTTGGGCCGCTTGAACCCATAGAACATCGCGCCCGCCGTGTAGGCGAGGCCTCCGATGAGCACGAGCAGCATCGCGACCGGGTTGAACGCGACGAGGTCGACGGCGTAGAACACGGCCGCCCAGCCGAGCCCGACGTAGAGCGGCACGTACGACCAGCGCGGCGCCCGCACCCACACGACGCGGAAGACGATGCCGAGCACGGCGACGCCCCAGACGGCGCTCAGCAGCACGATGCCCTGCGAGAACGGCAGCGCGCTCACGGCGAGCGGGGTGTAGGTGCCGGCGATGAGGATGAAGATGTTGGCGTGGTCGAGCCGGCGGAACACGGCCTTGACCTTCGGACTCCAGTTGAACCGGTGGTAGACGGCCGAGACCCCGAAGAGCAGGATCGACGACGCCATGAAGATCGCCGAGGCGGCCTTCGCGGCGGCGCCGTCGGCGAGCACGATGAGCACGATGCCCGCGGCGGCGGCAAAGGGGGCCGTGCCGGCATGGATCCAGCCGCGCCAGGTGGGCTTCTTCTCGGCGTCGGGATGCTCGAGAACATCCTCGAGGAGCGGCAGGTTGGGCAGGTCGGCGCCCGGCTCGGTCTCGACGCGCGAAGAAGCCATGCCCGGAGTGTAGGGCGACTCGCGGCGAACACCCTGGGAGGGGTCGACTACCTTAGTCAGGTGCCACAACGGAAGGGTGCGACCGGGCGGGGCCTATTGTATGGGCTCTACTCCGCCCGCCTACGCAAGGAGCTCGCCGACCTTCCGCGACCCCACCACGTCGGCATGATCATCGACGGCAACCGCCGCTGGGCTCGTGAGCGCGCGCACGAGACCGCGGCTCACGGCCATCGCGCCGGTGCCGCGAAGATGCGCGAGTTCCTCGGCTGGTGCGACAGCCTCGGCATCCGCCACGTCACTCTCTATCTGCTCTCGACCGACAACCTCACGGGACGCGACTCGGCCGAGTTGGCACAGTTGTTCGAGATCATCGCCGACCTCGCCGACGACCTCTCCCGCGCGGCCGACTGGCGCATCCAGCACGTCGGCAGCCGCGAGGGTCTGCCGCAGCAGCTCGTCGATGTGCTCGAAGCCGCCGAGCATCGCACGGCGGGCAACGCCGGTCTGCATGTGAACCTCGCGGTCGGCTACGGCGGCCGCCGGGAGATCGCGGATGCGATGCGCAGCATCGTGCGCACGCACGGGCTGGGCGGGGGCACGATCGACGACCTCGCCGAGATCCTCACTCCCGAGCTCATCGCCGATCATCTGTATACGCAGGGTCAGCCCGATCCCGACCTCATCATCCGCACGTCGGGCGAGCAGCGGCTCTCCGACTTCATGCTCTGGCAGAGCGCGCACAGCGAGTTCTACTTCCTCGAGTCGCTCGGCCCCGACCTCCGCGAGGTCGACTTCCTGCGCGCGCTGCGTGCCTACGCCACGAGGGATCGTCGCTACGGAGCCTGAGCGGGCACGTATTCGGTGATCCGCACCCCCGACTCGAATGCGCGGGTCGCGACGGGCCGGAACCGTCGAGGCTGCGTCACGCCCGCGAACAGCGGGATGCCGTCGCCCAGCAGGAAGGGGTTGTGCTTGAGCACGAGGCGGTCGATCTCGTCGACGAGCGCGCCCGCGAGTTCTCCGCCGCCCGCAAGGTAGATCCCGGCGCCCGGCTCGCGCTTGAGGCTTCGCACCGTCTCGACCGGGTCGGCCGTCGTCTCGATTCCGTCGGCGACGGCACGACCCGACCGTGTGGCAACGATCTGGCGCAGATGGGCGTAGGGATGCGTGATGCCCACGTCGAGCGCCGGCGTGTAGGTGCGCCATCCCATGAGCACGGTGTCGAACCGCGTGCGGTCGGCCTGGATCCCGACGGCCTGCTGCACGTGCGTGGGCACGGCGTCGGTGTAGTCGTGCAGGACGGCGTGCATGTGGTCGCCCTCGATCGGGAACGCGCTCGCGTCGCCGTCGGGTGCCGCGATGAAGCCGTCGAGGGTGACGGCGACGTAGTAGGTGAGTTCTCGCATGAGGCTCCGATCACAACATCTGTCGTGGATGAATCGTCCCCAAACTACTACATCAGTAGTGGCGTCGCTAGACTCGATCCATGGTGCGCAACGACGAGCGACGCCGGGAGCTCGCGGACGCCGGAATCCGCGTCCTCGCGCGAGAGGGCGCTCGCGGCCTCACGCACCGCGCCGTCGACGCCGCGGCGTCGGCCCCCACGGGCACCACGTCGAACTACTTCCGCTCCCGCGCCGCGCTGCTCTCCGCACTCGTGGCGCGCATCGGCGAACGGCTCGCGCCCGACCCCGCCGTGCACGCGGCCCTCGGTGCCCGCGAGCCGGGTCGGGAGCTGTTCCGCGACTACATCCGCGACATCGTCGCGCGTCTCACGCACGAGCGCGACGTGACCCTCGCACTCCTCGAACTGCGCCTCGAGGCCGCGCGACGCCCCGAGGTCGCCGAGGTGCTCGGCGGGTGGCTCCGCGACGGACTCGAGGCCGACGTGCGGTTCACTCGGGATGCCGGCCTCCCGGGCGGGCGCGACGAGATCGTGCTGCTCCATTACGCGATCGACGGGCTCCTGCTCGATCGGCTGACCGTCTCGATCGACCCCGGTGCGTCCGACGATGCGGCCGTCGAGGTGCTCGTCGACCGGCTGCTCGAATCGACCGCGGCGCCGTCGGTCGTCACAATGGGGGAGCACGACGAGTAGGGAGATGTGACCGCGTGGACCTGGGGGACTATCAAGGCCGGTTCTTCGAAGAACCCGGCTATCTGGACTACGCGCGCGTCGCGCCGGTGGGGCGCACCGTGCTCGAAGAGCAGACGGCGTTGAGCGACACGCTGTCGCGACTGCGCTTCGGCTCCACGAGCGCGCTGCTCGCCCAGCACGCTCGCATGTGCGAGGCGGTCGCAGCCGTCGGCGGGTTCCGACCCGACCAGGTCGTGTTCCAGCCGAACACGTCGCAGGGTCTCATGCATGTCGCGTTCGGTCTCACCGGCGGGCTCGCCGTGTCGCCGGCGGAGTTCCCGTCGCTCACCTTCGCGGCGCAGCGCGCGTCCGACGCGCTCGGCGTGGTCTCGCCCCTGTGGCTGGAAACCGAGGACGGGAAGGTCACCCCGGGCAACCTCCGCGACCAGCTCACCTCGTCGGTGGTCGCCGTCGCGGTCAGCCTCGTCGACTTCCGCACGGGCTTCCTCGCCGACCTGGAGGGCATCCGTCAGGTGATCGGCGACCGGCTGCTCATCGTCGACGCCATCCAGGGCTTCGGGGTCGTCGACGCCCCCTACGAGGTGGCGGATGTCGTGGCCGCGGGCGGGCAGAAGTGGATCCGGGCCGGCATGGGCACCGGGTTCCTCGCCGTGAGCGATCGCGCCCGCGAGCACCTCACGCCCGTGTGGTCGGGCTTCGTCGGAGCCGAGGACGGCGCGTACGACGCCGTGACGGCGCCGCTGCCGGGAGCCGCTGCATTCCAGATCAGCCACGCCGACCCCATCGCCGCCGCACGGCTTGCCGTCGCGCTCGAGGAGATCGCGGCCGTCGGGGTGGGCGTGCTCAACGCCGCGATCGCCGAACGGGTGTCGCGGGTCGTCGACCTCGCCGACGAGTTCGCGCTGCCCGTCGTCTCGCCCCGCGCCGAGGCGGAGCGGGCAGGGATCGTCGTGCTCGAGCCGCTGCCCGAGCAGCTCACGGTGCTCGCGGCGTCGCTGCACAACCACGGCATCACCGCGACGATCCGCGGCGACCGGCTGCGTCTCTCGGTGCATGCGACGACCGATGAGGAGACGTTCGCGATGCTCCGTTCGGCGTTCGTGTCGTTCGCCACGTCGATCTGAACCTCACTCGGGATGCCGCGTCGGCATCCTGAATCATTCACACGTTCGTAACGTGGCGGCGGGGCGTGTCGGTGCCGGCCTGCTACGCGTGCGGGGTTAGTTTCGGGTCATCAGGCACGGCGCCTGGTCGGAACGGCCACATAAGTTCGTTCCGCGACGAGTGGCCGCTTCCGAAACACCGGGGGATCCCGGGGATGGAGTGGGAGTGCCCGCGCTCGACAAGCCCCAGCAGAAGACCACCGCAGCACCGATCACGGGCGGAGGTGGGAAACCGAAGCAGGGGGAGCGCACGTTCGTGCTCGACACCTCGGTGCTGCTGAGCGATCCCAAGGCGATCTTCCGATTCGCGGAACACGCCGTCGTGCTGCCCGTCGTCGTCGTCACCGAGCTCGAAGCGAAACGCCACGACCCGGAGATCGGCTACTTCGCCCGGCAGGCGTTGCGCAACCTCGACGAGCTGCGCCGCC
>CAMLMQ010000168.1 GCA_946481135.1 uncultured Microbacteriaceae bacterium
GGTTGTGCGGCTGGTGCGCACCCTTCGCGAAGCCGATGCGCTTGCCGAGCACGAGAGCCAGCGCGAGCGCCGCGGCACCCGCGTTGATGTGCACCGCGGTGCCACCGGCGTAGTCGAGCACGAACTCGTCCCAGCCGAAGAGGCCACCGAGGTTCTGGATCCAGCCGCCGCCCCAGACCCACGCGGCGACCGGGAAGTACACCAGGGTCGCGAAGAGGCCCGCGAAGATCAGCCACGAGCCGAACTTCGCGCGGTCGGCGATCGCGCCCGAGATGAGCGCGACCGTGATGATCGCGAACGTCGCGCCGAAGAACGCGAGCACGAGGTCGGACTCGCCGAGGCCGTTGAGCGCGAAGCCCTCGACGAACGGGTTGCCCGCCCACTGGAAGGGGTCGCCCACGGCGGCCATGTTGAAGCCGTAGAGGATCCACAGGACGCCGATGAGGGCCATCGAGCCGAAGCTCATCATCATCATGCTGATGACGCTCTTGGCCTTGACCAGACCGCCGTAGAAGAACGCGAGACCGGGCGTCATGAAGAGAACCAGGGCGCCGGCGGTCACCGCCCATGCGAAAGTGCCACTATCCATTGGCTTGAACCGATACCTCTCTGGGAGCTTGCAAGAGTTGCACCGTTGGAACCGTCGTGCTCGTCGGAACAGGGGCCTCGGGTACGCCGCCAGTCTGGCGACGGGAGGTTTCCGCAGCGCTGTGGGAATGTTTCGGAAGCGTTACACCCGGGCGGTCCACGTAAACATCGTGTTTCGGGGTGCCCCCGATCCGCCCCGAGACGGCCGGGATCCGCGCTACTCCGTGGCGCCCGAGGTGAGGGCGATGAGCCGCGAGACCGCGCGCAGGTACTTCTTGCGATAGCCGCCGGTGAGCATGTCGTCGCCGAAGACCTGGTCGAGCGGCACACCCGTCGCGAGCACGGGCACACGTGCGTCGTAGAGGCGGTCGACGGCGGCCACGAGCCGGAGGGCGTCCGTCTGGTTCTGCAGCACGCGCACGCCCCGCAGCCCGACCGCCGAGAGGCCCTCGACGAGCTTCACGTAGCGCGACGGGTGCACGGTGGCGAGGTGACGCAGCACGGCGTCGAAGTCGTCGACGGCGACGAGACCCGGGATGCGCGCGACCGCCGCGTCGAGGGCCGCGTCGTCGGGGAGCGCCACCGCGGCGCCTTCGACGTCGCGACGGCGGTAGTCGAGACCGTCGATGCGCACGATGTCGAACCGGGCCGCGAGTGCGTGGATCTCGCGCAGGAAGTCGATCGCCGCGAAGCGCCCCTCGCCGAGCGCGTTGGGCGGGGTGTTCGACGTGGCGGCGATGCGGGTGCCCGACTCGGCGAGTTCGCCGAGCAACCGGGTCATCATCATCGTGTCGCCCGGGTCGTCGAGCTCGAACTCGTCGATCGCCACGAACGTCGACCCGGTGAGCAGCTTGACGGTGGCCTGGTAGCCGAGGGCGCCGACGAGCGCGGTGTACTCGATGAAGGTGCCGAAGTACTTCCGCCCCGGGGCGAGCTTCCACAGCGCCGCGAGCAGGTGCGTCTTGCCGACGCCGAACCCGCCGTCGAGATAGAGCCCCGGCTTCGCGGGCGCCGCGGCGCGCTTGCGGAACAGGCCGCCCCCGCCGCCCGACCTCCAGCCCGCCGCGAACGCCCGCACGCGCTCGACGGCCTCGGCCTGCGACGGATAGTCGGGGTCGGGTCGGTAGGTGTCGAGCGTCGCGTCGTCGAACTGACGCGGCGGCGTGAGCGACGCGGCGATCTCGTCGCCGGACATCGCGGGCGCGCGCTCGAGGAGCGACGTGATCTC
The DNA here is from genome assembly GCA_946481135.1 of uncultured Microbacteriaceae bacterium. The sequence continues at coordinate 1,817 of CAMLMQ010000168.1, forward strand.
GGCCATGGGACCTTTGCTGAAGGGAGAGGAACGTGTGTCGAACTCTTACGGTGCGGAGGCGGACCGGCGAGCGACTGCCTAACCTGGAAGGCGACCATCCCACCCTACGTGCAGGAGCATCCGATGACCGTCGAGACCGACCCCTCGCCCGCCTTCTCCGGGTTCGCCCACCCCGAGCGGCTCGTGAGCACGCAGTGGCTCGCCGACCACCTCGGCACGCCCGGGCTCGTCGTCGTCGAATCCGACGAGGATGTGCTGCTCTACGAGACCGGGCACATCGAAGGCGCCGTCAAGATCGACTGGCACACCGACCTCAACGACCCCGTGCAGCGCGACTACCTCGACGGCGCCGGCTTCGCCGAGCTGCTCTCGCGCAAGGGCATCGCCCGCGACGACACCGTCGTCATCTACGGCGACAAGAACAACTGGTGGGCCGCCTATGCGCTGTGGGTGTTCTCGCTGTTCGGGCACGAGGACGTGCGCCTGCTCGACGGCGGCCGCGCCAAGTGGGAGGCCGAGGGCCGCCCCTACGTCACCGACACCACCATGCGACCCGCGACCGACTACCCCGTCGTCGAGCGCGACGACGCGCAGCTGCGCGCCTTCAAGGAGGACGTGCTCGCCCACCTCGGCAACCCCCTCATCGACGTGCGGTCGCCGGAGGAGTACTCGGGCGAGCGCACCTCGGCCCCGGCCTACCCGGAGGAGGGCGCGCTGCGGGCGGGGCACATCCCGACCGCGCAGAGCGTGCCGTGGGCGAAGGCCGTCGCCGACGACGGCACGTTCAAGCCCGTCGCCGAGCTCGACGCGATCTACCGCGAGGGCGCGGGCCTCAAGGAGGGCGACGAGGTGATCGCCTACTGCCGCATCGGCGAGCGCTCGAGCCACACCTGGTTCGTGCTGCAGCACCTGCTCGGCTTCGAGAACGTGCGCAACTACGACGGGTCCTGGACCGAGTGGGGCAGCGCCGTCCGCGTTCCGATCGTCAAGGGCACCGAGCCCGGCGACCTCCCCGCGAAGTAGTGCGGCGGGCCGAAGTAGGCTGAGACGGTGAGCGATTCCGACCTGCCGTCCGCGCTCTCCACGATCCGCGACGACTTCCTCGCCCTCGACCAGCACGAGCGGCTGCAGCTGCTGCTGGAGTTCGCGAACGAGCTGCCCGAGCTGCCCGAGCGGTACGCCGACCACCCCGACCTGCTCGAACGGGTCGAGGAGTGCCAGTCGCCGGTGTTCATCTTCGTCGAGGTGACCGACGACATCGTGCACCTCTACGCGACCGCTCCGAAGGAGGCGCCGACGACGCGCGGCTTCGCATCGATCGTCGTACAGGGCCTCGCGGGTCTCACGGCGCGGCAGGTGCTCGACGTGCCCGACGACTATCCGCTCACGCTCGGACTCACCGAAGCCGTGAGCCCGCTGCGCATCCGCGGGATGTCGGCGCTGCTCGGTCGGGCGAAGCGTCAGGTGCGGGAGAAGACCGCCGCGTGAAGCTCCGCCTCCTGTCGCCGGTCGAGGATGTCCCCGGCGACACCGTCATCGAGACCGACGCGCCCGACGCCCGGGAGCGCATCGCCGCCCTCTACCCGCCGCCCGGGCTGCGGGTGAACCTCGTCGCGACGCTCGACGGCGGCACGGCGGATGCCGCGGGCACGAGCGCGGGCATCACCGCGGGGGCCGACCGCGTCGTGCTCGGAGCCATCCGTTCGGTGAGCGACACCGTGCTCGTCGGTGCCGCGACGCTGCGAGCCGAGCCCGGCCTCGTGCCGCGCCGCACGCACCTGACCGTGCTCACCACGACCGGGGACTTCACGGGCGCCGCGGTGCGCGACGACATCGCGGAGGGACGCATCCTCGTCGTCGGACCCTCGGGCGCCGAGGAGCGCGCGCGGCGCACGTTCGCCGCGCCGTTCGAGTACCTCGCCGTCGACGGCGACCGCGCCGTTCCCCTGTCGCGCCTGCTCGAAGCGCTGCGCGACCGGGGGCTCGAACGGGTCGTGTGCGAAGGCGGGCCGCGACTCGTCGGTCAACTGCTCGCCGCGAACCTCGTCGACGAGCTGTGCCTGACCACCGTGCCCCGCATCCTCGGGCGTCCGCAGGTGCTGTTCGGCGGCGCCGCCCCGGGGCCGCGCGACCTCGAGCTGCTGCAGCTGCTCGGCGACGACACGGGCACGCTCTACGCGCGCTGGCGCCCCACGCGCTGAGCGAGCCACGACCGGATCGCACCCTCCCAGCGCTCGCGGTCGAAGTTCCACAGCTTCGTGTGCCGCGCCGTCTCGAACGCCTCGTAGGTGACGATGTCGGGCCGCGCCACCGCGAGGGCGCGTGACGCCGTCGACGGCACGAAGCCGTCGTCGTCGCTGTGCAGCACGAGCACGGGGCGGTCGAGCTCCCGGGCGCGCGTGACGAAGTCGAGCCGATCGACATCGAGCGGTTCCGCGAGGCCCGTGAAGAACCGACCCCACGGGTGCTTGAACAGCAGCACGACGAACGAGCGCACGACGACCGGGAGGCGACGCATGCGCACCTGGAAGTCGAGTGCGGCGATCCAGTCGACGACGGGCGACTCGAGGATGACGCCGGTCACCTTCTCGCCGAGTTCGGAGCGGGTGAGCGCCTGCAGCACCGTCGCCCCGCCCATCGACCAGCCGACGAGCACGAGCTCCGTGGCTCCGCGGTCCACCGCGAGACGCATCGCGGCGTCGACGTCGAGCCATTCGCGGTCGCCGAGCGCGTAGCGGAAGTCGCCGCTGCGCGGCGCCTCGCCGTCGTTGCGGTACGACACGACGAGCGACGTGTAGCCGGCCTCGCGGAAGATCGGCACGGCGCGGAGGGTCTCCGGGCGACGCACGGCGCGGCCGTGCACATGGATCGCCCAGCGCGTGCCGGTCTCACCGGACGCGGGCGGGATGAGCCATGCCGGCGCGTCGCCGAGCGGCGTCGGCACGGCCACCTCCTCGAAGGGCACCCCGAGGTCGGCGGGGGTGAGATAGAACCATCCCGTCAGCCGCCCGCGTCGCGCCGAGGTGATGTCGCCGGAGTCGACCGCGATCAGCCTCCGCACGACCGAACGATCCGTCGACGCGACGATCTCGCCGACGCGCGCATGGCCCGACTCACGCGTGAACCAGAAGCTGTACTCCCCCGGCAGTCGGGAGTCGGCGGTGGCGTCGAGCTCGATGAGCCCCGCCTCGAGATCGACCGAGCGGATGGCGACATCCTCCTCGCGGCGCGACGGCGGGGTCAGCACGCGACGGGCGACGAGAATGCTCACCGACGCCGTCGCGACGGCCGCCGCCCCGACGAGGGCGAGGGCTCCGACGACACCCCCGAGGGCCACCTTCGTCCGCGTACGCATCGAGTCCTCCTCAGGCCCGCCCGGGTCGCGGCACGCACGGCGTGTCGGCGTGGCACGTGACGGGGTCGCGGTTCAAACCCTAGTGTTCCTACCGTGGCCTCTCACGCGGAAGATCCGGTCGTCCCGGCCGTGTTCGGACGCGCCGTGACCGCGGTACGCCGCGCCACCATCCGTCCCGAGCTGCAGCTCGGCGAGATCCCCGCCCCCGGCGGCCTCGCCCCGCACGCCCTCGCGATGGCGGCCGACGTCATCCCCGTGCGGCACGGACTCGACTCGGTGCTCGGCACCGGCCGCTTCGTGCTGCTCTACGACCCGGAGCAACCGGAGTCGTGGGGCGGCGCCTTCCGCGTCGTGTGCTTCGCGCAGGCTCCGCTCGAGACCGACATCGGTCTCGACCCGTTCGTCGCCGACGTCGCCTGGTCGTGGCTGATCGACTCGCTCGCCGCCCGCGACGCCGGGTACACGGCCGCCTCGGGCACGGCGACGAAGGTGCTCTCGACCGGGTTCGGCGAGCTCGCCGACCAGGGTGACGGCGCCCAGCTCGAGGTGCGCGCCTCGTGGACCCCCGACGCCGACGCGGTCGGCGCCTCCGTCGAAGCCTGGAGCGACCTGCTGTGCCGCCTCGCCGGGCTGCCGCCGACGCCGGAAGCCGTCGGTCTCCTGCCGAACCGGCGGACGGCGCGTGGCTGACGGCACTCCTGCGACCCCGGCGTCGATCCCCGAACCGCACGACCCCGTCGAGGTGATCGACACCGTCGACGGCTATCGGGATGCCGTGGCCCGGCTCGCCGAGGGCACCGGGCCGTTCGCCGTCGACGCCGAGCGCGCATCCGGGTTCCGCTACTCCCAGCGGGCCTACCTCATCCAGGTCTACCGCCGAGGTGCCGGCTCGTTCCTCTTCGACCCTCCCGCGATCGGCGACTTCTCCGAACTCGCGCAGGTGATGGCGGGCGAGGAGTGGATCCTGCACGCCGCGAGCCAAGACCTCCCGTGCCTGCGCGAAGTCGGGCTCGACCCCGAGGTGATCTTCGACACCGAGCTCGGCGCCCGACTCGCGGGGCTGCCCCGCGTGGGCCTGGGCACGGTCGTCGCCGACCTGCTCGGCATCCATCTCGCGAAGGAGCACTCGGCGGCCGACTGGTCGACGCGGCCGCTGCCGCAGAGCTGGCTCGTCTACGCCGCGCTCGACGTCGAACTGCTGCCCGACCTGCGCGACAAGATCGGCCAACTGCTCGACGACGCGGGCAAGACCGGGATCGCGCGGGAGGAGTTCGACGCCGTGCTGCTGCGCGAGCCCGTGTCGCGCCAGGAACCCTGGCGGCGGCTCTCCGGCATCCACGCGCTGCGCCAGCCGCGCAACCTCGCGGTCGCCCGGGAGTTGTGGCATGCGCGCGACGACTACGCGCGCGAGATCGACTCGGCGCCCGGCCGGCT
>CAMLMQ010000169.1 GCA_946481135.1 uncultured Microbacteriaceae bacterium
AGTACGACATCCCCGACTCGGTCGTCGGCTTCATGGCGGGCGAGCTCGGCGACCTGCCGGGCGGGTGGCCCGAACCGTTCCGCTCGAAGGTGCTCAAGGGCCGCGACGTCAAGGTCGGCATCACCCCGATCACCCCCGACGACCAGGCGGCGCTCGACGGTGAGCCGACCCAGCGCCGCGCCGCGCTCAACCGGCTGCTGTTCGCCGGCCCGACGCAGGCGTACGAGCAGGTGCGGGAGCAGTACGGCGACCTGTCGCTCGTGCCGACGCTCGACTACCTCTACGGCCTGCGCCCCGGTGCCGAGCACTTCGTCACCCTCGAACCCGGGGTCGACCTGCTGCTCAGCCTCGAAGCGATCGGCGAACCCGACGAGCAGGGCATGCGCAGCGTCATGACGACGATCAACGGGCAGCTGCGCCCCATCCTCGTGCGGGACCGCTCGATCACCGTCGAGACCGTCGCCACCGAGAAGGCCGACGCGTCCGTCGCGGGCCAGATCGCCGCCCCGTTCCTCGGCGTCGTGACGCTCAAGGTCGCCGAGGGGGACTCCGTCGCGGCGGGGCAACCGATCGCGTCGATCGAGGCGATGAAGATGGAAGCCGCCATCACGACACCGGTCGGAGGCACCGTCAAGCGCCTCGCCATCCGCTCCCCGCAACAGGTGGAAGCCGGAGACCTCCTGATCGTGGTCGAATAGAGGGATGCGCAAGGAACCTGACGACGACCTCGCGACGGCTCTGCCGCCGAGTCTGACGGTCGACTTGGAGCTGCCCGAGCCCATCCGGGAGGCGCCCCCCGAGGAAGCCGTCGTCGCGATCGACGCCCTCGCCGTGACGGCGACGCCCGACCAGGAGACGCCCGCGACGACGTCGATCGAGATCAGCACCGTCGTGCCTGCCGTCGACGCCGAGACCGACGACGCGAACCCGGTCGAGATCGTGCCCCTGCCCGAGCGGCCCGAGCCCACCGCAGTGGAGCCCCGACCCTCCCGGCGATCCGCGCCTGCGACGAAGCCGGGCCGACGGCCGGCGCCCGAAGGCGGTTGGCCCGCCTTCGTCTACGCCCTCACCCTGCACCTGGTCAACCTCGGCGACTCCCCGGCCGTCCGGGCGCGCAAAGAGCTCGACGCGCGGATCGCCCGACGGTTCGTCGACGGTCCCCGCTTCGTCCCCGTCCTGAGCCGCAAGGGCGGCGTCGGCAAGACCACCGTCACGACCCTCCTCGGCATGGCCCTCGCCGACGTGCGCACCGACGGCGTGCTCGCCCTCGACGCGAACCCCGATCGCGGCACGCTCGCCGATCGCGTCACGAAGCAGACACGGTCGACGGTGCGCGACATCGTGCTCCACGCGCCCGCCCTGACGGAGGCCGACGCCCTCGCGGAGCACGTCTCGCGCGACCTCACCGGCCTCGACGTCGCGGCCTCCGACGCCGACCCGCTGCTCGCGGAAGCCTTCGACGAGGGCGGCTACAACGTCGTCGCCGATGTCGCGTCGCCGCACTACGGCGTCATCCTCACCGACTGCGGAACGGGCCTCGTGCATCCGGTCATGCGCGCGACGTTGCAGCGCGCTGACGCGATCGTGGTCGTCTCCGGCGGCAGCATTGACGAGGCGCGGCTCGCCTCCGAGACCCTGACCTGGCTCGAGGCGAACGGCTACGCCCACCTCGTGCCGAACGCCGTCGTCGCCCTCAACGCCTCCACCCAGGGCACCGACCTCGACAAGCTGCTCGACATCGAAGACCACTTCCGCTCGCGCGTGCGGGCGGTCGTGCGCATCCCATACGACCCCGAGCTCGCCGCCGGATCGATCGTGCGCTACGACGCCCTGCGCCCGTTCACGCGGTCCTCGGCCCGCGACCTCGCCGCCCTCGTCGTCGACGGACTCGCGGGGGACCGCGCGTGACCGAACGGCAGATCCGCCTCTTCGGTGACCCGGTGCTGCGTTCGCGGACCGACCCGGTCTCCGCCCCCGCCGGTGACGCGCGCATCGCCGCCCTCGTCGAGGATCTCATCGACACCGTCACCCCGCCCGGACGCGCGGGCGTCGCCGCCAACCAGATCGGCGTCGGCCTGCGCGCGTTCAGCTACAACATCGACGGGGATGTCGGCTACGTGCTCAACCCCGTGCTCGAGGTGTCGGGCGAGCCCGAACTCGTCGACGAGGGCTGCCTCTCCGTGCCGGGCTTCTACTTCCCGCGCCTGCGCCACCCGTGGGCGCGCGTCACCGGGATCGACGTCGACGGCAACCCGGTCGAGGTGAGCGGCGACGGGCTCATGGCGCAGGCGCTGCAGCACGAGTGCGACCACCTCGAGGGGAAGCTCTACATCGAAGGGTTGGAGCCGGAGACCAAGCGCGAGGCGATGCGGCTCATCCGCACCGCTCCCTGGTTCCGCGCTCCCTGATCTCCCGTTGCGCCGGTGGGCGGCGGTTCGCCGTTCCGCCCGGAGACGCCCGCCACACCATGAACGGCGAACCGCCGCCCACCGGCTGAGTGGCTCGGTGGGCGGCGGTTCCTTCGTGTCAGGCCTCGGGCAGGTCCCTAGTGGACGAGGGACTCGCCCTTGGTGGCGGGCTGCTCGTACATGGCCTCGATCTCGCTCGCGAAGTCGGCGAGGATCGGACCGCGCTTGAGCGACATCTTCGGCGTGAGGTGACCCGACCCCTCGGTGAACTCGGTGGAGAGGATCGTGAACTTGCGGATCGACTCGGCGCGCGAGACGCGGGAGTTCGCATCATCCACGGCCCTCTGCACCTCGGCGATCACCTTCGGGTTCTTCGCCGCGTCGGCGAGGGACATGTCGGCCGCCTCGCCGTTGCTGTTGAGCCACGGCGGCAGCATCTCGGGGTCGAGCGTGACGAGCGCCGAGATGAACGGCTTCTGCTCGCCGACGACGATCACCTGACCGATGATCGGGTTGGCGCGGATCGGGTCCTCGAGCGCGGTCGGCGCGACGTTCTTGCCCGCGGCCGTGACGATGATCTCCTTCTTGCGGCCCGTGATCGACAGGTAGCCGTCCTCGTCGAGCTGGCCGAGGTCGCCGGTCTTGAACCAGTCGCCGTCGAAGGTCTCCTTCGTGGCGGCGTCGTTGTTCCAGTAGCGGTCGAACACCGCGATGCCCTTCACCTGCACCTCGCCGTCCTCGGCGATGCGGATGCCGTTGCCGGGGAGGGCCGGACCGACGGTGCCGATCTTGAACTTGGAGACGAGGTTCACGGTGGCCGGCGCGGAGGTCTCGGTCAGGCCGTACCCTTCGAGGATCTTCACGTCGAGGCTGCGGAAGAAGTGACCGAGGCGCGTGCCGAGCGGGGCGCCGCCGGAGACGGCGTACTTGACGTTCCCGCCCATGACGGCCTTGAGCTTGCCGTAGACGAGCTTGTCGAAGAGGGCGAAGCGCAGCTTCAGGCCGAGCGGCACCTTGCCGGCGTCGAGCGCCTTCGAGTGCTCGATCGCCGTGTCGACGGCCTTGCGGAAGATCTTGCCCTTGCCGCCGGCCTCGGCCTTCTGCTCGGCCGAGTTGTAGACCTTCTCGAAGACGCGCGGCACGGCGAGGAGGAAGGTCGGCTTGAACGACCCGAGCGACTCGACGAGCTTCTTGGTGTCGGCCTGGTGCCCGACCTTGACGCCCGCGTGGACGCCGAGGATCGAGATGAACCGGGCGAAGACGTGCGCGGTCGTGATGAACAGCAGGGTCGAGGCGCCGGGCTGCACGACCTCCTTCATCGCGACGGCGGCGTTGCGGGAGAGTTCCACGAAGTTGGAGTGAGTGAGCACGCAGCCCTTCGGCGTGCCGGTCGAGCCCGACGTGTAGATCAGGGTCGCCATGTCCTTCCCGACGGCCTTCGTCCGCGCCTTCTCCAGGTCGGCGTCGGACACCTTCGAGCCGGAGGAGGCGAGCTTGTCGAGGTCGCCGAGGTGCAGCTGCCAGACCTTCTCGACCTGGGGAGTCTCGCTGCGGATCTCGTCGAAGCGCAGGAAGTGCTCCGCGGTCTCGACGAGGATGGCGGTCGCTCCGGAGTCGTTGAGGATGTATTGCACCTGTGACGGCGACGACGTCTCGTAGATCGGCACGAGCACGGCGCCCGCGAAGGCGGCAGCGAAGTCGACGAGCGTCCACTCGTAGCGCACCTTGCACATGAAGCCGAGCTTGTCGCCGGGCTTCACCCCGGCGGCGATGAACCCCTTCGCGAGGGCGACGACCTGGGCGTGGAACTCCTTGGCCGGCACGTCGCTCCAGCCGCCGTCGCTCGTCGGGAGCGCGAACAGCGCGTCGTCGGGCGTCTTCGCGACCCGGTCCAACAGCAGATCGGTGATGTTCGCATCGGGATCTGCGTCGACGACGGCTGGGGTGAATGTCTCGTTCACGGCGACTCCTTCGGGCCGGGACAGGGTGTCGGCTGAGTTTACCGTGCGTATTCCGGGCCTCACCACGGTTCTAGGCTGTATCGAGTGCACGCCATCGGCATCGACATCGGAGGGACCAAGGTCGCGGGAGCCCTCGTGACCGAGGCGGGGGAGATCCTGCGGACCCAGCGCCGCCCCACTCCGGCCGGTGACCCCACCGCGATCGTCGACGTCGTCGTCGACCTCGTGCGTGAGCTGAGCGACGGCGAGGAGGTCGTCGCGGCCGGCGTCGCGGCCGCGGGGTTCATCGACGTCGCCCAGTCGACCGTGTACTACGCGCCCAACATCAACTGGCGCAGCGAGCCGTTCCGCGACCGGCTGCTCGAGCGCCTGCCGGGACTCGACATCACGATCGACAACGACGCCAACGCCGCCGGGTGGGCCGAGTACCGGTTCGGTGCCGGGCGCGGCACGACCGACATGACGATGCTCACGATCGGCACCGGCGTCGGCGGCGCGATCGTCACCGACGGACGGCTGCTGCGCGGCGGGTTCGGGGCCGCGGGTGAGATCGGCCACCTCCGCGTCGTGCCGGGCGGGCATCCGTGCGGCTGCGGCCAGAAGGGCTGCATCGAACAGTACGGGTCGGGCCGGGCACTCCTGCGCTTCGCGGGCGAGATCGCGGATGCCGGGGGCATCGGTCAGGGGCTCGCCCTCGCCCGCGACGCGAACGGCGGCATCCTCGACGGCACCGTCGTCGGCCGGCTCATCCAGGAGGGCGACCCGGGCGCCGCGGCGGCACTGCGCGAACTCGGCGACTGGCTCGGTCAGGCCTGCGCCTCGATCGGCGCCGTGCTCGACCCTCAGGTGTTCGTCTTCGGCGGGGGAGTGGCGATCGCCGGCGACCTGCTCCTCGACCCCGTCCGCGAAGCCTTCCTCCACCACCTCCCCGCCCGTGGCTTCCATCCGGAGCCGCGGTTCACCGTCGCCGAGCTCGTCAACGACGCGGGCGTCGTCGGCGCCGCGGATCTCGCGCGCATCCACGCCGGAGTCGGCCCCGGGCTCCCCGAATAGACTGACGCCCTCGTGCCTCCCCTCTACTGGCTGATCAAGTTCGTGCTCCTCGGGCCGTTCGTGCACACCGTGTACCGCCCGTGGATCGTCGGCGACGAGAACATCCCCGAGTCGGGTCCGGTCATCTTCGCGAGCAACCACCTGTCGTTCGTCGACTCGATCTTCCTGCCGCTGCTCGTCGACCGGCACATCGTGTTCCTCGCGAAGAGCGAGTACTTCACCGGCACCGGCCTCAAGGGCGCGCTCAGCCGATTCTTCTTCTCAGGCGTCGGGCAGGTTCCGATCGACCGGTCGGGGGGCAAGGCGTCGGAGGCTGCCCTGCAGGCCGGGCTCGGCGTGCTCGCCCAGGGGCGACAACTCGGCATCTACCCGGAGGGCACCCGCAGTCCCGACGGACGTCTCTACCGCGGACGCACCGGCATCGCGCGCATGGTCCTCGAGTCGGGCGCGACCGTGTTGCCGGTCGCGATGATCGACACCGACAAGGTGCTGCTCGAAGGGTCGGTGTTCCCCAAGCTGCGCAAGGTCGGGGTCGTCATCGGCGAGCCCCTCGACTTCTCGCGGTTCCGCGGCATGGAGGGCGACCGCTTCGTGCTGCGGTCGATCACCGACGAGATCATGCACGAGCTGTCCCTGTTGAGCGGGCAGGAGTACGCCGACGTGTACGCGAGCACCGTGAAGAAGACCCGCCCGGCGGACGCGCGTCGGCGTCGGCGCTGACGGACGGATAGGCTCGGAGGCTGGCGGCTTTCGCCGTCCGATCGCGTTCGGCGCTCCCGCGCCGCACCCCTCACAGAGAGCCCTTGAAGTGGTAGACCCGACAGAGACCATCGTCCCGGCCGATCCGAGCGTGATCGCGGGGCTGGACTATTGGCGGACCCTGCCGATCAAGCAGCAGCCCGAGTGGCCCGACCCCGACGCGGTCGCGGCAGCCTCGGCGCAGATCGCGACCTTCCCTCCGCTCGTCTTCGCCGGTGAGGTCGACATCCTGCGCGACCGTCTGGCCCGGGCCGCGCGTGGCGAGTCGTTCCTGCTGCAGGGCGGCGACTGCGCCGAGACGTTCGCCGGGGCCACGGCCGATCAGATCCGCAACCGCGTGAAGACGCTGCTGCAGATGGCCGTCGTGCTCACCTACGGCGC
>CAMLMQ010000170.1 GCA_946481135.1 uncultured Microbacteriaceae bacterium
GCGCGTGCAGCCGAGCAAGAAGAACGCCGACAACTGGGATGCCGACGGCAACCCGATCGGCGACGCGACGTGACCCGCACCGACCGCGTCGAGCGCGTGCTTCCCGTGGCTCCCGACCGGGTCTTCCGTGCGCTGACCGAGCCCGACGATCTCGTCGTCTGGCTGCCGCCGACCGGGATGTCGGGACGCTTCGAGCATGCCGACATCCGCCCCGGCGGCTCCTACCGACTCGTGCTGACCTACGACGAGCCCGGCCACGGCAAGACGACTGCGGCATCCGACGTCGTCGACGTGCGCATCGTCGAGGTCGTGCCGGGGGAGCGGATCGTGCAGGCCGCCGACTTCGAGTCCGACGACCCGGCCTTCGCGGGCACGATGACGATGACGTGGAGTGTGGCGGCGCACCCGGGCGGCTCGCTCGTCGAGATCCGTGCCGACGATGTGCCGAGCGGCATCTCCGCCGAGGATCATGAGGCGGGCATCACCTCCTCCCTCGACAACCTCGCCGCCCACCTCGCCGCGGACGCCGGGTAGGACCCGGCTACTGCAGCACGTCGTCGAGGTCGTACGCCGCCGGCACGTCGAGCTGGTCGTACGTGCACGACTCGGGGTCGCGATCCGGACGCCAGCGATCGAACTGCACGGTGTGGCGGAAGCGCCCCGTCTCCATCTGGTCGTACCGCACCTCGATCACGCGTTCGGGCCGCAGCTGCACGACCGACGTGTCCTTCGTGGCGGAGGCGAACCGGCTGCGGTCCTTCTCCTGGCGCACCGGGGCGCCGTCGGCATCCCGCACCACGAGCGGGGCGAGTTCGTCGATGAGCTCCAGTCGCCGTGCGTTGCTGAACGCCGAGATGCCGCCGACCGGCCAGAGGTCGTCGCCGTGGTACAGCCCGACGATGAGCGACCCGACGCCCTGACCCGACTTGTGGATGCGGTAGCCCATGAGCACGACATCCGCGGTGCGCTTGTGTTTGATCTTGAGCATCGCGCGCTTGCCCGGTTGGTAGGGGTCGCCGAGCGGCTTCGCGACGACGCCGTCGAGTCCGGCGCCCTCGAACTCGTCGAGCCAGCGGCGGGCGAGCTCGGGGTCGCGGGTCGTGCGCGTGAGGTGCAGGGGAGCGGGTACGTCGGCGAACAGCTCCTCGAGCGCGGCGCGGCGCTCGGCGAGCGGCAACGCGGTGAGGTCGCGGTCGCCGATCGAGAGCGCGTCGAAGGCGACGAACGAGGCGGGCGTCTCGGCGGCGAGTCTCTCGACGCGCGACGCCGCCGGGTGGATGCGTTGCGTGAGCGAGTCCCAGTGCAGCCGGCGGCGTCCGTTCTGCTCGATCGTCACGACGATCTCGCCGTCGAGCACGCACGGCGGCAAGAGGCGCGCGAACGCCTCGACGAGTTCGGGGAAGTAGCGGGTGAGCGGCTTGTCGCCCCGGCTGCCGATCTCGACGCCGTCGGCGGTGACCTCGACGATGCCGCGGAAGCCGTCCCACTTCGGCTCGTAGAGCAGGTCGCCCTCCGGCAGCGAATCGACGGACTTGGCGAGCATCGGGGCGACGGGCGTCATCCTCCGATTCTCGCCCCGGTAGCATCGCTGAGTGGCGACTCGGGGCAGATTCATCGTGCTCGAAGGCCTCGACGGCGCCGGCACGACGACGCAGGGGGCGCTGCTCGCCGCCCGGCTCCTCGAGCACGGCATCCCGGTCGAGCTCACGAAGGAGCCGACCGACGGCCGACTCGGCGTGATCGCGCGGGCGTTCACCGACGGGCGACTGCACCTCGAGCCCGAGACCGTCGCCCTCACCTTCGCGGCCGACCGCATCGAGCACACCGTCGAGATCCGGGACCTGCTGGATGCCGGCACCTGGGTCGTGAGCGACCGGTACGTCGCGTCGTCCCTCGCCTATCAGACGTCGCAGGGCCTGCCCTTCGAGTGGGTGCGCACCCTCAACTCCCGCGCGATGGAACCCGACGCGACGGTGTTCGTCGACACGTCGGTGGCGACGTGCGTCGAGCGGCTCGCCGCCCGCGGGGAGTTCAACACCGGTCCGTTCGACCAGGCGGCCGCGCTGGAGAGGGCGCGCGAGCTCTACCTGCGGGCTTTCGACAGCGACGTGCCGCTCGGCACGCTCGTCGAGGTCGACGGCGACGGCGACCGGGAGGTCGTCGCGGACGCGATCTGGGCCGCGCTCGAACCGCTGCGCTGATGTGAGGTGCGCGCGTGAAGTTCAGCCGTGACGAGTTGGCGGCGTTCCACGGGGCGAGCGTGCCCGACTTCCTCCCGGATCCGCTGCGCCTGCTGTTCGTCGGCATCAACCCCGGGCTCGTGACCGCGGCGACGGGCACGCACTTCGGCCGCCCCGGCAACCGGTTCTATCCCGCCCTCGTCGCGGCCGGCATCCTGCCTCGGCTGCCCGTGCTCGACGGCACGCCCCGCGACGCCCAGGCTCTGCTCGGCGCCGCGGGCCTCGGCATCACGAACCTCGTGCCGTTCGCGACGGCGCGCGCCGACGAGCTCACCCGCGCCCAACTGCACGCGGGGGCCGACCGGCTCGTCGAACTCGTGCGCGAGCTGCGACCTCCCGTCGTCGCGGTGGTCGGCGTCTCGGCCTACCGCGACGCGTTCCGGCTGCCGAAGGCGACGACGGGGGAGCAGCCCGCGGGGCTCGAGGGTGCGCGGCTCTGGGTCGTGCCCAACCCGAGCGGCCTCAACGCCCACGACACCGTCGCGTCGCTCGCCGCCGCCTACGCCGAACCCGCCCGCGCCGCGGGGGTGCTGCCCGAATGAGGGCGCCTCGCGCGGAACGCGACGATCGCGGCGAGGGTGAGGCAACCGACGACGGATGCCGCGCTCCCGAGTCCGACGAGCGGAGGAGTGGCGTTCGCCGACGCCGTGAGTAGCTGGATCGCGACGGCGAGCGACGCCATCACCACGAGCAGTGCGGCGAGCACGATGCGGGCGGCGCGACGCGGCCGGGTTGCCACGAGCAGCGCCACTTGGCCCGCCGCGCAGAAGCCGACGGCGGCCGTCAGGATCGGCATTCGCAGATGCGCGACCTCGGGGTAGGCGGCGGCCGCCTGCTCGGACCAGACGCCGAGCGCGGCTTCGGCGACACCGAGGGCGACGACGCCGGCGGCGACAAGAGGCAGGACGAGTCCAGGTCGCACCGTCACTCCTCGTAGTGCAGCAGGTCGCCCGGCTGGCAGTCGAGCACCCGGCACATCGCGTCGAGCGTCGAGAAGCGCACGGCTTTCGCGCGCCCGTTCTTCAGCACGGCGACGTTCGCGGGCGTGATGCCGATGGCATCGGCGAACTCGCCGACGCTCATCCCGCGCTCGACGAGCATGCGGTCGATCGAGATGCGGATCGGCATCAGACCACCTCGTCGAGCTCGGCGCGCAGGATGATGGCGCGACGCAGGAGGGAGCGCAGCACGAGCAGCAGCAGATCGAGCACGAGCAGTCCGACGCCGCCGACCACGAGGACGAGCATGACGCCGGGCGGCACCGCGTCGGCGAGCCGCAGCAGCACGACGAGCGTGACGCTCAGCAGGCCCGCGACGGTCGTCGCGCCCACGAGCACGTCGACCCAGCGCACGGCGCCCGGCTCGAGGATGCTGCCGGCCCGAACCCGGGCGACGAGCACCGCCGTCGCGACGACGCCGAGCTGCACGCAGACGCCGAACGCGAGGGAGGGGATCAACAGGGGGAGCAGCCACCGGGCGTCCTGAGGCTCGAGCAGGTCGCCGTAGTAGCCCGAGAGGGCGACGAGGCCCCACTGCACGAGGACGACCCCGACGAAGAGGATGCCGAGGGCGACGTAGGTCGCGACGACGACGGGCAGCCAGGGGCGGGGGAGTTCGAGAGGCGTGGAATCGGTCACCTATTGATTGTCGATAGGTATCTATCGAAAGTCAATAGGGTCTCAGGCGATCCCGCGCAGGCGGTCCACGGCATCCTCGATCACCGCGCGACGCTTGCAGAAGGCGAACCGCACGAGGCCCGGGTAGCGTTCCGGACCCGTCGCGAACGCGCTGACCGGGATGCCGACCACACCGACCTCCTCCGCGAGCATCCGCACGAGTGCCGACGCGTCGTGCCCGCCGAGCGGACGGGCGTCGGCGATCGCGAAGTACGATCCCGCGGGAATCGCGACCTCGAAGCCCGCCTCGCGCAGACCCGCGACGAGGAGGTCGCGCTTCGCGCCGAGGGTCGCCGCGATCCCGGCGAAGTAGTCGTCGGGCAGGCCCAGTCCCTCGGCGACGGCGACCTGGAACGGCCCCCCGCCGGCGAACGTGAGGAACTGCTTCACGGCGTGGATCGCCGTCACGAGGGCCGGCGGCGCGATGAGCCAGCCCACCTTCCAACCCGTCACCGAGAAGGTCTTGCCCGCGCTCGAGATCGTCACCGTGCGCTCCGATGCTCCGGGCAGCGTCGCGATCGGCACGTGTGCTCCGTCGAAGCGCAGATGTTCGTAGACCTCGTCGGTGACGATGAGCGCGTCGTGACGCGTCGCGAGCTCGACCACGAGCTGCTTCGTCGCGGCGTCGAGCACCGACCCGGTCGGGTTGTGCGGATCGTTGACGAGCACGACCCGCGTGCGGTCGCTCACCGCGCGGCGCAGCCGGTCGGGGTCGACCGTCCACGTCGGCCACTCGAGCGGCACCGGCACGAGCCGCGCACCGGCGAGCGCGACGATCGCGGCGTAGGAGTCGTAGTACGGCTCGAACACGACGACCTCGTCACCCGGCTCGAGGAGCGCGAGGAGGGTCGCGGCGAGCGCCTCCGTCGCGCCGAAGGTCACGAGCACCTCGCGCTCGGGGTCGACATGCCGACCCCGGAAGCGCGCCTGGTGCGCCGCGATCGCCTCGCGCAGCACCGGCATCCCGAGGCCCGGCGGATACTGATTGGCGCCGTCCGCGATCGCGCGGCGCGCCACGTCGAGCAGCGCGGGAGGGCCGTCCTCGTCGGGGGCGCCCTGGCCGAGGTTGATCGCGCCGCTTCGGGTCGCGAGGGCCGTCATCTCGGTGAACACCGACGAGCGCACCGTGCCGTCGGACGCGAGGAGCCCGGCCCCCGCGACCGTGCGTCGCCAGGGGCCGGGGATGCTCACGCTCCCGACGCTACCGCTCGGCGCCGGTCGATCCCGCGGCGGATCGCCCACGCGACGCCGCCGGTCAGCGCGCCGACGCCGAGGCCGACCAGCAGGCTGCTCATCGCGGCGGCTGCGCGCAGCAGGATCGCCTCGACGATCGGCGGCAGCACCCCCTCGAGCGCACCGCCGAGCGCGGGCGTCGTGTCGCCGAGCGTCACGTTCCACAGGGCGAGATGGGTGATCGCGAGCGCGACGCCGTACACCGCACCCGCGGCGAGCAACGCGACGAACGGGCGGGTGGCCCAGCGCACGGCGACGACGAGCCAGACGACGATCGGCACGAACACCAGGGTCAGGTTGATCGCCGGGACGTGCTCCAGCGCGGTCGCGTCGTGGACGACGCCGCGCACGGCGGCGAGCAGTCCGAGCCCGAGGATGACGAGCGGCGGAAGCCCGAGGGCGCGCCGCAGGGGAGAGGTCGAAGAGGTCATGCCTCCACGATGTCGCCGAGCAGCCCCGCGCGGCAGCCGGGTCGCCCCCTGATCGGTCGGGGGGCACCCCCCATCGCGCCCCGCGGGCTCGCCGGTCAGCCGAGCGCCGGCGCCACATCCCGCACGATCGAGGCGAGCACGCGTGCGTTGAACTCGACACCGAGCTGGTTGGGCACCGTCACGAGGATCGTGTCCGCGGCCTGCACGGCGGCATCCTGCGCGAGCTCGGCGGCGATGACATCCGGGGCACCGATGTACGAGCGTCCGAAGCGCGCGAGTCCCCCGTCGAGGTGCCCCACCTGATCCTGACCGTCGACCTGCGCGCGGAGGCCGAAGTAGTGCTCGGTCTCGTCGTCGATGATCGGCAGGATGCTGCGGCTGATCGAGACGCGCGGCTCGCGGTCGTGGCCGGCCGTGGCCCACGCGTCGCGGAAGAGTTGGATCTGCTCCGCCTGCAGGTCGGCGAGCGTGGCTCCGGTCTCCTCGGTGAGGAGGGTCGACGACATGAGGTTCATGCCCTGCTCGGCGGCCCAGACCGCGGTCGCGCGGGTGCCGGCACCCCACCAGATCCGATCGGGCAGCCCGGGGGAGCGGGGCTCGACCGGAAGCGGCTGCGAGACCCCGGTCATCTGCGGATTGGACATCGCCACCCCGGCGCCGGCGATCGCGGCGCGGAAGACCTCCGTGTGCCGGCGCGCGAGGTCGGCATCCGTCTCGCCGTCGGCCGGCACGTAGCCGAACGACTCCGAGCCGCGCAGCGCGGTCTCGGGGGAGCCGCGCGAGAGGCCGAGCTGCAGCCGCCCGCCGCTGAGC
>CAMLMQ010000171.1 GCA_946481135.1 uncultured Microbacteriaceae bacterium
GACTGCATCGCGAGGTTCACGAGGTTGGCGCTCGACAGGAAGCTCGGGTTCGCGATCTGGAAGACGATCCAGATGACGGCGAGCACCCCGAGCGGCGGCAGCGCGCTCCAGCCGTTGGCGCCGAGCCGGGCGGCGAGGGACGGCGACGGCCCGAGGGGCTCGCGGCTCACCGACGTCCCTCCACGCGGCGCAGCGGCACGGGAGGCCGGGGCTCGGCGGCCGCCTCGGCGAGGCCGCCACCCATGATCGCCGCGATGACCTGCTCGCTCGTCGTCTCGGCGGCGCGGAACTCGCCCGCGTTGCGACCGAGCCGCAGAACGACCACCCGGTCGGCGATCGACAGCACGTCGGCGATGTGGTGGCTCACGAGCACGACGGCGACGCCGCGCTCCCGGACCCGCTCGACGAGGTTGAGCACCTCGACGCCCTGCGTGACGCTGAGGGATGCCGTGGGCTCGTCGAGCAGCAGGACACGCGGCTCCGAGACGAGCGAGCGGGCGATCGCGACCATCTGACGCTGCCCGCCCGAGAGCGCGGCGACGGTCGTGCGCGCCGGCGGAATGCGCACCCCCAGGCTGCGCAGCAGCTCGGCGGTGCGACGCTCCATCTCGACCTCGTCGACGAACCCGGCTCGCGTCGGCTCCTGGCCGAGCCAGAGATTGTCGACGAGATCCATCGGCTCGGCGAGCGCGAGGTCTTGATGCACCGCCGCCATCCCGAGGCTGCGGGCGCGGCGCGGCGTGCCGATCGTGACGGGGGAGCCGTCGATGCGGATCTCGCCCCCGTCGGCGGCGATGAGTCCCGAGAGCACGCCGACGAGGGTCGACTTGCCCGCGCCGTTGTCGCCGACCAGGGCGACGATCTCGCCCGCGTGCACCTGGAGGTCGACGCCGTCGAGGGCGCGCACGGCCCCGAACCGCCGGGAGATCCCGCGCAGATCGAGCACAGGGGTGGGCGCCTGCCGCTCCGTCGCCGACATCATGCCCCCAACCTAGGAGATCCGCGGGCGACGGGAAGACCGGCGTCCGCGCACTGCGCGCGCAGCTCGGGCGTGCAGATGTCGTCGACCGTGTACAGGCCGGCGGCGAGGATGACCCGGTCGATGTCGTCGCGCGTCACGAGGGTCGGGTCGAGCACGACCGCGGGCACGCCCCCGAGGGTCGACGTCGCGGTCGGCTCACGGCCCGCGGCGAGCGCCGCCGCCGCTTCGGCCGCGACACGGGCCTGCGCGGCGATGTCCTTGAAGACGGTCGCGTACTGCGTGCCGGTCAGGATGCGCTGCAGCGCCGCGAGGTCGGCGTCCTGTCCCGTGACGATCGGTGTCGTGTCGAGTCCCGCGGTGCGGAACGCCGCGACCGCGGCCCCGGCGAGGCCGTCGTTGCCGGCGTACACGCCGTCGATGCGGTCGCCGAACTGCGAGACCTGGGTCGCCATCCACTCCTGGGCGCGCGCCGCGCTCCAGCCCGGCACGTCGTGCCGCGCGAGCACCGGGATGTCGGCGGCGCGCAGCACACGCTCGAAGCCGGCGGCGAGCTGGGTCGTGTTGGCGTCGTTGGGGTCGCCCGCGAGCACGAGCACCTCGCCCTGCGGTGTGCCGCGTTCGCGCATGCCCGCGACGAGGGCCTCCGCCTGCAGCACCCCCACCCGCTCGTTGTCGAACGAGACGTAGAAGGCCGC
Source organism: uncultured Microbacteriaceae bacterium (assembly GCA_946481135.1). The sequence goes on from CAMLMQ010000171.1 coordinate 1,678, forward strand.
GCCTCCTCCGTCGATCAGGCGGTCGTAGCTGACGACGGGCACGCCGAGGGCGGCCGCCGTGTCGACGATCGTGCGGGCCGCGACCTGGTCGACGGGGTTCACGACGAGCACGTCGGCGCCGGCGGCGAGCGCGGACTCGGCCTGCTCGAGCTGCCGCGTGGCGCTGCCGCCCGCGTTGGCGTAGATGACCCGGAAGTCCCCTTCCGCCGCGAGCCGCTCCTCGAAGAGCGGGCGGTCGAGCCGTTCGTACCGCGCGGTCGCGCTCTCCGGGAGGAGGAGCGCGACGACGCCGTCGTGCGGCGGATCCTCGGGGGCGGCGCATCCTGTCGAGGCCGCGAGCAGGGCGGCGAGCGCGACGGCGAGAGCCGGACCGGACCGGCGACCGCGGCGCACGATCAGCCCGCGCTCAGCGCGCGTCCCGCAGCCGACCCGTCGGCGACGTGCAGGGCCGCGAGCAGTGCGCCCCGAACCTCGGGGTCGCCGTCGACGCCCGATCCGACGATCTGCAGGTCGCGCGCGCCGTCGAGGGCGGCGCGTTCCACGGCGTGGCGCACCGACGCGAGCAGCGTCTCCCCCGTGCGCGCGAGTTCACCGCCGATGACGACGACGTCGGGGTCGAGCAGGTTCGCGGCACTCGCGACCGCGACTCCGAGATGCTTGCCCGCGTCGGCGATCGCCCGCCGGGAACCCGCCCCGCCGGCCTCGGCATCCGCGATGAGGTCGCTCAGACGCGTGATGCCCGGGATGCCGGCGAACAGGTCGAGCAGGGCGCGACCCCCCGCCACCGTCTCGAGGCACCCGCGGTTGCCGCAGCGGCAGATGGCGCCGTTCTCGTCGAGGGTGACGTGCCCGATCTGCCCGGCCCGGCCGCGCGGTCCGCGGAACGGCACGCCGTCGAGCACGATGCCCGACCCGATCGAGTGCCCGGCGCACACGTACATCGCGACACGCGCGCCGACCGCCGCACCGCTGCGGGCCTCGGCGAGCGCGCCGAGGGTCGCGCCGTGCTCGACGGCGACGGGCACGTCGAGGCGGGCGCGCAGCGAGGCGGCGAGGTCGACGCCGTCCCACCCGGGCATCAGCCCGGGCACGGCGAGGCGGAGCGTGTCGGGATCGACCGGAACCGGCACGGAGAGCGTCACCGCGAGCAGCTCGCCGAACCCGGCCCCGACGCCGTCGAGCATGTCGCCGACGAGCAGGGCCGCGCGGTCGAGTTCGCGGTCGTACCGGTGATCGGCCGCGAGCGGCACGTGCTTCTCGGCGACGGTCGTGAGCGCGGAGTCCGCGAGCACGATGTCGAGGGAGCGCGACGAGAAGTGCAGCGCCGCGACGAGGCCGGTCTGGCGTGTGAGCGACACCTGCACCGCACGGCGCCCGCTCCGGGAGCCGAACGTCGTGCTGAGCACGCCGTTGGCGGAGAGTTCGCGCACGATGTTCGACACCGTCGCGGCGGAGAGCCCGGTGATGTCGACGAGCTCGATCTGGGCGAGACTGCCGTGCGTCGTGAGGGCGTCGACGATCCGTTGCCGGTTCGCCTCCCGGAGCGACGCCTGCGAGCCCGGGGGCGCTGAGGGGCGCGCCATGGGAGAACTGTACCGGCGGGAGGGTCTCGACCGCTCCTGCGGCGCTACTCGACCACCGGGGTGGCTACAGGGAGCGCGTGCGGATGAGCTCCGCGTACCGTCGCCCGGAGTCCTTGACGATGCGCTCCTGCGTCTCGTAGTCGACCCGCACGACGCCGAAGCGTTTGGCGTACCCGTAGCCCCACTCGAAGTTGTCGAGCAGCGACCACACGAAGTAGCCGCGCACGTCGACGCCCGCCTCACGCGCCCGAAGGGTCGCGGCGAGGTGCTCCTCGACGTAGCGCACGCGCTCCTCGTCGTGCACGCGCCCGTCGACGACCTCGTCGGCGAACGCCGCGCCGTTCTCGGTGATGAGCAGCGGCATCCCGGGGTGGTCGGCGTGCAGCCGCAGCAGCAGGGTCTCGAGCGCGTCGGGGGCGATGTTCCAGCCCATGTCGGTGCGCGGCCCCGGCTGCGGGTGGAACTCGACGCGTTCGCTGCCGGGCCACGGCGACCCGCCCGCGCCCTTGTGCCCGTCGTTGCCGGTACGCGGCGAGCGACCGTCCCACTCCGACACCGTCACGGTGGAGTAGTAGTTGACGCCGAGCACGTCGATCGGGGCCGAGATCTTCGCGAGGTCCCCGGGGCGGGTGAACGACCAGTCGGTGACGCCCGCGGTGTCGAGGATCAGGTCGTCGGGGTAGTCGCCGTTGAGGATCGGGCCGGTGAACGACCGGTTGGCGAGCGCGTCGATGCGGCGCACGGCATCCTCGGCGTCGTCGTCGAAGGGACGCGCGACGTGGAAGTTGAGCGTCACCGACACGTCGGGCGCGTTGCGCGCCGCGCGGCGGATCTCGGGGACGGCGAGGCCGTGCGCGAGGTTGAGGTGGTGCATCGCGGCGAGCGCCGACGCCCCGTTGGTGCGCCCCGGCGCGTGCGACCCCGATCCGTAGCCGAGGAACGCCGAGCACCAGGGCTCGTTGAGCGTCGTCCACATCGCGACCCGGTCGCCGAGCACCTCGACCGTGCGGGCCGCGTACTCGGCGAAGCGCTCGGCGGTGTCGCGCACGGGCCAGCCGCCGGCATCCTCGAGCTCCTGCGGGAGGTCCCAGTGGTAGAGCGTCGCGACGGGACGGATGCCGCGCGCGAGCAGGCCGTCGACGAGACGCGAGTAGAAGGCGACGCCGGCGTCGTTGAGCCCGCCGCGGCCCCCGGGCTGCACGCGCGGCCAGGAGATCGAGAACCGATACGCCTCGAGGCCGAGGCCCGCGATCAGGTCGAGGTCGGCGTCGAGCCGGTGGTAGTGGTCGGCGGCGACATCGCCGGTGTCGCCGTTCCACGTGCGACCGGGGGTGTGACTGAAGGTGTCCCAGATCGACGGACCGCGGCCGTCCTCGTGCGCCGCCCCCTCGATCTGATACGCGGCCGTGGCCGCACCCAGCAGGAAGTCGTCGGGGATGCGCACCCGCCCGAGATTACAGCTTTGAGAGCGCTCCCACGACATCCTCGACGAGGTCGTCGACGTCCTCGATGCCCACCGAGAGCCGCACGACCGAGTCGGGCACCTCCAGCTCGGTGCCCTTCACCGAGGCGTGCGTCATCTCCGCGGGGTAGCACGCGAGCGACTCGACGCCGCCGAGCGACTCCGCGAGCTGGAACAGCGTCATCGACTCGGCGAACCGTCGCGCGGTGGGTCCGTCGGCGAGCTGCACCGAGATCATCCCGCCGAACGACCGCATCTGCGCCGCCGCGAGGGCGTGACCCGGGTGGTCGGCGAGCCCCGGGTAGTACACGGCCGCCAGCTTCGGGTGGCCGACGAGCGTCTCGGCGATCGTCTGCGCGTTCGCCGAATGCCGATCCATGCGCACCGCGAGCGTCTTGATGCCCCGCATCGTCAGCCACGCATCCATCGGCCCGGGCACGGCGCCCACCGCGAACTGCAGGAACCCGACCCTCTCGGCCAACTCGCCCGCGGGCAGGACCACCGCACCCCCCAGCACGTCGGAGTGGCCGCCGAGGTACTTCGTCGTCGAATGCACGACGACGTCCGCCCCGAGCGCGAGCGGCTGCTGCAGGTACGGGGTCGCGAACGTGTTGTCCACGACCACCGTCGCGCCGACCGCGTGCGCGAGCTCGGCGACTGCGGCGATGTCGGTGATCTTCATGAGCGGGTTGCTCGGCGTCTCGACCCAGACGACCTTCGTCGCGTCGGGCCGGATCGCCGCCCGCACGGCATCCAGGTCGCTCATGTCGACGGTCGAGAGCGACACGCCCCACGGCACGTGCGCGCGCTGCACGAGGCGGTGGGTGCCGCCGTAGACGTCGTTGCCCATGAGCACGTGGTCGTTCGGGGTGAGCAGCGCGCGCAGCAGCGTGTCCTCGGCCGCGAGCCCCGACGCGAATGCGAACGCGCGGTCGCCGCCCTCGAGACTCGCGAGCTGCTCCTGCAGCGCGTCGCGGGTCGGGTTCGTGCCGCGCGTGTACTCGTAGCCGTTGCGGAAGCCGCCGACCCCGTCCTGCACGTACGTCGTCGAGAAGTGGATCGGCGGGATGACCGCGCCGGTCGTGGCGTCGGCCTCCTGGCCGGCGTGGATGGCGCGGGTGGAGAACTTCTTGTCGTTCATTGGGTCTCTCGCGGGAAGGCGTCAAGCGCCGAGGAAGGTGAGCAGGTCGTGGCGGGTGAGGATGCCGGCCGGCTTGCCGTCGTCCACCACGAGCAACGCGTCCGAGGTGCTCAGGGCTTCCCGTGCGGCGTCGATCGGCTCGTGGATGCCGATGAGCGGAAGAGCCTTGCCGACGTGCTGCTCGAGCGCGTCGGTGAGCTGCGCGCGACCGGAGAAGACGGCATCCACGAGTGCCTTCTCGTCGATCGACCCGACCACCTCGCCCATCACGACGGGCGGCTCGGCAGTCAGCACGGGCATCGAGCCGATGTCGTAGCGGCGCATCTTGTCGATCGTGTGCCGCACGGTGTCACTCGGGTGCACGTGGATGAGGTCGGGCAGGTTCTTGTCCTTCGTGCCCAAGACATCCTCGACGGTCGTTCCACCCTCGGGGGGGAGGAAGCCGTAGGAGCGCATCCACTTGTCGTTGAAGACCTTGCCGAGGTAGCCGCGCCCGCCGTCGGGCA
>CAMLMQ010000172.1 GCA_946481135.1 uncultured Microbacteriaceae bacterium
CCCGAGGTGCGCAACGCGTTCCGCCCGCACACCGTCGACGAGCTGCTGCGCACCCTCACGGACGCCGCGCAGAATCCGCGCATCGGCGTCGTGCTGCTCACGGGCAACGGGCCGAGTCCGAAGGACGGCGGGTGGGCGTTCTGCTCGGGCGGCGACCAGCGCATCCGCGGGCGGGGCGGGTACGAGTACGAGGGTCTCGACACGTCGGCTGCGCCGACTACTCGACCACCGGGCGGAGGGCGCCTGCACATCCTCGAGGTGCAACGGCTCATCCGCTTCATGCCGAAGGTCGTCATCGCGGTCGTGCCCGGCTGGGCCGCGGGCGGCGGGCACTCGCTGCACATCGTGTGCGACCTCACGATCGCGAGCCGCGAACACGGCCGGTTCAAGCAGACGGATGCCGACGTCGGCTCGTTCGACGGCGGCTACGGCAGCGCCTACTTCGCGAAGCAGGTCGGGCAGAAGTTCGCCCGCGAGGTGTTCTTCCTCGCCCAGGAGTACTCGGCCGAGCGCGCGTTCGAACGCGGCGCCGTCAACGCGGTCGTGCCGCACGCCGACCTCGAGTCGACGGCGCTGGACTGGGCCGAGACGATCCTCGGCAAGAGCCCCACCGCGATCCGCATGCTCAAGTTCGCGATGAACGCGACCGACGACGGGATGGTGGGCCTGCAGGTCTTCGCGGGCGAAGCGACCCGGCTCGCCTATGGCACCGACGAGGCGCAGGAGGGGCGTGACGCGTTCCTGCAGAAGCGCTCCCCCGACTGGTCGCCCTACTCCTGGCCGTACTGACGTGCGTGCGCTCCGCACGGTGAGTCCGGGGCCGGAGGTGCTGCCGGCACTCCGGTCGGCGCTCGCGGGCGGCGACGCCATCCTCGTCGGCTCTCCCTCGCCCGACCTCCCCGCCGAGGTGCCGCAGCGGGTCGCGCTCGTCGTCGAGACGAGCGGGTCGACCGGCCGGCCGAAGCGGGTCGCGCTCTCCGCCGACGCCCTCCTCGCGAACACCGCGGCGAGCGAGTCGGCGGTCGGCGGACCGGGCGAGTGGCTGCTGGCCCTGCCGACCCACTACATCGCCGGGATCAACGTGCTCGCGCGTGCCCTCGCCGCGGGGATCGACCCGGTCGTCGCCGAGGGTGCGCACTTCAGCGCGGCGGGATTCGTCGACGCGGTCGCCCGCATGACGCAGCCCGTGCGCTACACGGCGCTCGTGCCGGCCCAGCTCGCGACCCTCCTCGACGACCCGCTGGCCGCCGAGGCGCTCGCCGACTTCCGCCGCGTGCTCGTCGGCGGCCAGGCGACCCCCGCGGCGCTCCTCGCCCGCGCACGAGCGGCGGGCGTCGCCGTGACCCGCACCTACGGGTCGAGCGAGACGAGCGGCGGCTGCGTTTACGACGGCGTGCCGATCGGACAGACGACCGTGCGGGTCGTCGACGGCGAGGTGCAGCTCGGTGGGCCCACCCTCGCGGAGGGCTACCTCGGTGACGACGCCCTCACCGCCGAGAGGTTCGTCGACGACGACGGGATGCCGTGGTTCCGCACCGCCGACGCCGGCACCTGGGACGGGGAGCGGCTCACCGTGCTCGGGCGTCTCGACGACGTGATCATCTCCGGCGGCGTGAAGGTGTCGCTCGGGGCGGTCGAACGGCTGCTGCACGAGCACGGCTTCTCCGAGGCGGTCGTCGTGCGCGGGGCCGATGCCCGCTGGGGCGAGGTGCCCGTCGCGTTCGTCACGTCGGATGCCGACGTCGGCCCGGTGATCGCCGCGATCGAGGCCGCCCTCGGCGCCGCCGCTCGTCCCCGCATCCGCCGGGTGCACGGCATCCCGACGCTGCCGAGCGGCAAACCCGACCGCGTGGGCCTGACCTCGCGTGTGGCCCGGCCGTAACTCTCGGAATGAACGCGGTTTGTCGACGTGTCGTCGACGAACGGCTCCCGTACCGAGAGTTGGGGACGGCGAGCGTCGGGCGGACGGCTAAAGTCTCCCCGTGGCGAAGCAGCAGCGACCGATCCCCCGCGCGAAGATGGAGGCGCGTCTCAACGAGAGCCGCCCCGTGCCGCCGAAGGCGAAGACCAAGGCGAAGGGGAGCGCGCTCGCGGCGCCCAAGCCCGCGACCCTCGGCACCTGGATCGCCGGGGCACGGCCGCAGACGCTCGTGCTCGCCGTCGTGCCCGTCGCGCTCGGCACGGCCGCCGCGGCGCAGGTGATGGAGCACTGGTACGACCACTGGGTGCGCGCCCTGCTCGCCCTCGCCGTCGCGGTGTTCCTGCAGATCGGCGTCAACTACGCCAACGACTACTCCGACGGCGTGCGCGGAGTCGACCGCGACCGGGTCGGCCCGCAGCGACTCGTCGGATCGGGCCGCGCCAAGCCGCGCACCGTGCTCACCGTCGCGCTCGTGTTCTTCGGCCTCGCCGCCGTCGCCGGGGCCGTGCTCGTCTGGCGCACCGAGCAGTGGTGGCTGCTCGCCGCCGGCGCGCTGTGCCTCGCGGCCGCCTGGTTCTACACCGGGGGGCGTCGCCCGTACGGCTATCTCGGGCTCGGCGAGGTCGCGGTGTTCGCGTTCTTCGGCGTCATCCCGGTCGCGGGCACGATGTTCGTGCAGGTGCTGCAGGTCAACGTCGAGGCCTGGCTCGCCGGGGTCGCCGCGGGCGCCTTCGCGTGCGCCGTGCTCGTCGCCAACAACGCCCGCGACCGCGAACGCGACAAGGTGCACGGCAAGCGCACCCTCGCGGTGCTGCTCGGTGATCGCGGCTCCCGCGCGCTCTACGTGCTGCTCGTGCTCGTGCCGTTCGGCATCCTCGCGTTCTTCGCGCTGTTCTACGAGCCCGGCTCGGGCACGGGCTACGCGCCGTTCGTGTACTTCGCGGGCGTCACCGCCCTGCCGGCGCTGCTGATCGCGATCACCGGCCGCACGGCGCGCGAGTGGGTGCTCGTGCTCAAGCTCACGCTCGCGACCTCGGGCCTCTACGGGCTGGGGCTCGCCGCGGCGATCATGTTCCCGGGCGTCCTCGCGTAGTCAGTCACGCGCGGGGACGTCTTCGGCGTCCTCGTCGGAGGAGGTCTCCGCGGGGGCCTTCCGCTCGCGGGCCCGGGCGAGCTGCAGCGCCACGCGCTCGCGCCACGGCCGCAGGAAGATGTACGACAGGCAGAAGCCGAGCAGGGCCGCGAGCAGGGCCGCGACCCACCAGTCGAAACCGAGGGCGTAGAGGATGCCGAACGGCACCGCGAACACGAGCACGCGCAGGATCGAGAACATCACGACGGCACGCACCCGCACAGTCTAGGTCGGGCGGTCGGGAGCCTCATCCCAGGTATTCCGGGGGCGTCGAGCCTAGAATCGGGTCATGTCCCGCGTGCTGCCGATCGCCTTCATCGTCTGGGCGGCCTTCACGGTGTTCTCGGCGGTCGACATCGTGCTGATCGACCGCTCGCGGGTGCGGGCGCTGCCGAAGGCGGCGTGGATCGTGCTCGTCATCCTGCTGCCCATCGTCGGCGGGGTGCTGTGGTTCGCCGTCGGTCGGGTGCGCGTCGGTGACGCCGGTCGGGGAGCACGCCGCGCTCCGGTCGCCCCGGATGACGACCCCGCCTTCCTCAGTCGGCTGAACCGCGAGAAGGCGATGGAGGACCGGATCGAGCAGCTCGAGAAGGAACTGCGCGAACTCGACGATGACCCCCCGAGGGACTGACCCGGCCGCGTCGGCCGCGAGCGCCTTCTCGGTCTCCTTCCTCGGCGAGCTGATCCGCCGCGGGGTACGCGACATCGTCGTGTGTCCCGGATCGCGGTCGCAGGCCCTCGCCCTCGCGGCCGCCGAGTACGAGCGCCGGGGTGCGGTGCGCCTGCGGGTGCGGATCGACGAGCGCTCCGCGGGGTTCCTCGCCGTCGGGCTCGCGCGCGAGTCGGGGGCGCCGACCATCGTCGTGACGACCTCGGGCACGGCGGTCGCGAACCTGCACCCGGCCGTGCTCGAGGCGTCGCACTCGGGCGTGCCTCTCGTCGTCGTGACGGCCGACCGCCCGGCCGAACTGCTCGGCATCGGGGCGAATCAGGCGACCGTGCAGGCGGGCATCTTCGGTTCGGCGGTGCGCCGGGCGTGGGATGTGCCCGCACCCGAGTCGGGCGACGGTGCGGCCGACCTCGCGGCCGAGGTGATGGATGCCCTCCCCGGCCCCGTGCACGTCAATCTCGCGCTGCGTGATCCGCTCTCGTCGGTCGTCGACGTGCCCGCGGTGACGGCCGGCACATGGCGCCCGCCCGCCCCCGGCGCCCCCGTCGAACTCGTCCCGGGACCGCGCACCGTCGTGATCGCCGGCACCGGCGCGGGGGAACGCGCGGAGGAGGTCGCCCGCGAGCTCGGCGCTCCGCTGCTCGCCGAGGTGACGAGCGGCGCGCGGTTCGGCCCGCACCTCGTGCCGACGTACCGCGAGCTGCTGCGCGAGCCGGGCTTCGGCGACCGCGTCGAGCGCGCCGTCGTGTTCGGGCATCCGACGCTCAGCCGCGAGGTGCCCGCCCTGCTGGAGCGCGGCGACGTCGAGGTGATCGCGGTGCGCGGTCCCGAGCGGGATGCCTACGATCCCGGCCGACGCGCCCGGCACGTGTCAGGCGTGGTCATCAGCGGGGTGCCTGACCCCGAGTCGCGGGGCTGGGTGGGCCCGTGGGTGCACGCCGCCCGCGAACTGCTCGCGGTCGAGGAGCCGACCGCGGTATCGACCGGCGACGACCGTCTCGAGCGTGCCGCCTTCGCCCGCGCCCAGCTGGATCGCGTGCGGCAGCCGGTCACCCGCCGGATGCTCGCAGAGGCCGTCTGGGCGATCACCTGGCCGCACGACCGCCTCGTACTCGGCGCCTCCCGACTCGTGCGCGACCTCGACCGCGTCGCCCCCGGCAAGCGCATCCCCGTCATCGCGAACCGCGGCCTCGCCGGGATCGACGGCACGATCGCGACCGCGACCGGGGTGGCGCTCGCCGCCTCCGACCAGGACCGGGCGGGGGTGACGCGCGTGCTGCTCGGCGACCTCGCGCTGCTGCACGACGCGGGATCGCTCGCCCCCACCCCCGGAGAGCCGGCGCCGCGGATGCAGGTCATCGTCGGCAACGACGGCGGGGGCACGATCTTCGACTCGCTCGAGGTCGCCGCGACCGCCGACCCGGAGCTCTTCGACCGCGTGCTCTACACCCCGCAGTCGGTCGACCTCGCGGCGCTCGCCGCCGCCTACGGATGGCAGCACCGCCTCGCGGCGACCCGCGGCGAGCTCGAGGATGCGCTGTCGGCATCCGGCGATCGTGTGCTCGTGGAGGTTCCCCTGGCGCGGTGACCGGCCTAGGGTCGGGCGCATGAGGGAACTGCTGCGCGCGGGGGCCGACGTCGACCTCGCCGCGATCGACACGGCGGCGACGCCCGGGTTCGTCGGCGGCAAGGAGGTGGGGCAGTTCGCCCTCGCCGAGGGCGCCGACGAGCTCGCCGACCTGCAGGAGCGCCTCTTCGCCGCGAGCCGGTTCGGTGACGAACGCCGCGTGCTGCTCGTGCTGCAGGCGATGGACACCGCGGGCAAGGGCGGGGTCGTCAAACACGTCATCGGCTCCGTCGACCCGCAGGGCGTCGAGCTCGCCGCCTTCAAGGCGCCGACCGACGAGGAGAAGGCGCACGACTTCCTCTGGCGCATCCGCCCGCGCCTGCCGGGACCGGGGATGATCGGCGTCTTCGACCGGTCGCACTACGAGGATGTGCTCATCCACCGGGTGCGCGGGTTCTCGACGCCCGAGGCGGTCGAGGAGCGGTACGGGCTCATCGTCGACTTCGAGCGCGAGCTCGTGCGCGCGGGCACGCGCATCGTGAAGGTCATGCTCCATCTCTCCCGCGACGAGCAGAAGCAGCGTCTCGCCGAGCGTCTCGAGCGCCCGGACAAGCACTGGAAGTACAACCCGGGGGATGTCGACGAGCGGCAGCACTGGGACGCCTACCAGGAGGCGTACCGCATCGCGATCGCCCGCACCTCGACCGACGACGCGCCCTGGTTCGTCGTGCCGGCCGACCGCAAGTGGTACGCCCGGCTCGCCGTGCAGCAGCTGCTGCTCGACACGCTGCGCGACCTCGACCTCGGGTGGCCGCCCGCCGACTTCGACGTCGAGCACGAGAAGGCCCGCCTCGCCGCGACCTGACCCTGCCGCCCGCGGGTTGACTAGCGCGCCGCGTGAGCGGCACGCATATCGAAATCGCACAGCAGGATCGCGGGTTGAGTAGCGCGCCGCGTGAGCGGCACGCGTATCGAAACCCCACCTTCGACATACCGGGTTTCGATACGCGTCGCTGCGCGGCGCTACTCAACCCACGGG
>CAMLMQ010000173.1 GCA_946481135.1 uncultured Microbacteriaceae bacterium
GTCGCGGCCGACCACGAGGTGTGGTCGGGCGAGGCGAAGCAGATCGTCGCGCGCACCACCGAGGGCGAGATCGGCATCCTGGCCGGTCACGAGCCCATCCTCGCGGTGCTCGCCGCGGGCGAGGTGCGCATCACGCCGTGGGAGGGTGCCGTCGTCACCGCGAACGCGGAGGACGGCTTCCTCTCGGTGCAGAACGACACCGTCACGATCGTCGCCGGTCAGGCTACGCTCGTCTGATCGTCCGCCACGGACGTTCAGTTTCGAGGGGGCATCGCCATGCTCATCGTGATGGCCGGGCTGCCCGGCACGGGGAAGAGCACCGTCGCGGAGGCCGTCGGCGCGCAGCTCGCGCTTCCTGTCGTCTCGGTCGATCCGATCGAGTCGGCGATCCTCTCGGCGGGGATCGACGCCGACCAGCCGACCGGGCTCGCCGCGTATCTCGTCGCCGAGACGATCGCCGATTCGGTGCTCGCGGGTCGCGGCGGGATCATCGTGGACGCGGTCAACGCCGTCGAGCCCGCCCGCGACCAGTGGATACGCCTCGCGGCACGCCGGGGGGTGCCGATCCGATTCGTCGAGGTGCTCTGCTCGGATCCCGAGGTTCACCGCGCCCGGCTCGAGGCGCGGGGACGCCAGCTCGCGCACATCGCCGAACCCACGTGGCACGCCGTCGAGCAGAGTCTCGACGAGTGGGAGGCCTGGGGCGGCGAGTCGGGAGCGATACCGCGCATCACCCTCGACACGGTGCAGCCGGTGCCGGTGCTCGTCGACCAGGTGGTCGCGTTCGTGCGGGGCTGATCGGTGCTCATCCTCCTGCCGCCGTCGGAGACGAAGCGGCCCGGCGGTGACGGCGCGCCCCTCGACCTGGCGGCGCTGCGGTTCCCCGAACTCACGGCGCCACGACGTGCCGCGCTCGCGGCGCTGCGGACCCTGTCGCGCAACCTGGGGGCGGCGGCCGGGATGCTGCGGCTGGGTCCCGCGAGCGCGGGGGAGGCGGCGCGCAACCGGGTCGTGACGACGTCGCCGACGATGGCCGCGATCGACCGCTACGACGGCGTGCTGTTCGACGAGCTGGATGCCGGCTCGCTGCCGCCGGATGCCCGGCGTTTCGCCGGGGAGCACGTCGCGATCGCGTCGGCGCTGTTCGGACTCACGGGGGCGCTCGACCCCATCCCCGCCTATCGGCTCTCGCCCGACTCGCGGCTTCCCGGCACGACGATGCGGCGCCTCTGGGCCCCCGGCGCGGGGTTGCTCGCCGGTCAGCCCGGACTCCTCGTCGATCTGCGTTCCGAGGCGTACGCGGCTCTGCTCCCGCTGCCGCAGCGGCCCGACGCCGTCTACGTGCGCGTGGTCGCCGAGGGTGACGACGGACGTCGTCGCGCGCTCAACCACTTCAACAAGAAGGGGAAGGGCGCGTTCACGCGCCGGCTCCTGCTCGCGGGCGTCGACCATCCGGATGTCGACGCGCTGCTCCGCTGGGCCCGAGCCGAGGGCATCCGGCTGGAGCGGGGAGCGCCGGGCGAACTCGACCTCGTCGTGTGAGATCCGCGGTCAGTCCGCGCGCCAGCATCCCACGAGGTGGTCGTCGACGAGACCCGCGGACTGCATGAGCGCGTACATCGTCGTCGGGCCGACGAAGCGCAGCCCGCGGCCGCGCAGCTCGCGGCTGAGCGCCTCCGACTCCGCGGTCGTGGCGGGCACGTCGGCCCAGGTCGCGGGGCGGGGGCGCGGCGCGGTCGGGGCGTGGGACCAGACGATGCGTTCGAGCGCGCCCGGCTCGGTCGCGACGAGGTCACGCACGATGCGGGCGTTGCCGATCGTGGCGAGCACCTTGGCGCGATTGCGGATGATGCGCTCGTCGGCCATGAGCCGCTCGACGTCGGTCTCGTCGTAGCCGGCCACGACGTCGAGGTCGAAGCCGTCGAACGCCTCGCGGAACCCCGGCCGCCGCCGCAGGATCGTGATCCACGAGAGCCCCGCCTGGAAGCCCTCGAGACTGATCTTCTCGAACAGCGCCTGATCGCCGCGCAGGGGCACGCCCCACTCCTCGTCGTGGTAGCGGCGATACTCGGCGTCGCTGCCGATCCATCCGCAGCGGACGCGGCCGTCGTCGCCGACGACGAGCTCCGCGCGGGTCACGCGGCTCCCGCGGCCTGCGCCGCCTCGACCGCCGCCTCCGCCGATCCGGCTTCGAGGTCGAACAACGTGGCGTCCGCGGTGCCGCGGGGAACGCGATGCGCGATGCCCTCGTGGGCGAGCAGCCACGACTTCGTCGGGATGCCCTCGCCGCCGCTGTAGCCCGTGATCATGCCGTCGGAGCCGAGGATGCGATGGCACGGGATGATGATCGGCACGGGGTTGGCGCCGACGGCGCCGCCGACGGCGCGGCCCGCCGTGGCGCGGCCGGTTCCGCGTCCGAGGTCGCCGTACGAGGCGGTCTCGCCGAACCCGAGACGGGCGATCTGATCCCACACGTCGCGCTGGAACGCCGTGCCGGCGAGCGTCACGGGCACGTCGAAGTCTCGTCGGGTGCCCGCGAAGTACTCCTCCAGCTGGGTGACCGCGGCGTCGACGACCGGGTCGGGCGTCTCGGGAAGGTCGTCGTGCGGCAGCATCCCGTCGCGCTCGATCGCGAGCCCGGTGACCGCGGCGCCGTCGCCGACGATCTCGATGCGCCCGATCGGGCTGCGCAGCCGACGGAGGGCGGGAGGGGGAGTGGACCTCGTCATGCCTCCGAGCGTACGGTCCGCGACCGACGTCGGTTCGCGGATTTCGGACACCGCGGACAACCCCCGCCCTCCGACCCTGGGGAGGGTCCGCCGAGTCGCGGAGTCAGGGGGGAGGGGTGAGAGGGTGGAGGCATGGAATCGCGCACCCTCGGCACCGCAGGTCCCCTCGTCAGCGTCGTCGGCCTCGGCTGCAACAACCTCGGACGCGCCGGCACCGCGACGTTCGACCAGGCGGGCACCGACGCGGTCGTGCACGCCGCGCTCGACGCCGGGGTGACGTTCTTCGACACGGCCGACATCTACGGCGCCGAGTACGGACTCAGCGAGACCCGGCTCGGCGCGGCGCTGCGGGGCAGGCGCGACGAGGCGGTCATCGCGACGAAGTTCGGTCACTCGGGGTATCCGAGCCCGCTCGCCGACGTGGGGCCGAAGGGCGGTCGGGCCTACATCCGCGCGGCCGTCGAGGGGTCGCTGCAGCGGCTCGGCGTCGAGCACATCGACCTCTACCAGCTGCACACGCCCGACCCGGCGACGCCGATCGCCGAGACCCTCGACGCACTCGACGAGCTCGTGCGCGAGGGGAAGGTCGGCGCGATCGGTCACTCCAACTTCGACGGCGGCCAGCTCGCCGACGCGGATGCCGAGGCGCAGCGGCGCGGCACGGCGCGCTTCACGTCGGCGCAGAACCACTACAGCCTCCTCGCCCGCGGAGCCGAGGCCGACGTGCTGCCCGAGGCCGAGAGTCTCGGACTCGGCTTCCTGCCGTACTTCCCGCTCGCGAACGGCCTCTTCACCGGCAAGTTCTCCCGCGACACCCTCCCCGCCGACTCCCGCATCGGCCGCCAGCGCCCCGAGGTGCACGAGAACGCCCCGTGGGACGCGATCGAGGCGTTCGAGTCCTTCGCCGCCGCGCGCGGCATCGGCCTGCTCGAGGCCACGTTCGGGTGGTTCCTCGCGAAGCCCGTGCTGTCGAGCGTCATCGCGGGCGCGACGAAGCCCGAGCAGATCCGGGCGAACGCGGCCGCCGGCACCGCGTGGCGGCCGACGGCCGAGGAGGTCGCCGAGATCGACGCCCTCTTCCCCGCGGAGTCCGACGGCTAACCGTTGAGCACGGCGTCGCCGATGTTGAGCGTCGTCGCGTAGAGCACCCACGCCCAATACGGGATGAGCAGCACCGCGGCGATGCGCCGCACGCGCCAGAAGGCGAGCATCGTGAGCAGCACCGCGACATCGAGGGCCATGATGATGATCGCCGCGATCCAGAGCGCGGTCACCCCGATGAACGGGTAGAGACCGAAGAAGACGGGCGTCCAGACAGCGTTGAGCACGAGCTGGATCACGTAGATCGTGAGCGGGCGCCGCACGTCGGTGTGTTCGCGCTCCCGCCAGACGAGCCAGGCCGCGACCGACATGAGGCCGTACAGCACGGTCCAGACCGGCCCGAACACGACGTTCGGGGGAGTCCAGACGACCTTCTCGGCCTCGGCGTACCAGCCGTCGACCTGACTGATGGTCGCGATGCTGCCGAGCGCGGCCGCGCCGTAGGCGATCGCGAGGAACGCGACGAGCGCGAGCACGGAGCGTGCGGGCGACGGGCGGGACGGGGTCGCGGCGAGTGTCGACATGCTCCGACGCTACGCACGACGGGAGGCGGTCGCGGGGGGCTTGACGCGCCCCTCGCGACCGCCCGCGGTCACTCGGGCTGCAGCACGACCTGGATGTCGATGTCGAGCTTGACGTCGTCGCCGAGGGTGAGGCCGCCCGCCTCGAGGGCGGCGTTCCAGCTCACACCGAAGTCGTGGCGGTTGATGGTCGTCGTCGCCGACGCGCCGGCCCGCGTGCCGCCCTGGCCGTCGGTGGTGACGCCGCCGAGCTCGCCCGTGAGGGTGACGGGCTTCGTGACGCCGCGCAGGGTGAGCTCGCCTTCGAGGGTGAAGGCGTCGCCGTCCCACGTGCCGCCGCTCGAGCGGAACACGGCGGTCGGGTGCTCGTCGACGAGGAAGAAGTCGCTCGTCCGCAGGTGGGCGTCGCGCTGGGCCTGGTTGGTGTTGACGGAGGCGACGTCGATGACGGCCTCGATGCTGTGGATGCCGTCGGAGTCCTCGGGCGCGGTCACGACGGTCACGTCGAAGCTCTCGAACGTTCCGCGCACCTTCGAGATGGCGAGGTGCTTCACGGTGAAGGCGATGGTCGAGTGGGTGGGGTCGAGCTTCCAGGTGCCCGCGACGAAGGCCGGATGGGTCGACAGGGTGTCAATGGTTGTCATGTCATCCATAATGAGTGACGCGACAACAATATTCCGAATCCGCCGGATCCGGGTGGTGCGGGATGCCGTCAGTGTCCGACGAGGGGCCCCATGAGCCGCGCCACCAGCGACGGCCGTCCGGTCAGGCGCTCCTCCGCGTCGGCGATCGCCATCGCGGTCATCCCCGCGTTCGTGCCGAGGAACCGCAGCGGCTCGGGCTCCCACGTCGGCGACCGGTGCCCGACCCACGGCAGCTGCGTCAGCTCGGAGCGCCCGTCGGTGAGCAGGTCGGCGAGGGTGCGCCCCGCGAGGTTCGTCGTCGACAGGCCGTCCCCCACGTACCCGCCCGCGTGCCCGATCCGGGTTGACGGGTCGTAGCCCACGGAGGCGTGCCAGTCGCGCGGCACCCCGAGCGGTCCGCCCCAGCGATGGGTGATCGCGGCATCCCGCGTCGCCGGGAAGAGCTCGCCGAGGGCGCGGCGGAGGTGCTCGAACACGCGCTCGTCGCGGTCGAACTCGGGCCGGATCGCGCTGCCCCAGTGGTAGCGCGCGCCGCGGCCGCCGAAGGCGATCCGGTCGTCGGCGGTGCGCTGACCGTAGACGAGGAGGTGCCGGTAGTCGGTGAAGGTCTGCCCGTGGTCGAGACCCACCTCTTCCCAGAACGCGGCGGGCAGCGGCTCGGTCGCGATCATGAGCGAGTAGAGCGGCACGAGGCGCCGCCGCTCGCCGCGCAGACCCGCGGTGTACCCCTCGGTGGCGCGTACGATGCGGTCGGCGGTGACGACGCCGCGCGTCGTGGTGACGCGACCGGGGGCGATCGCGGTCACCTCGGTGCCCTCGAGGATGCGCACGCCTCGACGTTCGACGGCCGAGGCGAGTCCGCGCACGAGCTTCGCGGGATGCAGCCGCGCGCAGTTGCGGTCGAGCACGGCGCCGAGCGCACCCTCGGCCCGCACCTCGTCGGCGCCGAGCCACGTGAGCTCGTCGACTCCGTAGGCGTTCGCCTGTGCGATCTCGCCGAGCGCGGCCCGCTTCTGCGGCCCCGAACGGGCGTAGGCGATCGTGCCGCCACGGGCGAAGTCGGCGTCGATGCCCGCGGCGCGCAGCACCCGTCCGACCTCCTCGACCGTGTCGACCATCGCCCGCCGCATCGCGATCGCCGCGCTCCGGCCGTGCGCGCGTTCGAGCGACCCGGCGGACCGCGGGAACAGCGCGCTGCACCATCCGCCGTTGCGCCCCGACGCGCCGAAGCCGGCGATCTCCTTCTCCAGCACGAGGATCCGCAGGG
>CAMLMQ010000174.1 GCA_946481135.1 uncultured Microbacteriaceae bacterium
CGGTGACGTTCGTCGACTGGGCCGACATGCACAAGTGGGCGCTCATCAACCGCGCGCTCGAGATGGGCATCCCCGAGCCGGTGGAGACGTACTCGTCGTCGCCGCACCTCTACGAGGACCTCGACATCCCGAAGGATGCCAAGGGTCGCCTCAAGTCCACGCCAGCGGCCCCGCACCGCGAGCGCGAGCCGCGCCCGGCGTCGTCGGGCGAGGGCGGCGACCGCCCGCCGCGGCAGCGCACGCGGTCGCGCGGCGGCTCGGGTCGCTCGGGTGACGGTCGCGGTCAGCAGGCGGCTCCCGCGGGCGCGACCACGGCCGACGGCACCCCGCGCCAGGAGGGTGGCGGCACGCACGACGGCTCGACGCCCGCGCGTCGCAAGCGCACCCGTCGTCGCCGCGGCGGTTCGGGCGGCGGCGCCCCCGCCACCCCGCCCGCGACGGCGTAGTCACCGGTTAGTCGGCACCGCGCCGTTTCACCGCCGCAGCGGCACCACCACTTCACGCACCCGCGCCCGCGACACCGGTCGCCAGCGCTGCTCGGCGTCGACCCACCGCGGCGCCTGCAGTTCGGGTCTGCCCCGGGTCATGCGCAGCCGGTACTCGCCGCGGTGCAGCAGATGGTGGTGGTACGCGCAGAGCAGCACGCCGTTGTCGACGTCGGTCGCGCCGCCCTCGGAGTACGGCGTGACGTGGTGCGCGTGGCACCACGACGGCGGGGCACCACACTGCGGCCAGACGCACCCTCCGTCGCGCACGCCGAGCGCGCGGCGCTGCGGGGCGGTGAAGTAGCGTTCGCGCATGCCGAGCCAGAGCGGCTCGCCGCCGTCGCCGACGACGTGCAGACGGATGCCGGCGTCGCACGCGATCTCGTTGGCGGTCGCGGCCGACACCGGTTCGGCGACGTCGTCGAGGTAGCCGACGCCGACCCCGTCGCGGAGGTCGGCGAGCGACACGACGACGTTGACGGTGGCGGTGCTGTGCAGCGGACCCGAGTCGGCGGAGTCGGCCCGCACGCCCGCTTCGAGCAGCCCGAAGAGCGCATCGAACGAGCGCTGCTCGCGCGTGCGGTGGTCGACGGGCGCCTCGCCCTCGCAGTCGACGAGCGGGTCGTCGGGGTCGACGAAGCGCGGCGCGCGGCTCGGAGCGGTGCGCTCGGCGACCGCGGCCCGCAGCAGCGCGGCGTTGCGCGGATCGGCCCAGCCCGAGAAGGGCGTCATGCCGTCGACATCCCGACCGATGCGGAACTCGCGCCGCGCCCGCAGCTGCTCGTCGCGAGGCTCCGCGCCGTCGGGGTCGAGGGCGTCGCGCCAGAGGCGGGCGTGGACGGCGACGACGTCGGCGGGCTCGGTGCGGGCGACCTCGACGAGGTGCTGCTCGGCGGCGTCGCGGTCGTCGAGCGACGCCCGGTCGGCGCACTGCGCGAGGCATCCCGTGATGACGGCCGCGGCATCCGTGCCGATCGCGCCCTCGGCGAGCGCCGCCGCGACGAGCGGGTGCTCGGCGGGCAGGGGCGTTCCGTCGAGGGCGGCGCGCGCCGTGACCCGGGCGCCGAGTTTCACGCGGCGGCTGGTCTCGCGCGCCGACGCCCGCGTGAGCCGTTCGAGCAGCTGCGCCGCGGTGCGGCATCCGTGCCGTCGCGCGAGCGACGCCTCGCCGAGCTCGGGCCGTGACCGATGGGCGAGGTCGGCCGCCGCCGCGACCCGCAGCGCGTCGACGAGACGGCCCGCCTCTTCGACCGTCGCGGCCCACGCGCACGCCTCGGCGTCATCCCGAGAAGTGTCATCCCGAGCAGGGGCACCCGCCGCGCCGATGTCGCGCAGGTGCGCGATCACCGTCTCGAGGGTCTCCGTCGGGGCCATGTGAATACGATGACACCCACCACCGACATTGCTTTTCCCTGGTCAGAAGCACATTTGGTTGTGGATGAGCGGCGTAAGAGAGCCCTGTGGAGGATTACTCCCCGTCAGCATCCGGAAACGACCCCGGCCGCCGCGACCCCCGCTGCTCGTGCTCGACCTCCGCGACGCTCGGCGCCGTGCCACCCCGCCGCGCCGGCTGCCACCACTGCCCCGCGCCGTCGACGGGGTAGATGTCCTGCAGCCGGTCGGTGAGCTGCTGGAGCGTGGCCCGCAGCGCATCCGACGCGTCGTGGATGTCGGCATCCTCGGCCACCCGCATCGGCTCGCCGATCGCGACGTACACGGGCACGCCCACACGCTCGAACGCGCGCCCCTTCGCCTTCTTGGTGAGGATGCGATGCGCGCCCCACACCGCGACCGGGACCACCGGCACGCCCGCCGCCTGCGCGAGCCGCACCGCCCCCGCCTTGAGTCGCTGCACCTCGAAGCTGCGACTCACCGTGCCCTCGGGGAAGACCCCCACGAGCTCGCCCCGCCGCAACGCCGCGACCGCCTCGTCGTACGCCCCCGCTCCCGCGGTGCGGTCGACGGGGATGTGCTTCATGTTGCGCATGAGCGCCCCGAGCGGCCAGCCCTTGAACGCGCCCTTCTTCGCCATGAAGCGGATGCGGCGCCGGTTCGCGAGCCACGTCATCCACTCGACGATCGCGAACTCCAGATAGCCGAAGTGCGTGATCGCGATCACCGCTCCCCCCTCGAGCGGGAGATGCTCGCGGCCGGCGACGCGCAGCTTCACGCCGAGCATCCCGAAGAGAAGGCGACCGACGCCGATCGCGCCGGTGTAGATCGGCTCGTTGCGGTAACGACGGGGCATGCGTCGAGGGTAAGCCGTCAACCGTGGACGGCACCCCCGACGTCGTGAGAACGTACCCCTGGACATCGGAGGCCCCATGCGCATCACGATCCCCCTCACCGCCGCGGCGCTGCTGCTGCTCGCCGGCTGCACCGCCCCGACCGGCGACCCCGTCGACGAGCCCGCGGGCGACGACGGCGCGGCCGAGACTCCGTGCGTCGTCGGCACGTGGCAGCTCGACGTTCCCGACTACGCCGCCCAGTCGGAGGCGTTCGTGCTCGGTCTGGGCCTGCCGATCGAGGGGTTCGCGATGGAAGGGGCGGGCACGATCACCTTCACCGACGACGGCCTCGTCGCGACCGACATCGCCCTCACCACGACGGGCACGATCGTGGCGGGCGAGACGAGTGTTCCGCTCGACCAGACGTCGGCGTACTCGGGATCGGGCGACTGGTCGGCGGGGTCGACCCCCGACACGATCGACCTCGCGAACTGGGCGCAGGTGCCCGACGGCGACGCACCCGCCGACCCCGAGGCGCCCGTGCCCGCGATCGACTACACCGACATCCCAACGGTGCAGGCGGCGTGCTCGGCGAACGAGCTCGTGCTCCAGGGGCCGGATGCCCCGCTCTCGGCGCGCTGGACTCGCTGAGGCCGACCCCCGCATCCCGTTTGCCCGACTTCGTCGCCCTCGCGCGCGACAGGGTGACGAAGTCGGGCAATCAGCGAATCACCCCGTGAAGGGCTCCACGCCCGACCCGAGCTCGAGGATGCGCGCGTAGTCCTCCGGCGACGTCGTGTTCTCGGCGAGCACGTTGGGCTTGCCGGTGCCGTGGTAGTCGCTCGACCCGGTGATGAGCAGCCCGTAGCGGGCGGCGACCTCCGTCCAGCGCTCCCGGGAGGATGCCGGGTTGTCACGGTGACCGATCTCGACCCCGGCGAGACCGGCATCCACCATCGCGCGGATGCGTTTCTCGCTGAAGACCCGATCCGGCCCGCGCCCGCCGGGGTGCGCGAGCACCGGCACGCCGCCCGCGGCGACGATGAGCTCGACGCCTTCGAGCGGCTTGGGCGCCTGGTGCGGGCGGTAGTAGCCGCCGCGCCAATGCAGGATGCTCTGGAACGCCGCCGACCGGTCGGGCACGTGGCCGCGGGCGACGAGCGCGTCGGCGATGTGCGGGCGCCCGACGGTCGCTCCCGGGGTGGTCTGGGCGAGCACATCCTCCCAGTCGAGGGCGTAGTCGACGGCGATGCGCTGCACCATCGACTCGGCGCGGTGCAGGCGCTCGGCCCGGATGCGCTCCGTCTCGGCGAGCAGGCCGGGATGCGCGGGGTCGATCAAGTAGGCGAGCAGGTGCACGCTCGCCCCGTCAAGCTGCGTCGAGAGCTCCATGCCGGGCAGCACCGTGAGGCCGGTGCCGTCGGCCGCCTCGAACGCGGGCACCCAGCCGGCCGTCGAGTCGTGGTCGGTGATCGCGAGCACGTCGAGTCCGGCGGCGACTCCGGCCGCGACGAGCTCGGCGGGCGACTCGGTGCCGTCGGAGACGCTGCTGTGCGCATGCAGGTCGATCACAGGCGCGGGCATCCCGCCATCGTAGGCTCGACGGGCCATGTTCCGCCGCGTGCTCTCCGCCCTGTTCCTCGTCGCCATCGGGGCGCTGCTGCTCGTCGCCGCGTGGCCGCAGCTGCTCGGCATCCAGCGGGAGACCGGGGTCGTGCAGGTGACGACGATGCGGGGGCTCCTGGCCGCGGTCGCCGTGCTCGGCGGGCTGCTGTTCGCGGTGATCGCGCTCGGGTCGCGGGCGGTGCGCGGTTTCGCCGGCGGACTCGCGCTGCTGCTGTTCGCGTTCGCCGGTATCCAGCTCGCGGTGCTGTCGACGCGCGGCGCGGGCGACACGGCGTTCGCCGAGAAGCTGCCGGGCGACGTGACGGTGCTGAGTTGGAACACCCTCGGCGACGAGGTCGCGCCCGAGACGGTCGTGGGCCTCGTCACCGAGACGGATGCCGACATCGTCGTGCTGCCCGAGACGACCGAAGACTACGGCGCCGCGGTCGCCCTCGCCTCGGGCCGCGACCTGCAGGTGCTCGCACTCGCCTACGACCCCGAACTCACCGCGCGGTCGACGGTCGTGCTGATCGACCGCGCGCTCGGCGAGTACGTGCGCGACGACTCCCGCGGCGGCACCGAGACGCTGCCGTCGGTGCTCGCGGTGCCGGCCGACGGCCGCGGCCCGGTGATCGTGGGTGCGCATCCCGTCGCCCCCGTGCCGGGCGAGATGGCGGGATGGCGGCAGGGCCTGCAGTGGCTCGCCGCCCGCTGCGAGGGCGAGAACGTCATCCTCGCGGGCGACCTCAACTCGACCCTCGACCACTACACGGGGCTCGATCAGGCGTCGGCGACGAGCGGCGGCCTCGGGGGATGCCGAGACGGCGCACGACTGACCGGCAACGCCGCGGTGGGCACCTGGCCGGTGCTGCTGCCGACGCTGCTCGGAGCCCCCATCGACCACGTCATGGCGACGCCCAACTGGGACTTCGTCGGCTTCCGCGTGATCGACACGCTCGACGACGCCGGCAGCGACCACCGGCCGATCGTCGCGCAGCTGCGGCCCGCGGGATGACAATGGGGGGATGGCCGACCAGTCCAGCCCCGCCCCCCGCACCGACGCCCCCGCCCGCACGACCGCGAACCGGTCCGCGCTGCCGAGCGACGACACGTTCCGCTCCTACATCTCGGGGGGATGGGCCGAACGCCCCGACGTCACCCCGTCGCCGCGCGTCGCCGCCCCCTACGCCGCGGCGCGTCGGCTGCGGCTCTCGGCGCAGTACCCCGGGATGCGGCTGCTGGTGCCCGCGGGTCCGGCGCGGGTGCGCTCCAACGACACCGACCACCCGTACCGCGCGCATTCGGCGTTCGCCTATCTCACCGGGTGGGGGTCGGATGCCGTGCCCGACTCGGTACTCGTCTTCGAGCCGGTCGGCGACGGCCACGAGGTGACGCTCTACTTCCGTCCCGCCGCGGGCCGCGACACGACCGAGTTCTACGCGAACGCCGCGATCGGCGAGTTCTGGACCGGCCCCCGCCCGTCGTTCGCGCACGTCGCCGCCGATCTCGGCATCCTCACCGCCGACCTCGCCGAGCTGGAGGGTGTGCTCGACCGGCTCGACGCGTCGACCCTCGTCGTGCGCGACGCCGACCCGGCGCTCACCGACCAGGTCGACGGGCGGCGCCTGCTCGCCGCGGTCGACGCCGAGAAGGTCGAAGACGAGGGCGACGCGACCCTCGCGAGCGACCTCGCCGAGCTGCGGTTCGTGAAGGACCCGTGGGAGCTCGATGAGCTGCGCGCCGCCGTCGTCGCGACGAAGCGCGGGTTCGACGAGGTGATCGCCGACCTGCCCGCCGCGATCGCGGCCCCCCGCGGCGAGCGCGTCGTCGAGGGCACCTTCGATCGCCGCGCCCGCATCGACGGCAACACGGTCGGCTACGACACGATCGCCGCGAGCGGCCCCCACGCCTGCTACCTGCACTGGAC
>CAMLMQ010000175.1 GCA_946481135.1 uncultured Microbacteriaceae bacterium
TGTCCTTGTCGCCGCGGCCGGAGAGGTTGACGAGGATGATGCCCTCGGGTCCGAGCTCGGGCCCGAGGCGCAGGGCCCCGGCCAGCGCGTGGGCCGACTCGATCGCGGGGATGATGCCCTCCGTGCGGCTAAGCAGGCGCAGGGCCTCCATCGCCTCGGTGTCGGTCGCCGGCAGGTAGGTCGCGCGCCCGCGGTCGTGCAGCGCCGCGTGCTCGGGACCCACGCCCGGGTAGTCGAGCCCGGCCGAGATCGAGTGCGACTCGACCGTCTGCCCGTCCTCGTCCTGCAGCACGTACGAGCGCGACCCGTGCAGCACGCCGGGGCGTCCGCGCTCGATCGTCGCGGCGTGCTTCGGGGTGTCGACGCCGTCGCCGGCCGCCTCGATCCCGTAGAGCTTCACGCTGCGATCGTCGAGGAAGGCATGGAAGATGCCGATCGCGTTCGAGCCGCCGCCGACGCACGCCATGACGGCATCCGGGAGACGCCCGGTGAGGTCGAGCACCTGCTGGCGCGCCTCCTCGCCGATGATCTTCTGGAAGTCGCGCACCATCGCCGGGAACGGGTGCGGGCCGGCGGCGGTGCCGAAGATGTAGTTGGTCGTCTCGACGCTCGTCACCCACTCGCGGTAGGCCTCGTTGATCGCGTCCTTGAGGGTGCGCGACCCGGTCGTGACGGGGATGACCTCAGCACCGAGCAGGCGCATCCGGGCCACGTTGAGCGCCTGCCGCTGGGTGTCGACCTCGCCCATGAAGACGGTGCACTCCAGACCGAAGAGCGCGGCGGCCGTCGCCGTCGCGACACCGTGCTGACCGGCGCCGGTCTCGGCGATCACGCGCTTCTTGCCGAGCCGCTTGGTGAGCAGCGCCTGGCCGAGCACGTTGTTGATCTTGTGCGAGCCCGTGTGGTTGAGGTCTTCGCGCTTGAGGATGATGCGCGCGCCGCCCGCGTGCTCGGCGAACCGCGGCACCTCGGTGATGATCGACGGACGGCCCGTGTACGTGCGGTGCAGCTCGGCGAGCTCGGCGTGGAAGGCCGGGTCGGCCTTCATCGCGTCGTACGCGGCGGCCAGCTCGTCGATCGCCTTGATGAGCGACTCAGGCATGAAACGACCGCCGTAGGCGTCGAAGAACGGACCGGGGCGGTCGCGCAGGGACTCGGGAGTCGGCGTGCCGCCGTCTGCGGATCGAAGGGTCATCGTCCGGCCTCCAGGAAGGATTCGAGGGTGGCGACGGGGTCGCCGTCGGTCACGAGGGCCTCGCCGATGAGCACGACGTCGGCCCCCGCAGCGCGATAGTGCGCGACATCCTCCGGGGTCTTGACCGCCGACTCGGCGACGCGCACGACCCCCGACGGGATGCGGTCGGCGAGTGACGCGAAGAGGTCGCGGTCGAGTTCGAAGGTCGAGAGATCGCGCGCGTTGACGCCGACGAGCTGCGCCCCGACGTCGAGGGCGCGTTCGACCTCCTCGGCGGAGTGCGTCTCGACGAGCGGCGTCATGCCCAGTTGGAGCACGAGGTCGTGGAGTTCGACGAGGGTCGTCTGGTCGAGCGCGGCGACGATCAGCAGCACGAGGTCGGCGTCGGCGGCGCGCGCCTCGAACACCTGGTACGGCTCGGCGATGAAGTCCTTGCGCAGCACCGGCAGCTCGACGGCCGCGCGCACCTCGGCGAGATCGGCGAGCGAGCCGCCGAAGCGTCGCCCCTCGGTGAGCACGCTGATCGCGCTCGCGCCACCCGTCTGGTACGACACGGCGAGGGCCGCGGGATCGGCGATCTCGGCCATCGCGCCGCGCGACGGACTCGCGCGCTTGATCTCGGCGATGATCTTCACGCGCTCCGCCGGGGCGAGGGCCGCGAGCGCGTTCCGCGGCGCCGACCGCTCGAGCGCGCGACGCTCGACCTCGGCGAGAGGCACCATCGCGCGGCGCCCGGCGGCGTCGTCGAGGGCGCCAGCCGTCAGCTCCGCGAGCAGGTCAGGAATGGCTCTTGGGGACGTAGCGCGGCCCCTTGACGCCGTAGCCGAGCTTCGCGGCCACGAGGCCCGCGATCAGGCCGAACACGATGATGCCGACGCCGACCCAGACGACCGGGACGAGCTCGAGGAAGAACGCCACCGTGCCGACCGCGAAACCGAGGAGCATGATCACCACGCCGATCCACGCCGCGGGGGAATTGCCGTGACCGGGCTCGTTCTCGTCGTGGCTCACGTCGGGGTACTCCTCGTGGTCGGGGTGGTAGGCCGCGACCAGTCTACCGAGACTGGTCGGTCGGGTCGTCGCCCGCGGAGAGCGCGTCCCACTCGCTCGCACGGTCGCCGACGACCCGGGAGCGTGAGTATCGGGAGGTCGTCCCCGGCCAGCGACGCACCGTGGCTGCGACCCCGATCGCGACGAGCACCTGCACGGCACCCGCCACGAGAGCGAGGATGCCGAGACCGCCCGCGTCGGCCGTGTTGACGGCGACGAGCACGACGCAGACCCCGAGCAGCGCGAGCAGCACGGCGAGGACGAGCCGGAACACGGGGCCGGCGAGCAGCATCGCCGCGCCGGCCGCCGCCGAGGCGAGCGCGAGCGCGACGAACCCGGGGCTCGCGGCGGATGCCGCGGCCGTCGCCGCGATCGGCGCCGCGAGGGCGAGCAGCGCGAGCAGGCGGACGCGGGACGGGGTCATTCGAGCACCGCCTCAGGTCAGTCGGCGCATCGCGTTCGCGATCGCCACCGCGCGCAACGGAGCCGCGGCCTTGTTCTGCGCTTCCCGGTGCTCGCTCGCGGCATCCGAGTCGGCGACGAGGCCGGCCCCGGCCTGCACGCGGGCGAGGCCGCCCACGATCGTGGCCGTGCGGATCGCGATCGCGAGGTCGGCGTCGCCGGCGAGACCGAAGTAGCCCACGACGCCTCCGTAGACGCCGCGCTGCGCGGGCTCGAGTTCGTCGATGATCTCGAGCGCCCGCGGCTTCGGGGCCCCCGAGAGGGTGCCCGCCGGGAACGTCGCACGGAACACGTCGATGCTCGTCGCGTCGGGTCGCAGGTCGCCCTCGACCGTCGAGACGAGGTGCATGATGTGGCTGAACCGCTCGACCTGCATGAACTCGGTCACCTCGACGGATCCGGGCACGCAGACCTTCGAGAGGTCGTTGCGGGAGAGGTCGACGAGCATGAGGTGCTCCGCCTGCTCCTTCGGGTCGCCGAGCAGCTCGTCGGCGTAGTCGACATCCTGCTCGGGCGTCTCGCCGCGCGGCTTCGAACCGGCGATGGGATGTGTGATGACCCGGCCGTCGCTCACCTTGACGAGCGCCTCGGGACTCGACCCGACGATCGCGTAGTCCGACCCGTCGGGGGCTTCGAGCGTGAGCAGGTACATGTAGGGGCTCGGGTTGAGGGTGCGCAGCACGCGGTACACGTCGATCGGCTCCGCCGTGATCTCGTGGTCGAAGCGCTGCGAGATCACCACCTGGAAGACGTCCCCGTCTCGGATGTACTCGCGGGAGCGTTCGACGGCCGCGAGGTAGTCCTCACGCGGCGTCCGCGGGATCGGCTCGGGGACGACGTCGAGGTCGACCTCCGCGAGCCACGCGTCGCTCGGCCGCGCGAGACCCGACTGCAGGTCGTCGAGTCGGCGCTGCGCGTCATCCCACAGGGCGTCCTCGTCGTCGACGCCGTCGTTGAGCGCCGCGGCGATGAGGATGGCCGACCCGGTGCGATGGTCGAGGGCGACGAGCTCGGACACGAACGAGAAGGCCTGTCCGGGCACGTCGAAGTCGGCCGGCGGCGCGTCGGGCAGCCGTTCGAGCTGGCGTACGGCCTCCCAGCCGATGAACCCGACGAGGCCGCCCGTGAGCGGCGGATGCCCGTCGACCTGCGGCGTGCTCCACCGGCGGTAGAGGTGGGTGAGCGCGTCGAGCGGTCCCGTCGGGCAGTCGTCGCCGAGGGCCCGGGATGCGGGCAGCCCGTAATCGATCCAGGTCACGCCGTCGGCGCCCTGCGTGAGCACTCCGCGCGACCCGACCCCGACGAACGACCACCGCGACCAGATGCCGCCCTGCTCGGCGGATTCCAGCAGGAACGTGCCCGGCTTGCCGAGTGCGAGCTTGCGGTAGACGCCCACCGGCGTCTCCCCGTCGGCGAACAGGCGGCGCAGCACCGGCACGACGCGGTGTCCGGCGGCGATCGCCGCGCGGAACTCGGCGCGGGAGGTCGTGCCCGCGGTCGTCGTGGTCGTCATCCTTCGATTGTCGCAGGCTGCAGGGGGTCGACGTCGAAGCACGAGTGCGCCCCCGTGTGACACGCCGGTCCGACCTGGTGCACCGTGACGAGCAGCGTGTCGCCGTCGCAGTCGAGCGCCGCGCCGCGCACGTACTGCACGTGCCCCGAGGTGTCGCCCTTGCGCCAGTACTCCTGGCGGCTGCGCGACCAGAAGGTGACACGTCCCGACGTGAGGGTGCGGCGCAGCGCCTCGGCGTCCATGTAGCCGAGCATGAGCACGTCCTTGCTCGACTCCTCCTGGATGACCGCCGGCAGGAGCCCGTTCGCGTCGAAGCGCGCCCGTCGTACGACGTCATCGACGTTCATCGGATGCTCACCCCTTCCGCCCGGAGCGCGTCCTTGACCTTCCCCACCGTGAGCTCGCCGCCGTGGAACACCGAGGCGGCGAGCACCGCGTCGGCGCCCGCCGCGACCGCGGGGGCGAAGTGCTCGACCGCGCCCGCTCCCCCGCTCGCGATGACGGGAACGGTCGACAGCGCGCGCATCGCGGTGATCAGCTCGAGGTCGAAGCCCTGCTTCGTGCCGTCCGCGTCGATCGAGTTGACGAGCAGCTCGCCCGCGCCGCGCTCGATCGCCTCGCGCGCCCAGGCGAGCGCGTCGAGCTCGGTCTCGGTGCGCCCGCCGTGCGTCGTGACGACGAAGCCGCTCGGCGTGCGCGGACTGCGCTTGACGTCGAGCGACAGCACGAGCACCTGGGCGCCGAACCGGTCGGCGATGTCGCCGACGAGGGCGGGGTTCGCGATCGCCGCACTGTTGACGCCGACCTTGTCGGCGCCGCTCGCGAGCAGCCGCGCGACGTCGTCGGTACTGCGCACCCCGCCGCCGACGGTGAGCGGGATGAACACCTGCTCGGCGGTCGCGGTGACCGTCGCGTACATGGTGGCGCGCGCATCCACCGTCGCGGTCACGTCGAGGAAGGTGATCTCGTCGGCGCCCTGCTCGGAGTACCGCTTCGCGAGCTCGACGGGGTCGCCCATGTCGCGCAGGTTCTCGAAGTTGACGCCCTTGACGACGCGCCCCGCGGTGACGTCGAGGCACGGGATGACCCGGATCGCGACGCTCACGTCAGCACCACCGTCATCAGATTCGCGCGGCGTGGATCGAGGAGACGAGGATGGCGCGGGCGCCGAGCGCGTAGAGCTCGTCCATGAGGTGGTTGACCTCGTCGCGGGGCACCATCACGCGCACCGCGACCCATCCCGAGTCGCGCAGCGGCGACACGGTCGGCGACTCGAAGCCGGGCGTGACCTTCGACGCCTGCTCGAGCAACTCGGCGGGGAGGTCGTAGTCCATGAGCACGAAGCGGCGCGCCACCATGACGCCCTGGAGACGTCGCCGGAAGGTGTCGAGTCCGGGGACGTCGTCGCGCGTCGCGATGAGCACCGCGGTCGACTCGAGAATGACGGGCCCGAAGATCTCCAGCCCCTGCTTGCGCAGGGTGGAGCCGGTCTCGACGACGTCGGCGACCGCATCCGCGACCCCGAGCCGCACGGCCGACTCGACGGCGCCGTCCAAGTGCACGACGGTGGCCGCGACGCCCTGCGCCTCGAGGAAGTCGCCGACGAGGCCCGAGTAGGAGGTCGCGACGCGGACCCCGGCGAGGTCGCCGAGCTTCGAGAACTCCCCCGCCGGCCCGGCGAAGCGGAAGGTCGAGGCGCCGAAGTCGAACGCCTCGATCTCGGTCGCGGCGGAGTGCGAGTCGAGCAGCAGATCGCGCCCCGTGATGCCGACGTCGAGGGCTCCCGATCCGACGTAGGTCGCGATGTCGCGCGGGCGCAGGTAGAAGAACTCGACGTCGTTGCGGGCGTCGGAGACGATCAGCTCCTTGGGGTCACGGCGCACGGCGTAGCCGGCCTCGCGGAGCATCTCGACGGCGGTCTCGGAGAGGGTGCCCTTGTTGGGCACGGCGATGCG
>CAMLMQ010000176.1 GCA_946481135.1 uncultured Microbacteriaceae bacterium
ACGAGGTTGTCGCGCCGCCAGGTCTCGTCGGCGTCGAGCGGCATCTGCTCGATGAACCGCAGCCGGACGTCGTTCGCGAGCGCCCAGGCGAGCAGGTCGCCGGCATCCGGCAGGGTCTCCCGCAGCGCGACCGCGTTGATCTTGATCGGCCCGAGCCCCGCGGCCCGCGCGGCGTCGAGCCCCCGCAGCACGGCGGGCAACCGGTCGCGCCGGGTCACGGCGGCGAAGTGCTCGCGGTCGACCGTGTCGAGCGACACGTTGAGCCGGGTGAGCCCCGCCTCGGCGAGCGCGGCGGCCCTCCGGTCGAGGCCGATGCCGTTGGTCGTCATCGCGAGCGGGATGCCGGGGGCGACCGACGACGAGGCCCGGATGATGTCGACGAGGTCGGGCCGGGTGAGCGGCTCGCCGCCCGTGAAGCGCACCTCCTTCACCCCGAGGTCGTGCACCGCGATGCCGACGAGACGGCCGATCTCGTCGGCGCTGAGGAGGTCGCGCATCGGGATGACGGGCAGCCCTTCCGCGGGCATGCAGTAGGTGCACCGCAGCGAGCACGCCGACGTGATCGACACCCGCAGGTCGCGCGCGATGCGGCCGAACCGGTCGACGAGAGCGTCGGTGCCGGGTCGCCCCTCGACCGACGGCGCGGCGTTCGGGTCGCGGCGCCGCACCGGCATTCCGAGCGCGACGGCAGGCATGCCCCCAGCCTACGGCGCGTGGGTTCGCGGGCGCCGGTCGAGTGAGGTTGACTGGAGCCGTGCGACGACTCTCAGGGCTCGCCGCCCTCGCCTTGGCGCTCCCCCTCGCCGCGTGCTCGACCGCGCCCGCCGACGAGGGGGTCGACCTCGTGCGCGCGGGCTGCCCCACCGAGGTGCGCATCCAGACCGACGCCCTCCCCCGCGTCGAGTGGGGGTTCCTCTACCGGATGCTCGACGCCGACGCCGTGCGGGTGCGCGGCGACGAGATCAGCGCGCCCCTCGTGCTCGACGGCGAGCGCACCGGCGTCACGCTCACGATCCTCACCGGCGACCCGCGCGACGGGGTGTCGGCCAACACCCAACTGCATGAGGATGCCGACCTGCTGCTCGGTGCCGTCGACACCGACGTCGCCCTGCTCGACGCCACCCGAGTCCCCACCGTCGGCGTCTTCGCGCCCCTCGCACGCGACCCTCGACTGCTCTACTGGGACGCCGAGGTCTACCCCGACCTGCGCGACATCGAGCGGTTCTCGGCGACCTCGACGCCCGACGGTGCGTCGCTCATGCCGGTCGCGGCGGTGCCCGGCGACCCCTTCATCCAGTACGCGATCGGCGCCAACTGGATCAGCCGCGACCAGATCGTCGCGGGAACGGATGTCGACGTCGAGTTGACGGTGCCCGCCTTCGTCGCCGCGGGCGGTCTGCGCGCCCAGGCGGGGGATGCACTCACCGAGCCCCACCGGTTGCAGCAGGACGACGTGCCCCGCGCCGCACGCTGGCAGGTCATCGACGACATCGGGTACACGCGCGACGCGGGCGTGCTCTCCGCCGCCCCGCAGACGCTCGTGCGTCACGCCGACTGCCTCCGCATGCTCGTGCCCGCGTTCCAGCGTTCCCTCGTCGCGTTCGTCGACGACCCCGAGCCGACGGTCGAGTTGCTCGTCGACCTCTCCGCCGAACTCGGCGACGAAAGTCACGACGCCCCTGCGGCGTTCGCCGCACTCGAGCAGCTGATCGAGCGCCGCTACATCGCGAACGCGCGCGACGGCTCGATCGGCGCGATCGACGTCGGCCGGGTGCGCTCCCTGGTCGACCGGGCGATCCCTCGCTGGAGGGATGCCGAGGTCGACGTCCCCGCAGGTGTCACCGCCGACGACATCCTGACGAACGAGTTCGTCGACCGATCGATCGGGCTCTGAGCGCGACTCCCCGTCCGGTCACACCCGCGGGCGCGGCCCGGCGCCCCGTCCCGCGGCGACCGGCGCGGGATCGGTCGCGACGACCGCGAGGGTGCCCACCGACTTCGCGTACTGGAACGACGCGCGCGCCGTGAACTCGTCGTCGTCGACGTCGTACCGCCCGTTCAGCCCCGCCTCGACGATGCGCCACGGACGCGCGTTCGACGGAGCCGTCGGCGACCCGGTGTCGGCGACGAACTGCCGGTAGTCGTACTCGAAACCGTGCGCGGCGTCGAGACGCAGCGAGAAGGTGTCGACGGCGATGGCCCCGCCGGCGAGGTCGAGCTGCAGCATCCGCTGGAACCCCGTCGCCCGCTCGCCCGTGTGCGTGCGGAACTCCTGATAGTCGGCGACGAGCTCCGTCACGGTGTGGCCCGGGATGCCGCCCGCGTCCTCCGTACGGATCTGACCGAGCCCGTGGAAGTGGCCCGACAGGACGAGCACGACGTTGCGGTTCGGCGCGATGAGACGCTCCCAGAGCTCGTCGCCGCGCGAGACCCAGCGCGACGACGTCGACCGGGTCGCGCGCGCCTCGCGGGTGTCGGGCGTGACGTGCTCATGCGTCGACACGATGACGTTGTGGTCGGGATGCGCGGCGACGACCGCCTGCGCCCACGCGATCTCGGGTTCGTCGAAGGCGTACGGCAGCGACAGCATGAGGAACCGGGCCCCCTCGGCCTCGAAGGTCGAGAAGTTCGCCGAGTTGTCGTCGGGCGCGATCGACCCGCCATACCAGGGCGCGTCGGCATAGCGGTCGGGGCCGAAGACGGCGTTGAAGAGCGACGCGTCGGCGCCCCGCACG
Source organism: uncultured Microbacteriaceae bacterium (assembly GCA_946481135.1). The sequence continues at coordinate 2,736 of CAMLMQ010000176.1, forward strand.
TTGTCGTGGTTGCCCGGCAACACGCTGTTCGGCACCCCCGCCTCGTCGAGGATGCCCTGGATCGCCGACGCCCGCGCGAACTCCCGCACGGCCCGCTCGGGCGTCTGCTCCGGATCCACCCAGTTCTGGATGAGGTCGCCCGTGTGCGTCGCGAACGCGATCTTGCGCCCCGGCGCGTTCGCCGCGATCCACGACGTCATCGTCGCGTACACCTCCGGGTACGACTCCGAGAGGTACTGGGTGTCGGTGATGTGCGCGATCGACAGGTCGTACGCTTCGGGATCCTCCAGTCGACCGTCGGGTGCGGATGCCAGCAGCGGCTCGGTGCGCGGACCGTTCTGCACGAGCAGCGTCACCTCGCCGTCACGCACCTCCGCCGCCCGCAACGCGCCGCTCAGCACGAGCCGGTCGCCGGTACCCGCGTCGAGCAGTCGCCACGCCGCGCCATCCCACACCGAGAGCTGCACCTCCGTGCGCCCGCGGCCCGTACCCGACCAGCTCACCGTCGAACCCTCCCGCAGCCCCTCCGCGTCGAGCACGAGCCGCTGATACGGGAAGCCGTAGGCATCGTCGACGACCGGCGCGGCAGCGTTCGGGTCGAGACGCGTCTCGCCCTCCCCGACGCGGCCGAGCAGCGGGCCGAGCTCGGTCACGCCACCCCACACCTCGACGATCTCGACCGCAGCCCCCTCGGGCTCCGCGGGCACCGCCACCTCGCTCGCCGACACCCCGACCGCATCGGGAACGATGTCGACCCGCTCCGTCGGGTCGACCCACGGCACCTCGTCGAGGGTGCCGGGAGTCGCCTCCCGCACGACGAAGTCGTCGGCGTCGACACCGGTGAAGCGGCTGCGCTGGAACGTCTCGTGCCGCAGGCGGTCGGGTTGGTAGGTCGTGAGCGCGAGTCCCTTCGTGCAGGGGCTCGAAGTCACGTTGATGGCGTCGAGCACGTCGGCCGCGTAGATGCCGACGCTGTCGACCCGCTCGCCCGCGGCATCCGTCACCCACAGGCCGGTGCCGAGCAGCGAGAGCGCGACGTCGTAGGTGGCGCCGGCGGATGCGGCGAGCGCGGTGCCCTCGCGGGCGGCCAGGTAGACCTCGCCCGGTGCCAGGAGCGTCCCGCGCGGAACCGTGAACTGCGGCGTCGCCGCCCGCGCCCCGTCGGCACGGCAGCGCCACGTCGTCCACCCGCCGATGTCGACGGTCGCGTCGCCGTAGTTGCCCAGCTCGACGAAGTTGCGCTGCACCGTGCCGGCCGGCATCCCCTCGGGCGACGGATCCGTCGCGACCTCGCTGATCGCGACCGACGGGCGGCCGTCGTAGCCGCCGACCTCGTCGACGAGGGCATCCCGTCGCGTCGCGTTCGCAGCGCCGGGCGTGCGGGGCGCCACGACGAACGCCCCCGACGCGGTGCGCTGATGCGACTCGGCGCGCGCCATGTCGAGCGTCGCGGGCAGCTTCACGTCGCCCTGACACGCGCTGTCGTGGTGCACGGCCACCGCGGCGCGGTCGACGAGCTCACCCCCCGCGGTGCGCACGAGGATGCCGAACTCGCGGTCGGCGAGCGGCGTCGCGTAGCGGGCATCCGCCTCGCCCGTGAACCCGTGCGATCCCGCCACCCAGGTCGCGCCCGGCTTCAGGATCGTGCCCGCGGGCACCGTGACCTGCAGGGTCGAGGGGCGCACGCGCCCCGCCGCCGTGCAGCGGTACACCTGCCAGCCGCCGAGGTCGACGATCTCGTCGCCGTCGTTGCGCAGCTCGACGAAGTCGTCGTCGTCACCCGCCGGACCGGCACCGGCGAGCTCGGCGATCACGACCCCCGTGCGTGCCACCGCGGGGGCGCGCTCGGCGTTCGGGGCGCCCGGCGTCGAACGCGCCACGATCCAGTCGCGCGCGGGGTCGCCCGTCGCCGCGACCCGCTGCCAGCTCTCGTCCTGCGCGAAGTCGAGCACGTTCGGCAGGTTGCCCCCCTCCGGCGTGCACTCGCCCGGCGTCGGCCACGGCTCGTCGGGATACGCCCCGACGAGATCGACGGGGCGGTCGTCGGCATCCTCGAGGTACAGGCCGAACCCGGTCGCGTCGAACGTCGACGTGATGTGGTCGTCGCCCGGCATCCCGACCCGGCTCACCGTGAAGAGCTCCCCGGGCTGCAGCACGACGCCGGTGAGATCGCCGAGCGCGAGCCCCACCTTCGCCCGCAGCGACTTGTGGTTGCACGCGTACACTTCCCAGCCGGTGAGATCGACGGGTTCGTCGCCCCAGTTGCGCAGCTCGAAGAAGACGTCGTTGTCGAAACGGGAGGCCCCGTTCGTGAGCTCGTTGACGAGCACGTTCGCCGCGCCCGCGGCGGGCTTCGGCAGGGCGGCGTCGGCGGGTGTCGCGGCGAGCACGCTCCCGGCGACGAGGGCGAAGACGGTCAGCGGAGCGAGCGCGGCGCGGAGCACGCGCCCAGGCTCACCGGGACGGGTGAACGCGGGTGGACGGCTGCGGGGGTGTCGGGTGAACGCGTGGCAGCGGCACGGCTCAGCGGCGCACGAGAGTCAGATGACGGGCGGGAGCCGGCTCGTGCTCCTCGGCGAGCTGCTCGAGCCCGCGCGCGGCGAGCGCCACCACGGCCCCGATCACGATCAGCAGCACCGCGATCATGAACCACGAGGCGCCGAGCGCCGACGCCGGCTGAACGGCGGGCAGCCCGAGCGAGAAGCCGCCGAACGCGGCGAGCGCGAGCAGGATGCCGACCCCGGCCATCGCCGACCCGGTCACGACCCCGGTGTGCCTACGCATCCCGACCTCCTCCGTCACTGCAAGAGACGGAGGCGGGGAGCGATCATGACGCGAACGACACCGCCCCCGTGCCCACAATAGGGGCCACGGGGGCGGTGTCGACGCGGGATCCGCTCAGGATCCGCTCAAGACGGGAGGGTCAGCGCGCGGCGGAACCTTCGACGTAGTCGGCGTCCTGCTGCTTCCACGCGAACAGGGCGCGCAGCTCCTTGCCGGTCGCCTCGATCGGGTGCTGGGCGGCCTTCTCGCGCAGCGCGAGGAACTCCGTCGCGCCGTTGTCCTGGTCGCCGATGAAACGCTTCGCGAACGCGCCCGACTGGATGTCGGCGAGCACCGCCTTCATGTTCTCCTTGACCGACGCGTCGATGACGCGCGGGCCCGAGACGTAGTCGCCGTACTCGGCCGTGTCGGAGACCGACCAGCGCTGCTTGGCGATGCCGCCCTCCCACATGAGGTCGACGATGAGCTTCAGCTCGTGCAGCACCTCGAAGTAGGCGATCTCGGGCTGATAGCCCGCCTCGGTGAGGGTCTCGAAGCCGTACTGCACGAGCTGCGAGGTTCCGCCGCAGAGCACCGCCTGCTCGCCGAACAGGTCGGTCTCGGTCTCTTCGGTGAACGTCGTCTTGATGACGCC
>CAMLMQ010000177.1 GCA_946481135.1 uncultured Microbacteriaceae bacterium
CGGAAGCCGGCGTTCTCGTCGAGGGTGACCTTGCCGTCGAGGGCGACGATCTCGCCCGCGCCGGTGAGCACGAGCGGGTTGACCTCGACGAGCGTCGCGTCCTCGGCCGCGTAGACGCCGTAGAGCTTCACGATGACGGGCGCGACCTTGTCGACGATCTCGGCGGGGAAACTCGCGGCCTTCGCGATCTCGGTGGCCTTCGCCAGGTCGATGCCGGCGATCGGGTCGACCTCGATGCGCGCGAGCGCCTCGGGACGCTCCTCGGCGAGCACCTCGATCTCGACGCCGCCCTCGTACGAGGCGAGCGAGAGGTAGGAACGGTTGGCGCGGTCGAGCAGCACGGAGAAGTAGTACTCCTCCTTGATGTCGGCGCCCGCGGCGACCATGACCTTCTTGACGATGTGGCCCTTGATGTCGAGGCCGAGGATCGCCTTCGCGGCCTCTTCGGCATCCTCGGGGGTCTTGGCGACCTTGACGCCGCCCGCCTTGCCGCGGCCGCCGGTCTTCACCTGCGCCTTGACGACGGTCACGCCGCCGAGCTTCTCGGCCGCCGCGCGCACCTCCGCCGGGGTCTCGGCGACGATGCCGGCGAGCACGGGCACACCGTGCTTCTCGAACAGATCACGGGCCTGGTACTCGTACAGATCCACGCTTCGACTTCTTCTTCCGTTGTGGGGAGTGGATGCTCGGTGGCGTCGGCGGAGTTCGACCCGGTTGCCCGGCCGACTGTCTCGATGTCGAGATAGTTCTCTCAGCCCCGGACAGCCTACCCCCGCCGATCGAGCGGTCGGTGCCGCCCCCTCCGCCCAGTGGGAGGCATGAGTGATTCCTACCCATTGCCGTGACGGTCCGACGACCGGGAGGCTCGGACGCAGCCCGACCCTCGTGCCGAAAGGACCCTTGCCATGCGCCGTTCCGTCACCTTCGCCGCGACCGCGGCCGTCGCCGCGCTCCTCCTCACCGGATGCGCGAACCCCCTCGAGCAACTCGCCCAGGGCGGAGCCGAAGAGCTCGTCGAGGAGATCACGGGCGTCGACGTCGGTATCGGCGGCACGGCCTCGGTGCCCGCCGACTTCCCGTCGGACATCCTGCTGCCCGAGGGCAACCCCGTGACCAGCCTGTCGGTTCCCGAGGGCTGGCAGCTCACCTACTCGCTGCCGGTCGAGGAGGCGCAGCGCATCTTCGACGCGATCAAGAACGACCCCGCCTACACGGTCGAGGGCGAGACCGACATGGGCGAGATGCTCATCCTCATCACCGCGAACGCCGACCACCGGATCAGCCTCTCGCTCATCCTTCCCGAGGGCGAACCCGCGCAACTGAGCTACATCGTCTCGCCGCTGACCTGACCGCACGTGCCGAGGGTGCCTAGGCTCGGAGCATGCAGACACGCACCCTCGGCCGCACCGGCCGCGACGTCTCGGTCATCGGCCTCGGCACCTGGCAGCTCGGCGCCGACTGGGGCGCGGTCGACGACGCCGATGCCCGCGCCGTGCTCGACGCCTCCTACGAGGCGGGCGTGACCATGTACGACACGGCCGACGTCTACGGCGACGGCCGCAGCGAGCAGCGCATCGCCGCCTGGCGCCGGGATCGGGCCCTGGGCGACGAGGTCTTCGTCGCCACCAAGATGGGGCGGCGGATGGAGCAGACCGTCGAGAACTACTCCCCCGCGCACTTCCGCGAGTGGACCGACCGATCGCGCCGCAACCTCGGCGTCGACCGTCTCGACCTCGTGCAGCTGCACTGCCCACCCGACGGGGTGTACGCCTCCGACGCGGTGTTCGACAGTCTCGATGCCCTCGTCGCCGACGGGGTGACCGCTGCCTACGGGGTGAGCGTCGAGACCGTCGACCAGGCCCTCGCGGCGATCGCGCGTCCGCATGTCGCGAGCGTGCAGATCATCCTCAACGCGTTCCGACTCAAGCCGCTCGACGCCGTGCTCCCCGCCGCGCAGGCGGCCGGCGTCGGCATCATCGCCCGCGTGCCGCTCGCGTCGGGGCTGCTGTCGGGCCGCTACGACCACGACACGACGTTCGCCGCCGACGACCACCGCTCCTACAACCGCCACGGCGAGGCGTTCGACGTCGGCGAGACGTTCTCGGGCGTCGACTACGACGAGGGCGTCGAGGCGGCGCGCGAGTTCTCGGCGCTCGCGCGGGCCCACGGCCTCGAGCCGGCCCGTGCGGCGCTCGCCTGGCTCGCCCAGCTGCCGGGGGTGTCGACCGTCATCCCGGGTGCCCGCAACGTCGCGCAGGCGCAGGGCAACGCCGCGGCCGGGTCGGTGCCCGACCTGGCACCCGAGTTCACCGCCGCGGTGCGTGAGCTCTACGACCGCCGGTTCCACGCCGCCGTGCACGACCGCTGGTAGGTCGGCACCCGACGACGAACGCCCCGGGATCGACCCGGGGCGTTCGTGTACTTCGGTCGACGGTCAGCGGCCGCGGCGGCCGTGCGTCCGGGCGAAGAGGATGCCGGTCGCGAGCAGGCCGAGCGCGAAGACCAGACCGAGCACCGTGCCGAATGCGCCGAGCGCGACGCCGGCGACGCCCGCGATCAGGATGATCGCCGCGACGATCGTCGTGACGATGAAGACGATCGCCGAGATGTTGGTGATCTCCTTGCCGACGTAGAGCACGATCGCGGCGACGACACCGCCGAGCGCGGCGGCGATCGCGGCGATCGCTCCGATCGGCGACGGCAGGGCGACGACCAAGCCGAGGGCGAGAAGCAGCCAGCCGATCGCGGCGACGATGAGCGCGATGCGCGCGAGCGTGTTGCGGAACGACGCGAGCGCGAGGATGAGGAATGCGACGCCGATCGCCAGGTAGGCGAGCACGACGAGCCACACCCCGAGGGCGGTCACGCCGGCGAAGCCGAGCAGGACGTTGACGAGGAGCAGGGCTCCGGCGATCGCGAGGACGATGCCCGCGATCGAGCGGCGGGACGTGGACACTTCGGCCATGTGAATTCTCCTTCGAACTCTGGCTCCGGCGAATGCCGGCGGCCCCCAGCATAGGGGTACCTGACCGTTCGCTGAGAGTTCCGGCGCTCCGCGCGTCGCGACTCAGCGAGCGGCGGCAGACGTGCCGCGCAGCAGCACACCGGTGACGACGAGTCCGGCGGCGAACGCGAGCGTGAGCCCGAGGGCGAGTTCGGCGAGCGGCAGACCCGCGAGCGCCCCGACGAGCAGCACCGCCGCGAGGATCGCGGTGACGAGCAGGGCGATCCTCGCGCGCTCGTCGAGCTCCTTCCGCACGACGAACGCGACCGCTCCGACGACGCCGCCGAGCGCGGCGAGGAGGGCGGCGATGAGCGTGAACGCCGCCGGCAGCCCGAGCCCGGTCTCGTCGAGCGCGAGCAGGAACCATCCGAGAGCGCCGGCGAGGAACGCGAGACGGCCGACGACCGCGACCGGCCCGCGCACGAGCAGCACGAAGCCGACGCCGACCGCGATCCACGCGAGCACGTTCGGCCACGGCCCGAGGGGGATGCCGGCGAGCGCGAGCACCACGCCGAGCGCGAGGAGCGCCCCCGCGACGAGGAGGGCGATGCCCGCGGAAGCGCGGGAGGGGCGGGCGGTCGACGTCATCGGGGTCCTTCCGGGATGGTGGCGCCAGCCTACGGCGCGACCGCGACGACGTCCCGAGACGGCGTCGCGGCTCGGTAGCCTGCTGGCGGGGGTCACCGTGTTCCGAGAACTGCCGCGCCGCGGCTGGGCGCTCGTCGCCGGCACCGTCGCGGGTGCCGCGGGGGCGATCGCCGCAGGCGCCGGCATCGCGTTCCTGGCGATGGTGGCGTTCGGGTTTCTCATCGACGAGGCCTTCCACGGGCTGTTCTCGTCGAGCGGGTGGGACGCGGCGCTGCGCGCCGGCGTCGGCGTGACCGCGCTCGTGATCGTCGGCGCCCTGGGCGTGTGCGCGGTGTTCGTGAGCCTCGCCCGACTCGCGACGGCGGAGCAGCTCGCGCGGGCGGCCGAGCGCGAGCCCGCGGCCATCCCGGGATGGTCGACGCGGCAGGTCGTCGAGTCGCGGGACCCGTTCGGGGCCCTCGTCGGTTTCGCGATCATCTTCCTCATCGTCGACGCGGTGGCCGTGCTGCTCCTCGCACTCGCGCTGGGCGAGACCTTCCGCGACAACCCGGAGAGCGCGTGGGAGGGCACCGGCATCCTCGCCGTCCTGATCGCGCTGGGGGGCGCGACGGTGCTCGCCGTCGTGCTGCGGCGTCGCTCGTGGCAGCCGCGCTTCGCGGATGCCGTCGCGCGGGCCCGTGCCGCCTGGGAACCGCACCTCCCGACGGCGTATGCCTCCGATCGCGAGCGGCGGCGCCTGCTCGACCCCGCCGCGGTGCCGCCGCCCGTCGCAGCACGTCGGCTGGAGACCGCCGCACGTCGCGGGCTGCGCATCGGCGGCCCGTTGCTCGCGGCCGCGACGGCGATCTGCCTGGTCACCCTGTTCGCGCGGCAGCCGTGCCGGTTCTGCGACGAACGCCGCTACGGCGACGCCGGGGAGGCGACCGTCGACGTGCTCGCCCAGGTGAGCGCCGCCGCCCTCGGGGTGGCGACCCTCGTGATGCTGCTCGCGGTGGTGGCCGGGTGGGCGTCCCGGATGCTCGTCGTCGCGCACCTCACCCGCCGCGCGGAGACGCGGCAGCACCCCGCCCCCGATGCGGACTCCCTCGCCCCCGCGTTCGCGGCGACCTGGCCGCTGCGGGAGGCGGGTCTCGCGCTCGTCGCCTTCGGCGGAGGGGTCGTGCCGCTCGCGGTCACGGGAGCCCTCGTCGGCGGGTTCGACGCGGGCTCGGCCGTCGCGATCGTCTCGGGAGCGGTCGGCGTCGCCGGGGTCGTGCTGCTCGCCACGTCGGAGTCGCACGCCGCACGCGCCCGCACCCGGATGCGCGACGCCTGGGCGCCGGGGGACCTCCGGCCGCCCGCCCCGCGCCGACGCGTCAGAGCTTCTCGATCGGGGCGATCTTGATGAGCAGCCGCTTGCGTCCGGCCTGCTCGAACTGCACCTCGGCAATCGACTTCGTGCCCTGACCGGTGACGTTGACGACTCTGCCCTCGCCGAAGTCGGTATGACGGATGCGGTCACCGGCCTCGAGGGTGAGGTCGCCGTTGTCGCGCACCTTGCCGGTGATCTCGCTCGCCCACTCCCGCTTCACACGCGGCGGCGCGGGCGGCAGCGCCTCGGTCGAGTACGAGAACCCGCGAGCCGGCCCGCCCGCGTAGCCGCGCGCGTTGAGGGCACGAGGGCGGGACCCCCGGCGGGAGGTCGCGTCGCCGGGCGACTGCTTCCACTCGATGAGGCCCGGCGGGATCTCCTGCAGGTACCGACTCGGCATCGCGACGCTCGTGTCGCCGAACGCCGACCGGGTCATCGACAGCGAGAGGAAGAGTCGCTTCTTCGCGCGGGTGATGCCGACGTAGAACAGCCGCCGCTCCTCGGCGAGCCCGCCGGGCTCCCCCGACGACATCCGGTGCGGCAGCAGGTCTTCCTCGACCCCGGTGAGGAACACCGCGTCGTACTCCAACCCCTTCGCGGTGTGCAACGTCATGAGCGACACGTTGCCCGACGCATCCTCGATCTCGTCGGCGGCGGCGACGAGTGCGACCTCGGTGAGGAACTCCAGCAGCCCCGCATCCGGGTTGTTGCGCGTGAACTCCTTCGTGACGGCGACGAGTTCCTCGACGTTCTCGATGCGCGCCTCGTCCTGCGGGTCGCGCGTCGCGCGCAGCGCGTCGAGGAAGCCGCTGCCGTTCAGCAGCGCGAGCAGGATGTCGGCGGGCTTGCCCCCCGCGAGGTGCTGCGCCTCGACCTCGTCGAACAGCTCCGCGAGGTCGAGGATCGCCTTCGTGACCTTCGGCCCGAACCCGAGCCGGCCGGCATCCCCGAGGGCGTCGCGCAGCGGCACGCCCATCTTGTCGGCGTGGTTCTGCAGGGCCGCCTCGGTGGCCGGTCCGATGCCGCGCTTGGGGGTGTTGAGGATGCGGCGCAGCGCGAGGTCGTCGGCGGGGTTCGCGACCTGGATGA
>CAMLMQ010000178.1 GCA_946481135.1 uncultured Microbacteriaceae bacterium
CGCACGTCGGGCTTGTCGATGCCCATGCCGAACGCGATCGTCGCGACCATCACGACGCCGTCCTCGCGTAGGAACCGCGACTGGTTGCGCGACCGAACCGTCGCGTCGAGGCCCGCGTGATACGGGAGGGCCGGGATGCCCTCGGCGACGAGCGCGTCGGCGGTCTTCTCGACGCTCGCCCGGGACAGGCAGTAGACGATGCCCGCGTCGCCGGGGTGCTCCGACCGGATGAGCGACAGCAGCTGCGCGAGGGGTTGGTTCTTCGGCTCGATGCGGTACTGGATGTTGGGCCGGTCGAACGACGACACGAACCACTCCGCGTCGCGGAGGTCGAGACGCTGCGCGATCTCGGCGCGCGTCGCCTCGGTCGCGGTCGCGGTGAGCGCGATGCGCGGCACGTCGGGCCACCGCTCGTGCAGCACCGAGAGCGCGAGGTAGTCGGGCCGGAAGTCGTGGCCCCACTGGGAGACGCAGTGCGCCTCGTCGATCGCGAACAACGCGACGTCGACGCGGTCGAGCAGCGCGAGCGTCTGCTGCAGCTTGAGCCGCTCGGGGGCGAGGTAGAGAAGGTCGATCTCGCCCGCGAGGAGGGCCGTCTCGACGCGGTGGCGCTCGGCGGCGTCCTGCGTCGAATTGAGGAACGCCGCCCGCACGCCGACGGCGGAGAGGGCATCCACCTGGTCCTGCATGAGCGCGATGAGCGGCGACACGACGACGCCCGTTCCCGACCGCACGAGGGCCGGGATCTGGTAGCACAGCGACTTGCCGCCACCCGTCGGCATGAGCACGAGGGCATCCCCGCCGGCGACCAGTCGATCGATGATCTGCGCCTGCTGCCCGCGGAAGTCGGCGTACCCGAAGACCCGACGCAACACGTCGAGGGGCTGCTCGGGCGCCGCGGTCGTCATGCCGTTCACCCTACGTGGGCCGACCGACCGACGGCCGCGCCGGGGAGGGCGCGACCGTCGGATCGGGCTGGGGAGGACTCAGTAGGCCAGCACGAGCGTCACGGTGCGGGACGACTCGTACCCACCGTCGCCGTCGAACCGCACCGACAGCAGGTGGATGCCGCGGTTCAGCTTCCCGGTCGGGATCTCGACGCGCCCGTTGTCGGCGGCCGTCATCTCGACGGTGCCGACCGGGGTGCGCCCGTCGAGCAGCGTCACGGTGCCGACGGGCGCCGAGCCGTCGTCGGCCCGCACCCACACCTGCACGTCGACGCTCGACCCGCGCTTCACGAGCAGCCGGTCGGGCCAGGCGAGCATCGCCGTGTCGACGGGCTCTGAGACGACCGGCTCCTGCACGGTGATCGGCACGCCGATCTCGGTGCCGCCCGGGCCCGTCACGGTGAGCGTCTGCTCGCCCGCCGCATCCTCGGGGATCGTGAAGGTGACCGTCGCCGCACCCTGCTCGTCGAACGCGTCGGTGATCGCGAAGGTCACCGGCGCGGTGCCGAGCACCTCGTCGCCGAGCAGCACCGCCGCCTCGCCGACCTCCGGACCAGCCTGGCTGAACAGCAGCGACGACAGCTCGGCCGTCACCTCCTCGCCGGGCGCGTACCCGTCGGCGGATGCCGGCGCCGAAAGCCGCACGCCGACCGACCGCTGGGCGAGGTCGGGGGTCACGGGGGTGTTCGCCCCGATGTAGTCGACGAACGCCGTGAGGTCGATGCGACCCGAGTCGGCCCGGTTCGCGCCCTCGGCGAGGGTGACGAAATTGTCGCCGCCCGACGCGAGGAACGAGTTCGTCACGACCGTGATCACCTGGTCGTCGGTCACGAGCTCGCCGTCGAGGTACATCGCGACGATGCGCTCGCCGGCCGCCGCCGTCGGGTCGTAGACGTACTCGAACCCGTCGGAGACGCCGAGCTTCAGGAACGGACGGCTGCCGCCGGCGGGCTGCCACTGCTCCTCGAGCACCTGGCGCAGCTGCTCGCCGCTCAACTCCATCGTCACGAGGGTGTTGGCGAACGGCTGCACGAGCGCCGCCTCCTGATAGGTGACGTTGCCCGCCGGGTCGTTCTCGCCCGTGCCCTCATAGACCAGGTCGGCTCGGATGCCGCCCGGGTTCATCAGGGCGAGCTCGGTGCCGAGATCCTGCGTCGCCGCGAGCTGGGCGTCGGCGATCAGGTTGCCGAGCGTCGACTCCCCGCCGCGGTTCTCCGTCGTGCCGTTCGACTGCACGGCGCGCGTGATGTCGGTCGACACCTCGCCGAGCGAGACACCCCCGAGCTCCGCGGCCACCGCGACCGCCTCCACGACGATCTCGGCGACGACCGGGTCGGGGGTGAAGGGATCCTCGGCGCGCACGACCGGCAGCACCTCGGAACCGATCGAGATCAGCTCGCCGGTCGTCGGGTCGACGACGATCGTCGTGTGCCCGTAGGCGATGCCGTACTCGCCCGACATGATCACCGGGCGGGTGCGGTCGGTGCCCGGGATGGGGGCATCCACGTCGTACTGCAGGTGCGTGTGACCCGACACGATCGCGTCGATGTCGGCGCTCGCCTCGGTGACGATCTCGCCGAACGCGGTGTCGGGATCCGTCACGCTGTCGACCGTCGCTGAACCCTCGTGCACGAGGAGGATGATGACATCCGCCTCGCCGTTCGCGGGGTCGCCGTCGGAGAGGTCGGCCGCGACGCGGTTCACCTCGGGCACGATCGGGCGCACCTCGAGGGTGTCGATACCGCTCGGGCTCACGAGCGACGGCAGCTCCTCGGTGACGGCACCGACGAATCCGATCGACACGCCGCCCGTCTCGACGACGTGGTACTCGTCGTACGCCGGTTCGCCCGAGTCGCGGTCATAGAGGTTCGCCGCGAGGTAGGGCCAGTCGGCCTCGTCGAGCACGCGGCCGTCGACATCCGCGCGGCCCTGATCGAACTCGTGGTTGCCGAACGACGACACGTCGAGCCCCATCGCGTTGAGCGCGTCGATCGTCGGCTGATCCTCCTGGATGAACGAGGTGAACGTCGACGCGCCGATCAGGTCGCCGGCGGCGGCGAAGATCGTGTTCGGGTTGCGGGCCTCGTACCAATCGACCATGCCGCCCAGCAGGGCCGCGCCCGCGACCGGCGGCGCCGACTCGAGCCGTCCGTGGAAGTCGTTGATCGTCAGCAGGTCGACCGTCACCGGCTGCGCGTCGCCGCTCACGCCGACGAGCACGGGGTCGTGGTCGCTCGACCGGAACGGCGTGCCCGCCTCGGTCGCACCGTACGGGTAGCCGCGGTCGCCCCACTCCGGCGCGTTGATGCCCCACACGCCGTAGCCGGTGATCGCGGACGCGAGCGACGGCGACGCGAGTGCGTGGTCGAGCGAGCCCAGCTGTCCGTCGAAGGTGTAGGTCTCCTGGTCCGGGGCGTACTGCGAGCCGAGATCGACGAAGCCGCCCGCCTCGAAGGCCTGGATCGGGTCCTCCTCGGAGTAGGCGTTGAAGTCGCCGAGCAGCAGCACGTCGGGGCCGCGCTCAGGGTCCGCCGCGAGCTCCGCGCTGAACGCCGCGAGGCGCTGCGCCTGCGCGACGCGCTCGGCGTTGAAAAAGCCCTGCCCGTCCTCGGGCTGCGGGGCGTCGGGGTCGTCCTCCGGCGGGCTCTTCGACTTGAAGTGGTTCGAGATCACGGTCACGACGCGCGAGCCGACCTCGAAGGTCTGCCCGATCGGCACGCGGGCGTCGGCCCACACCGGGTCGACATCCGCGAAGCTGTCGCCGACGGGGGTCACCGAGCCCGGCGTGAAGATGATGCCGGTCGTGATGACGTCGTTCGCCCCGGGCACCGTGAGCGCGTCGGGGGTCGGCACGAAGTCCCACGTGCCGGGACCCTCCGCGGCGTTGAGGGCGTCGACGAGCGCGCCGATCGCCTCGTCGACGGGGGCGCCGAACTCGACGTTGTTCTCGAGCTCCTGCAGCGCCACGACATCCGCGTCGAGGCCGACGATCGCGGCGACGAGCTTCGAGAGCTGGGTCGCGTACTGCTCAGGGGTGTCGGCGCCGCGGGCGTCCGGGCTCTCCGAGCCGAGCGTCGTGAAGAAGTTGAGCGCGTTGAACGACGCGAAGGTCGCGTCGCCGCCGACCTCGGGTGCCGCCTCGGGGCGCGGGTTCGTCGTCGTCCAACCGGGCTTGTAGTCGGCCGGGCTCGCGTCGGTGATCGGCACCTGCGGCAGCAGACGCCAGTCGGAGAACCCGAACCCGAGCACGTACGGCGCGGCCGACGGCACGAGCTCGTCGCCGATGCGCACGACCTCGTCGCGGGTCAGATACGGCTGCTCGCCGACGTGGGCCGAGTTGGTCACCTGGATGCTGTAGCCGTCGTCGAGCAGGATGCGGCGGGCGGCGTTGGCGGCCGCGATCGCGACCGCGTCGGCGCTGCCCGCATCCGCGACCTCGGTCGGCTGCGTCTGCGTGCCGCCCGCGCTCAGCCAGAGCGTGCCGAAGTTGTAGGCCTGGTGGGTGGAGGTCAGGGCGTACGTGCCCGTCGGCGCGACGAGCATCCCCTCGTACTGCTCGCGGTCGGCGCCGACGACGGAGTCGGGCAGCGGCACGGGCTCGGGCAGCGGCTGCCCCGACTCGACGAACTCGTGCGCGGCGGCCGTCGTCGCCGAGAGCTGCGACTGCCCCTGGAATTCGGCGACCGTGCCGGTGACCCGCACGAGGTCGCCGATCGCACGGCCCGGATCGTTGTTGCCGAAGAACACGAAGATGCCGTCGGAGGCGCCGGGCGTCGCATCCTCACCGGATCCGCCCGAGCCGGGCGTCTGCAGGTAGTACCCGCGGTAGTTGCTCGGCGCCGCGTAGTAGGCGGTGATGACGCCCTCGACGGTGACCGTCGAGCCGAGGCCGACCGCCTCCGGACCGGTGCCCTGCACCGACGCGATGGGGACGGGATCGGCGGCCCAGGCCGGGGAGACCCCGACGAGGGCGAGTGCGGCGGCGATGAGGCCGGCGAGGGCCGTGCGGACGAGGTGACGCGAGGGCGAACCCGACATGTGGTGCTGCTCCGTGTGATCGAGAAGCGGGTGGCTTCGAGAGGCGGTGCGTCGGCGTCGGGTCGCTCGACCCCCGTTCGGGGGGTGCGCTGCTCACCATAAGCACGGCGCCCGCGATTCGCCAAGCATCGGTTGCGGATGTTCAGCGCACGTTCACCGGCGGCGGCGCCGCTAGCGTGGATCCGTGCTGGCGATCGTCGTGGGCCTGGCGAGCGCCCTCACCTACGGCGTCGCCGACTTCTTCGGCGGGCTTGCCGCGAAGCGCACGGCGTCCGTCGTCGTCACCGCGCTCGCCGCCGTCGTCGGGCTGGCCGTGCTGCTGCCGTTCGCGCTGCTCATGCCCGCGCGGGTCTCGGCCGAGGCGTTCCTCTGGGGAGGGCTCAGCGGACTCACCGGGGCCGCCGCGATCTTCCTGCTCTACGCCGCGCTCGCGATCGGGCCGATGAGCATCCTCTCCCCACTGACCGCCGTGCTCTCCGCGCTCGTGCCCATGACGTGGGGACTCGTCGGCGGCGAGCGGCTGCCCTGGTGGGGCTACCCGGCGCTCGGCGGGGTGCTCGTCGCGATCGTGCTCGTCGGGTTCGTGCCCGAGAAGGGCGCCGTGCGACCCCGACTGCGCGGCATCCTCTACGCCGTCGGATCGGGTCTGCTCATCGGGGCGTTCTTCATCCTGGTCGACCAGGCGCCCGACGACTCGGGGCTCTACCCGCTCGTCGGCAACCGCGGGGTGAGCGGCGTGCTGCTGCTGATCGTGGTCGCGGTGCTCGTGGTGCGCGCGCGGGGTCGGGGGGCGCGGGCGTTCCCGGGGCTGCGGGGGGCGCTGCCCGTGATCGTCGCGTGCGGGGTGGCCGATGCGCTCGCCAACGTGCTCATCCTCACGGGGCTCCGGATGGGCGACCTCACCGTCATGAGCGTGCTCGCCGCCCTCTA
>CAMLMQ010000179.1 GCA_946481135.1 uncultured Microbacteriaceae bacterium
GCCGTTGATCATCATCGCCGCGCGCCCCTGGGCGAACTCGCTCGCGACGGTCGCCTGATCCCAGTTGAGCACCTCCCGCGAGGCGCTGCCCTCGGCGACGAAGCTCGCCCAGAACTCGAGCGCCTCGACCGCCTCGGGCGAGTCGAGGTCGGTGAGGTCGCCCCCGCTCTGCCACAGCGTCGGCAGCCACTGGAAGACCGCCTGCTGGTTGTTGATGGCCGAGAAGGCGAACCCGTAGGTTCCGTCCGCCGTGAGCTCGGCGGCCGCGTCGCTCAGGTCATCCCACGAGGTGGGCGGCTCGATGCCGGCCTGCTCGAACAGGTCGATGTTGTAGAAGAGCGCCAGGCAGTTGGCCGTGATCGGCAGACCGTAGATGCGGCCGTCGAGGGTCGCGGAGTCGATCAGTCCCTGCGGGTACTGGTCGAGTTCACCCCACGCCTCCAGTCGGTCGGTGAGGTCGGCGGCGATGCCGAGCTCCGCGAACTGCTGGTGGTCGGGACCGTTGACGATCGCGACGTCGGGCAGGGCGCTCGCCCCGGCCGACTGCAACAGCGACTTCTTGAGGTCGGCGTACGCGATGAACTCGCGCTCGATCGTGACGTTCGGGAACTCCTCCTGGTAGGCGTCGAGGAGTTCGGTGACGGCCAGAGCCGGACCCGAGTCGTCCGCGTAGTAGTCCCACCACGTCAGCGTGACGGGGGCGTCGGGGTCGAAGGTCGACTCCGGGGTGGAGCCGCCCGGGGCGCAGGCGGCGAGGCTTACCGCGAGCGATCCGGCGAGAGCGGCGACGAGAACACGTCGCGCGGGGCGGAAAGCGGTCATCAGGGATCTCCTTCATCGTTGAGCGAGAAGCCGCATCGGGTGGGCGCGGAGACGGCAGCAGGGCCGGACCGCGCGGTGCGTTCACATCCTGACCCTCGGAACCTGCCGCCGAGAGGTCCAATATCGTCGGGTTGGCCCCCGGATCGGCCGTCAGCCGTTCCCCGCCCGCCACGCTCGAGCGATCAGCTCGATCCCGCGTTCGACATCGGGAGTGGGCACGGCATACGAGATGCGCACGTAGTCGTCGAGGGAGTCCGACGCGCTGAACGTCGGACCCGGGAGGAACCTCACGCCCGACTGTTCGGCGCGCTGCGCGAGCGCGGTCGCGCTTCCGGACGGCATCCGCACCCAGATCGAACCCCCTCCGAGCGGAACCACCGGCTCCCAGTCGGGGAGTTCCGCCGCAAGCGCGTCGAGCGCGGTCTGACGGTGGAGGGAGAGCATCTCCTGCCGCTGATCGCGCGCCTGGTCGAGCTGGGACAGCAGGCGGGTCGAGACGAGCTGAGCGATGACGGACGTGCCGAGATCCTCTTCGCCCTTCAGCGTCGCAAGCTCGCGCACGAGGTCCGGATCCGCGCGGAGCCACCCGACCCGCAGCCCACCCCAGAACGACTTGCTGACCGATCCGACCATGGTGATGAGCGGTCCGCCCGCAGCGAGCGGAGTCGGCCGCCGGTTGCCTTCGATGATCGAGTCGGAGAGCGTGGCGTCGTCGATGACCGGCACACGGAACCGGTTCGAGATCGACGCGATGCGGCTGCGCCGGAAGTCGTCGAGCACCGACCCGACGGGGTTGTGGACCGTCGACTGAACGACCACGAGCACCGGTGAGTGGGTCTTCACCGCCGCAGCGAGAGCGTCGACATCAACGCCGTCAGGGCCGGACGGGACACCGATGAGACGGCCGCCGAGGCTCGTCAGCGACTCGATCGCTCCCCGGAACGTCGGCTCCTCGACGAGCACGGGGGCACCGGGGCGCACATAGAGCGACGCGATGAGACGCAGCGCCTGCTGGGCGCCCGAGGTGACGAGGATGTGCTCGGGCGAGGTGGGCAGCCCGAGGTCGGAGTAGTACCGCGCAACCGCCTCGCGAAGCTCGGGGAGCCCGAGCGGGATGTAGCCGTGGGTGGCGACGAGTCCGCGCAGCCGAGCGCCGTCGACGAAGTTGAGCTCGTCGGCCACCATCGGGAGCCCCGGCAGAGCGGCGCTACGAAGGTCGATCCGACGCTCCGACGGATCGCCGACGAAGCTGCTCAGCCGGTCGTCGCCGCGCATCGACGCCGACTGGCGGGTGTAGGTCACGTAGGTGCCGTCACCCTGACGACTCTGGAGGAGGCCGTCGGAGCGGAGGTCGTCCAGGGCCTTCGTCACGGTGTTGCGGCTGAGTCCGAGCACCTGGCTGAGCGCACGCTCTGCCGGGAGCCGGGTCCCCGACCGGAGGGCGCCGGAGCGGATGAGGCCGCGGATGCCTTCCGCGAGCTCGTCGTGGAGGGCGGCATCACCCAACCGCCAATCGCCGAGCAGCCGAACGAGGCGGTTGACGCCCATGCTCGCCAATCCGAACGAATTGGCTCTCGTTGACTGCATCGTCATGGGCACATCATGATGACCGTTCCGCGCCCGGTCAACCGGACCGAGGCGCACGCGAGTCACCGAGGATTCAAGATGACGCACACCGTCGTGCTGGTCGGAGCCCTGGACACCAAGGGGGACGAGTACGCGTTCGTGCGCGATCGCCTCGCCTCGGCCGGCATCGCCTCGACCCTCGTCGACATCGGCGTGCTGGGCTCGCCGCGGATCGCAGCCGACGTGGATCGGGCCGCCGTCGCGCGCGCGGGGGGCGCCGACATCGACGCGCTCGTCGCCGCCGGTGACCGTGGAGCGGCCATGCAGGCGATGGCGCGTGGCGCGGCGGTCGTCGTCGCGGAACTCGTCTCCAGCGGCGCGGTGCAGGGAGGTCTCGCGCTCGGCGGCACCGGGGGGACGGCTGTGGCGGCGACGGCGTTCCGCGACCTCCCGCTCGGCTTTCCGCGTCTCATCGTCTCGACCGCCGCGGCCGGCAACACCGAGCCGTACATCGGCCCGTCGGACCTCATCCTCGCCCCGTCGGTCGTCGACATCGCGGGGCTCAACCGCATCTCGCGGCGGGTGCTCGCCAATGCGGCGGCGGCGCTGGCCGGGATGGTGTCGGCCGCCCCCCTCGAGGAGTCGTCCGACCGGCCGCTCATCGCCGCGAGCATGTTCGGCGTCACCACGCCGAGCGTGACGCGGGCCCGCGAGCGGCTGGAAGAGCTCGGGTACGAGGTGCTCGTGTTCCACATGACCGGATCCGGTGGGCGCGTCATGGAGTCGCTCATCCGTCAGGGCTACGTGGCCGGTGTGCTCGATCTCACCACGACCGAACTCGCCGATCACCTCGTCGGTGGCGTGTTCGACGCCGGGCCGGAGCGCCTGACCGCGGCGGCCGAGGGTGCTGTCCCACAAGTGGTCTCCGTGGGCGCCTTGGACATGGTGAACTTCGGCGCCGTCGACACTGTCCCGCCGCGGTTCGCCGATCGCAATCTGTACGTGCACAACTCGAACGTGACGCTCATGCGGACAACGCCGGACGAGTGTGCCGCCCTCGGCGCGGAACTGGCCCGTAAGGTCTCCGCAGCCCCGTCGACGACGTCGGTCGTGCTTCCGCTCCGAGGCGTGTCCGCCATTGCCGTCGAAGGCGGGCCGTTCCACGATCCCGCAGCCGATCGTGCGCTGTTCGACGCCGTGCGCTCCGGACTCGTCTCGACGAGCGTCGAACTCGTGGAGCTCGACACGGACATCAACGACCCGACGTTCGCCGACTTCTGCGCCGAACGACTCGACCGGATGATCCGGGCCACCAACCGACGAACCACCTGACCGCAACCCTCGAGGAACTCATGCCCTACATCGAACGCTCAGAGATCCTGTCCCGCCTCCGGAGCAAGATCGACCGACGCCAGCCGATCATCGGCGCCGGCGCCGGCACCGGACTCTCCGCGAAGTGCGAAGAGGAAGGCGGTGCCGATCTGATCGTCATCTACAACTCGGGGCGCTACCGCATGGCGGGTCGGGGTTCGCTGTCCGGGCTGCTGGCGTACGGCAACGCCAACGACCTCGTCGTCGAGATGGGCCGCGAGGTGCTTCCCGTGGTCAAGGACGTTCCCGTCCTCGCAGGCGTGAACGGAACCGATCCGTTCATGAACCCGACCCAGCTGTTGCGCCAGCTTCGCGACCAGGGATTCTCGGGCATCCAGAACTTCCCGACCGTCGGACTGATCGACGGCATGTTCCGCGCCAACCTCGAGGAGACGGGGATGAGCTACCAGCTGGAGGTGGAACTCGTCGGACTCGCGCACGAGGCTGACCTCCTCACGACGCCCTACGTCTTCTCCTCGGACGACGCGGTCGCGATGACGAGCGCCGGCGCCGACGTCATCGTCTGCCACCTCGGTTTGACGACGGGCGGCTCGATCGGTGCGGAGACAGCACGCACCCTCGACGAGTGTGTGACCGCCGTCACCGAATGGGCAGCCGCCGCGCGCGCCGTTCGCGACGACGTGATCGTGCTGGTGCACGGCGGGCCCGTCGCCGAGCCGGCCGACGCGCAGTACGTGCTCTCCCGGGCGACGACCCTCGACGGGTTCTACGGCGCCTCGTCGATGGAGCGCCTCCCGACCGAGCGGGCACTCACGGCCGCCGTCAGGGAATTCGCGGAGATGACGCTCGGCTGAGCGAGCCGGAACATGGACTGAACATCCGGACGTAGAAGAACCCCGGCCATCTGGCGAGATCGGCCGGGGTTCATCCGTACACCCCCCGGGACTTGAACCCGGAACCCACTGATTAAGAGTCAGTTGCTCTGCCAATTGAGCTAGAGGTGCGCGACCCGAGCGTGCCGGGCCGAAGATCGAGTGTACAACGAAATCGTTCCGCTCGACACCGCGCCTAGGGTGGGGGCATGGCCGACCAGGTGCGTCTCGCGGAGGGCGACCTCGCGCCCGACTTCACGCTTCCCGACCAGAACGGGCAGCCCTTCACCCTCAGCGGCACGCGCGGGTCGAAGACGATCGTCTACTTCTACGGGGAGGCCGGAACCCCCGCGTGCACGAGCCAGGCGTGTGACTTCCGCGACAACTTCGCGGCGTTCGAGCGGGCCGGCTACCGGGTCGTCGGCATCTCGCGCGACGAGCCCGCGGCGAACGCCGACTTCGCCCGTGACGAGAAGCTGCCGCAGGTGATCCTCAGCGACCCCACCCGCGAGGTGCACGAGAAGTACGGCACGTTCGGCGAGAAGCAGCTCTACGGTCGCACGGTCACCGGCGTCATCCGCGCGACGTTCGTGCTCGACGAGGACGGCCGCATCCTCATGCCGCTCTACAACATCAAGGCGACGGGCCACGTCGCGATGCTGCTCAAGCGGCTTCGTCTCGCCGGCTGAGCCACCCCGCCGTCGGGCGCGACACGAACAGGGCGAACCCGACGCCGCCGACGAGGATGAGGGGCCAGGCCCACCCGGGTTGAGCGAACGCGCCCTGCAGCGCGCCGATGCCGATCGCCGCGACGAGCACCTGCAGCACGACGCCGAGCGACCTCACCCAGGCACGCCCGCGCCACACCGCGACGAGCACGACGCCCAGCACGACGGCGGCGAGCGCGACGACGACGATCAGGGCGACGGCCGTTCCGAGGGAGGTCGCGGGCTGCGTCAGCAGGTCGATGATCAGCACGACCGTGAGGGCGACGGCGGCGGCGAACTCGAGCGCGACGAGCCCGAGCACCCCCCAGACGGTAACCGGGCGGTGACGGGAAGCTGAAGGAACACCTATTGATTCGATGCATCAAGTATGGAACCCTGGTCCACGGTTGATGTGACGCCTACAGAGTCGTAGGTGAGTCCGGAAGGCCGCAATCCCTCACTTTCCGTTCTCACTTCGACCATGCGCGGATTCCGAATCTGACCCGCCGCGCAGCGTCAGCAACAACAAAGGAGCACCACCATGGATTGGCGTGACAAGGCCGCCTGTCTCACCGCAGACCCCGAGCTCTTCTTCCC
>CAMLMQ010000180.1 GCA_946481135.1 uncultured Microbacteriaceae bacterium
CCGGCGACGTTGCCGCGCGCGATGTCGGCGAACTCCGCGCGGCGCTCGAACGACACGAGGCGGCCCTCGGGTCCGAGCGCGCGCAGAAGCCAGAGCGACAGGGCCCCCGACCCGACCCCGGCCTCGACGACGGTCGCGCCCGGGTGGATGTCGGCGAGGGCGAGGATCTGCGCCGCGTCCTTCGGGTAGACGATCGCCGCACCGCGCGGCATCGACATGACGTAGTCCGAGAGCAGCGGACGCAGGGCGAGATAGCGGTCGCCGTTCGACGCCTCGAGCACCGACCCCTCGGGCTGTCCGAGGATCGACTCGTGCCAGAGCACCCCGCGATGCGTGTGCAGTCCACCGCCGGCCGTGAGCGTGACGGTGCTGAGGCGCCCCTTGGGCCCCGTGAGCTGCACCCGCTCCCCCAGCCGGAAGACGTCGTCGCTCATGCGTCGACCTCCGCGCGGAGGGCCTCGGTGAGCTCGGCGAGGCTCAGGCCCTCCATCGTCGGGCGCAGGCGGTAGGCGGGGCTCGGCGGCAGCGGGATGTGGAGCGGCAGGGCGAACACGGTCGCCCCGGCCGCGACGGCGGACGCGACGCCGGGCTCGGAGTCCTCCAGGGCGACGCACGTCGCGATGTCGACGCCGAGACCCGCGGCCGCCGTGAGGTAGGGCTCGGGATGCGGTTTCGCGTGCGCGACGTCGTCACCGGCGACGACGAGGTCGAACCCGACGAAGCCGAGCGCCCCGGCGACGTCGAGCGCCATGCGACGCCGCGACATCGTGACGAGGGCCGTCGGAACGCCCGCGTCGCGCAGCTCGAGCAGCAGTTCACGGGCGCCCGGACGCCACGGCACCTGCTCGCCGATGCGCTCCCGCACGCGGTCGGTGAGCGTCGCGATGATCTCCTCGACGCCGAGCTCGACGCCGCGCGACTGCAGGATGAGGGCCGAGCGCTCCAGCCCTGAGCCCACGAGCTGAAGCCCGTCCTCCTCCGTCCACACCCCGCCGGCGGCGTGCACGAGATCGGTCTCCGCCTGCAGCCAATAGGGCTCCGTGTCGACGAGGGTGCCGTCCATATCCCACAGCACGGCGGCGGGACGGTCGACGGTCGGTCGGTCGGCGGGGCTCACGACGCACCAGCTTAGGTGCGGCGGTCGGCCTATCCTGGGTGGATGGCCGCCTCCGAGGAGCTGCGCGACGAGCAGCACGACGCGCAGCACCCGTTCCGCGGGGGCTCCGTGCTCGTCGTCGCCTTCGAGGGGTGGAACGACGCGGGCGAGGCCGCGAGCGGTGCCGTGCGCGCCGTGCGCGATCAGCTCGGACTCGTGACCCGGCTCGAGGTCGAGCCGGAGGACTACTTCGACTACCAGTTCAACCGCCCCACGGTCTCGACCGGCGAGGACGGCCGTCGACGGCTCGAGTGGCCCGGGGTGACCCTCTCCGCTCCGGTCGACGGCACCGGGATCCACGTGCTGCTCGGCACGGAGCCGTCGCGCGGATGGAAGACGTTCGCGGGCGAGATCGTCGACGCGATCGAGGTGGCGGGGATCACCGGCATCGTCTTCCTCGGCGCGATGCTCGCCGACGTGCCGCACAGCCGCCCCATCTCCGTCTTCGCGGGCAGCGACAACCCGGCCGTGCAGGACTTCTTCGACCTCGAGCCGAGCACCTACGAGGGCCCGGTCGGCATCCTCTCGGTGCTCGCCGTCGCGGCGGAGGCGGCCGGCATCCCGACGATGTCGATCTGGGCGAGCGTGCCGCACTACGTGCACAACTCCCCCTCGCCGAAGGCCACGCTCGCGCTGCTGGAGCGCCTCGAGGAGTTCGTCGACGTCGTCGTCGACCGCGGCACCCTCGTCGAGGATGCCGCGACGTGGGAGGACGGCATCGACGCCCTCGCCGAGGACGACGAGGACATGGCCGCGTACATCAAGCAGCTCGAGCAGGCGCGCGACACGGTCGACTCCCCCGAGGCGTCGGGCGATGCGATCGCGGAGGAGTTCGAACGCTACCTGCGCCGTCGCAACGGCCGCGACGACCGCCCCGGCGGTCCGTAGGCCGTCAGGCCGCTCAGTGCACGGCGACGTCGATGAGGATGACGACGAGGCCGAGCAACGCCGAGACGACGCCGCTCACGAGGCGCAACCACACGCGTGCACGGCGTTCGGCGAGTGCCTGGTAGCCGAGCGCGAAGAGCACCAGGAGGGCTCCGAGCAGCGCCCAGTCCGGGGCGTCGGGAAGGATGCCGAGCGCGCCGAGCCCGAGCAGGATCGTCGACGGCACGGCGGCGACGAGCATGCCCGACGACTCCCGAAGGGCGTCGCGCAGCGCCTCGCCGACGCCGACCTCCCGGCCGCTCCGCACCCCGTGCCCGGCGATCGTGCGGGCGTAGACGTGGGCGAGGAAGAACGCGAGCAGCGAGACGCCGGCGATCACGAGCACCGAGAGCGACTCCCCCGCGTCGATCTCGGCCGGGCTCAGGTCGAGCGTCAGTCCGTCCTCCGGAGCGCCATCCTCGCTCGACACCGCGACGAGCGCGGCGAAGAGGATCGTGCCGTAGACGGCGTCGGCGGTGACGACGCGGTCGCGGAAGCCCTGCAGGGCGCCCACCGCATCCCGCCGCGCGCTCACGCCGCCACGACCCCGGTCGCGAGCAGCACGAGCACGACGCCGCCGAGCAGGATGCGGTAGATCACGAAGGGCGCGAACGACCGCGTCTGGATGTAGCGCATGAGGAACGCGATGACCCCGAGGCCGACGGCGAAGGCGACGACGGTCGCCGCGACGGTCTCCAGCATCCCGTAGCCGACGCCGCAGCCGGCGTCGACACCCGGCTCGCACGTGAGCGCCGTGTAGGTCTCGTAGAGTCCCGCCCCGAACACGGCAGGCACGGCGAGCAGGAACGAGAAGCGCGCCGACGAGGGTCGGTCGTAGCCGAGCACGAGTCCCGCGCTCGTCGAGGCCCCCGAGCGGGAGACCCCGGGGATCAGCGCGAGCATCTGCGCGAGGCCGATGAGGATGCCGTCACGGTAGGTGAGGTTCTCGACCGTCTTCACACGTCGCCCGAACCGGTCGGCGAGGCCGAGCAGGATGCCGAACACGATGAGCACGATCGCGGTGATCCAGAGCGACCGGAGGGCCGTGCGGATGTACTCCTGCAGGAAGAAGCCGGCGAGCACGATCGGGATCGTGCCGATGATGATGATCCAGCCGAGCCGCACATCCGGGTCGCCCTTCTGGATGCCGGCGGAGTGCGCCCCGCCGCGCGCCCCGAACGAGCGGAACCACTTCGCGATGATGCGGGTGATGTCCTTCCAGAAGTAGATGAGCACCGCGAGCTCGGTGCCGAGCTGCGTGATCGCGGTGAACGTCGCGCCCGGATCGCCCCACCCGGCCAGGTCGCCGAAGATGCGCAGGTGCGCGCTCGACGAGATCGGGAGGAATTCGGTGAGGCCCTGCAGGAGGCCGAGGAGGATCGCCTCGAGAAAGTCCACCCCGTCATCCTGCCAGCCGGCGACCGGGCGAGAACGTCACCCGCACCACGACGGGGCGAAGCCCGCGATGCCCTGATTGGCCGCACCCGTCTCGAGGTCGACGAAGTAGGTCGTCGTCGCGGTACGGCTCGACACCGTCGGGTAGCCGTCGGGCTCCCCCGCCGGATCCTGCACCTCGACGGCCGCGTACTGCGCGTTCGGTGAGAGACACACGTCGCGGACCGAGACGCCCGGCGCCGGGTCGGCGAGCACCTCGACGTCCTCCGGTCCGACGAGCAGCACCGCGTAGTCGAGCACGAACCCGGTGTCGCCGCCCGGACGCGACACGACCTCGACGTACCGGTCGTCGGACAGCGCGAGCAGTTCGCCGCGGTAGACGTCGTCGGGTTGGCCGTCGTCGGGGGGCGCGAACGTCGTCGTCTCGCCCGTCGTGAGGTCGATGAGCGCGCCGGAGAGCGGGTTCGCCACCACGAGGCTCAGCGTGCCCGGCAGGAATCCTCGCAGCTCGGCGTGCTCGCCGAGCGGCGCCGGCACCGCGTCGGGGTCGTTCGTGTCGACCAGCAGCACCTGCTCGTCGAACGAGTGAGCCACGAGGTACGGCGTGCCCGGCACGAACGCCCAGTCGAGCACCGAGAGCGGGGCGCCGTCGAGGCCGAGCACGGGTCGCAGCAGTCCCGACGGGTCGGCGGGGTCGAACAGCAGGAGTCGCGACGCGGCGCCGCCGTCGGCGGGGTCGGTCGCCGTGAAGACGACGCCGATCCGCCCGCTCGAGGGCGACGCGTGCAACTGCTGCAGACGGCCGGGAGCGGGCAGGTTGACCTCCTGGGTGCTCGTCGATCCCGCGGGTGCGACGACGAGACGACCCTCGGCCCCCGAGTCGCCGAGCAGCACGGCCGCGACGGTCTCGGGGGTGACGGCGTACTCCTGGATGCGGTCCGCGGCGAAGAGCACCTCGGGCGCCCCTCCGGCGACGTCGCGGCGGATCACCTGGTCGGGGCCGGTCAGGTCGCGCAGCAGCACCGCGACGGAGAGGTCGGGGGTCGCGACGACGTGCTCGAGGGTGCCCTCGATGCCCGTCGACGCACCCCGCACGTCGACGCGCACGGTGTAGTCGGTGAGGGCGCGCAGCATCCCCGGGAAGCGGATGGTGACGGTGCGGGGATCGGAGACGACCTCGATCGGCACCGCCGGCTCGATTGTGACGTCGGCGGCATCGACCGGGTCGATCGTCTGGTCGACCTGCAGCACGAGACGCTGGCCGGGACGCTCGAGCGCGGTCGCGGCGGCGACCGTCGCGGTGTCGAGGCGCGGGGGGCGGAACGCGCCCGCGACCCCGAGCGTGGTCGTCGCGAGAGCGAGCACGCCCACCGTCGCGAGCACCGTCCGCCGATAGTCGCGACCGCGGCGGCGCGCGCTCCGCGTGGCCGCCGCCTCCCGGATGCGCTCAGTGGACATACGGCTGGCTGGGCTGCTCGATCGGAGTCACCTCGGACGGCTGGAGCACGATCGGCTCCGCGGCTCCCGGTTCGGGGTGGACGCCGAACACGCCCGCGACCTCGACCCAGTCGTCGACCGCGAACTCGTCCTGCCATCCCGGCAGATGGACGGGGACGCCGAGCGGTTGGGCGTCGACGGCGCAGCACGTGACGAGGAAGCGGGCGACGTAGACGACATCCGCGTCCTCGGTGGCGACGAGGAAGCCCGAGAACGCGGCCCGCTTGCCCGTGAAGAAGTCGTCACCGAGCCCCTGATGCAGCAGCGTCGCCCAGTCTTTGACCGTGAACGTCGTCGAGTCGCCGCCGACGAGCTCGGTCGTGTCGACGTCGGCGAGGGCTGTCGAACCGGCGATGTCGCGGTTGTCGGCGGTCGCCGACGTGAGCGTCGCGGGGGGCAGGACGAGCAGGGCGACCGCGGCGCCGATCACGATCGCGGCGCTGCCCGCCATCGACCCGACGGTGCGCCACCGCGCCCGCGGAGCATCCGGCACCTGCTCGTGGTCGTGGTCGTGGGCCGCCGGCACCACGAGGAACGCCGCGATCGAGGCCGCTCCCCCGAGCACCGCCATGACGATCGTGAAGACGACGTACCGCGGGTGGATGTAGAGCTCCAGACGCCCGGTGGCGGCGAGCCAGAGGATCGCGACGACGCCGATGAGGCTCAGCGTGATGCCGAGCCAGCGACGCCGGAAGCGCTCGGCGGTGCGGGTGCGGTCAGACAAGGTTCATCCCCAATCCGATCGTCGCCGCCGAGAGACCCACGACGAGCGTCAGCAGAGCGAGCGTGCGCACCGTGAACGTCGTGCGCAGCAGGGCGAGCATCTTGATGTCGA
>CAMLMQ010000181.1 GCA_946481135.1 uncultured Microbacteriaceae bacterium
CGTGCAGCCGGTTCTCGGCCTCGTCCCAGATGACGCTCTGCGGTCCGTCGATGACCTCCGCGGCCACCTCGTATCCGCGGTCCGCCGGCAGGCAGTGCAGGAAGACGGCGTCGGGCTTCGCGAGGGCCATGAGCTCCTCCGTCACCTGGTACGCGCCGAAGACGGCGACGCGGTGCGCCTTCTCCTCCTCCTTGCCCATCGACACCCACGTGTCGGTGACGACGACGTCGGCGCCCGCGACGGCCTCGAGCGGGTCGGTGTAGACCGTCACGGAGCCGCCGGTCTCAGCCGCTCGCCGATCGCCGTCGGCGAGCACGGCATCCGACGGGCTGAACTCGGCGGGTGCCGCGATGCGCACGTGCATGCCGGCGGTCGCGCAGGCGAGCACATAGCTCTGCCCCATGTTGCTCGCGCCGTCGCCGAGGAAGGTGACGGTGAGGCCCGCGAGGGCGCCCTTGTGCTCGCGGATCGTGAGCAGGTCGGCGAGCAGCTGGCACGGGTGGAAGTCGTCGGAGAGCGCGTTGACGACGGGCACCGTCGTGTCCCGGGCCATCCGCTCGAGCCCCGACTGGGCGTAGGTGCGCCAGACGATCGCCGCGACCTGCCGTTCGAGCACCCGCGCCGTGTCTTCGGGGGTCTCCTTGCCGCCGAGCTGGCTGTTCGCCGTCTGGATGACGAGCGGCACGCCGCCGAGGTCGGCGATGCCCACCGCGAACGAGACGCGGGTGCGGGTCGACGACTTGTCGAAAATGACCGCGACGGTTTGCGGACCTTCGAGGGGCTTCTCGGCCCAACGGTCGACCTTGAGCCGTTCGGCGAGGTCGAGCACCTCGGCCTGCTCGGCGGGGGTGAGGTCGTCGTCGCGGAGGAGGTGGCGCGTCATGCGGGAAGCCTTTCGGGGGTGGCCGCCTCGAGGGCGGCGGAGAAGAGGTGCAGGAACCGGTCGACGTGACCCTCGTCGATCGTCAGCGGCGGGGCGAGACGGATGCGGTCCTCCGCGGCGGCGTTCACGATGAGCCCGCGCTCGAAGGCGGCGGTCGCGACGGCCCCCGCCCATGGTCCGGCGAGGCCGATGCCGACGAGGAGGCCGCGGCCGGAGACATCCGTGATCGCGGGCGAGCCCAGCGCGGTGAGGCCGGCGCGGATGCGCTCCCCCATCGCGCGCGCGTTGACCACGAGGTCCGCACGTTCGATCTCGCCGAGCACCGCGTTCGCGGTGGCCGTGGCGAGGGGGTTGCCGCCGAACGTCGTCCCGTGGTCGCCGGGCTGCAGGAGGTTCTTCGCCGCGCCGAACGTGATGAGCGCCCCGATCGGGAAGCCGCCGCCGATGCCCTTCGCGAGCGCGACGAGGTCGGGGGTCGTGCCGTCGGGCAGCTCGCCCGCGTGCTGGAACGCGAACCAGTCGCCTGTGCGCCCCGCCCCGGTCTGGATCTCGTCGAGGATCAGCAGAGCCCCGTGTCGGGTGGTGAGCTCACGGGCCGCGGCGAGGTAGCCCGCGGGGAGGTCGAGCACGCCCGCCTCCCCCTTGATCGGTTCGAGCACGAGCGCCGCGACGTCGTCGCCGATGGACCGCTCGAGCGCCTCGAGCGTCGTCGGCAGGAACTCGGGCCCGGGCAGCAGGGGCTCGAACGGCGCGCGCAGGGCCGGCTTGCCGGTGATCGAGAGCGCGCCGAGCGTGCGGCCGTGGAACGACTTCTCCAGGGCGAGGATGCGCGGGCGGCCGGTGCGGCGGGCCACCTTCACGGCGGCTTCCATGACCTCCGTGCCCGAGTTGCCGAAGAACACCGCGTCGCCGCCGGTGAGGCGCTTGAGGCGCTCGGCGAGCTGCAACTGCGGTTCGGTCGCGAAGTAGTTGGAGACGTGCGCGAGCGTCGCCGCCTGGCGGCTCACCGCCTCGACGAACACCGGATGCGCGTGGCCGAGCGCGTTGACGGCGATGCCGGCGAGGAAGTCGAGGTACTCGGTCCCGTCGGCGTCCCAGACGCGCGCGCCCTCCCCGCGGGTGAGCACGGCGAGCGGGGTCGGCGCGTAGGAGAACATCGCGTCGCGGAAGCGGTCGGTCATGCCGTCACCTCCGTGCCGATGCCGGCATCCGTGAAGATCTCCAGCAGCACCGAGTGGGGGCGCCGACCGTCGATGATCGCCGCCTTCGGCACACCGCCGTCGACCGCGTCGAGGCACGCCGTCATCTTCGGGATCATGCCGCTCTCGAGGGTCGGCAGCAGCGCGCGCAGCTCGGCGGCGTCGAGCTGCGACACGAGGGAGTCGCGGTTCGGCCAGTCGCGGTAGAGGCCCGCGACGTCGGTGAGGATGACGAGCTTCTCGGCGCCGAGCGCGACGGCGAGCGCGGCCGCGGCCGAGTCGGCGTTCACGTTGAGCGACTGCCCCGGCACGTCGAGGTCGGGCGCGATCGACGACACGACCGGGATGCGGCCCGCCGCGAGCTCGGCGAGCACGGCGGCGGGGTCGACCTGGGTGACGTCGCCGACGAGTCCGATGTCGACGGGCTCGCCATCGACCATCGCGGGGCGACGCCGACCGCCGAAGAGTCCCGCATCCTCGCCCGAGATCGCCGAGGCGAGCGGACCATGCTCGTTGATGAGCGTCACGAGCTCGCGGCTCACCTGTCCGGTGAGCACCATCCGCACGACCTCCATCGCCTCGGGCGTCGTCACCCGGTAGCCGCCGCGGAACTCGCTCGGGATGCCGAGGCGGTCGAGCATCGCCGTGATCTGCGGCCCGCCACCGTGCACGACGACGGGACGCAGCCCGACGTAGCGCAGGTAGACCATGTCGGCCGCGAACGCCCGCTGCAGTTCGGGACTCACCATCGCGTTGCCGCCGAACTTGACGACGACGATCTTGCCCGAGAAGCGCTTGAGCCAGCCGAGGCTCTCGATGAGGGTGCCGGCCTTCACCTCCGCGCCGAGCGCCCGCTCGTCGGCGTCGAGTGCCGCGCTCATGAGCTGTAGGCCGAGTTCTCGTGCACGTAGTCGTGCGTGAGGTCGTTGGTGAGGATGATCGCCCCCGCGTGCCCCGCGTGCAGCTCCACCTGCAGGAGCAACTGCCGCGGCGTGAGGTCGACCTCGTCGCGCGGGCGGTCGGGGCCGCCCTTCGTGCACACCCGCACGCCGTTCATCGACACGTCGACGTCGTAGGGGTCGAAGGCGGCCCGCGTCGTGCCGATCGCGGCGAGCACCCGGCCCCAGTTGGGGTCGTTGCCGAACACGGCCGCCTTGAACAGGTTGTTGCGGGCGATCGCGCGCCCCACCTCGACGGCGTCCTCCTCGGTCGTGGCGCCCATCACCTCGATGACGATGTCGTGGCTCGCGCCCTCGGCATCCTGCTGCAACTGGAACGCGAGGTCCATGCAGAGGTCCTGCAGCGCCGCCGCGAAGAGGCCCGGGTCGGGCCGGATGCCGGACGCGCCCGACGCGAGCAGCGTCACCTGGTCGTTCGTCGACATGCAGCCGTCGGAGTCGAGCCGGTCGAAGCTCACGCGCGTCGCGAACCGCAGCGCGTCGTCGAGCTCGGCGCTCGTCAGGTCGGCGTCGGTCGTGATCACGACGAGCATCGTCGCGAGCCCCGGCGCGAGCATCCCGGCGCCCTTCGCCATCCCGCCGATCCGCCAGCCGTCGCGCTCCCGCGTCGCCGTCTTCGGGCGGGTGTCGGTCGTCATGATGGCGCGCGCGGCATCCTCTCCCCCCTCGGCGGAGAGCGCGGCGGTCGCGGCGGCGACGCCGGGCAGGAGCTTCGTGCGGTCCAGCTGCTCGCCGATGAGGCCGGTCGAGCAGACGAGCACGTCGCCCGCGCTCACGCCGAGCGCCTCACCGACGGCCTCGGCCGTGAGGTGGGTCGTCTGGAACCCCTCGGATCCCGTGAAGCAGTTCGCGCCGCCCGAGTTCAGCACGATCGCGCTCACGGTGCCGTCGAGGATCACCTGCTGCGACCAGAGGATCGGGTTGGCCTTCGCGCGGTTGCTCGTGAACACCGCGGCGGCGCTCTGCCGCGGGCCGCGGTTGACGACGAGGGCGAGGTCGGCGTTGCCCGACGACTTGAGGCCGACGGGGATGCCCGCGGCCTCGAAACCCTGCGGGAACGTGGTGGCGTGGCTCACGGGGCGACTCCGTTCACGGGCAGGCCGAGCGACTCGGGCAGCCCGAGTGCGAGGTTGGCCGACTGGATGGCGGCGCCGGCGGTGCCCTTGCCGAGATTGTCGAGGGCGCTCACGACGACGACGCGGCCGGCCCGCTCGTCGACCGTCACGCTCATGAGGCACGTGTTCGCGCCGACCGTGTCGGCGACCCGGGGGTGGGTGCCCTCGGGCAGGAGGTGCACGAACGGCTCATCGGCGTAGGCGCTCTCCCACGCCTCCCGCACGACTGCGGCGTCGCCGGTGAGCTTCGCGGTCGAGGTCGCGAGGATGCCGCGCGCCATCGGGACGAGCATCGGCGTGAACGAGATGGTCGGGTCGCCACCCCCGGCGGCGCGCAGGTTCTGCACGATCTCGGGGGTGTGGCGATGCGTCCCGCCGACGCCGTACGCCGACGCCGACCCGAGGATCTCGGCGGCGAGCAGGTCGGTGCGCAGGCTCTTGCCCGCCCCCGAGGGGCCGACGGCGAGCACGCTCACGAGATCGTCGGGAGCGACCACGCCCGCCGCGATCCCCGGCGCGAGACCGAGGGTGATCGCCGTGACGTTGCAGCCGGGGACGGCGATGCGCCGGGCGCCGACGAGGTGCTCCCGCTGCCGGGAGCCGCCCGCGAGCAGCAGCTCGGGCATCCCGTAGGTCCACGCGCCGAAGTACTCGCCGCCGTACCAGGTGGCCCACGCGTCGGGGTCGACGAGCCGGTGGTCGGCGCCGCAGTCGATCACGAGGGTGTCGTCGGGCAGCTCGGCCGTGATCGCGCCCGACGCCCCGTGCGGCAGCGCGAGGAACACGACGTCGTGGCCGGCGAGTACCGCGGGCGTGGTCTCCTGCAGCACGAGGTGGCCGAACGAGACGAGATGCGGATGCACCGAGGAGAGCGGTTGCCCGGCGTTGGAGTGCGCCGTGACGGTCACGACCTCGAACTCGGGATGGGTGGCGAGCAGCCGCAGCAGCTCGCCGCCCGCGTAACCGCTGGCTCCGGCGATGGCGACGGAGAGGGACATGGATGGGGCCTTCAGATCGATGCGGACGTGGGCTGATGACGGCGACGTCGCGCGAACCGGAGGCTCAGCGGGGCGACGTCGCCGAGAGTCGGCGCGCGCGGCGGAGCGGACGGAGCGAGAGGCTCCGGAAGGCGATCCGCGTCAGGTCCACGCCTCGACCCTACTGCGGATGCGCGCCCCGGCGATAATCTGAACCCGAACGCGGGCCGAACGCGCCTGGCGAAGCGGAAGAAGGAACACATGGCCGACCTCAACGACCTGATGAAGCAGATCCCCGTGGCCGACATCGCGAAGCAGCTCGGCATCGAGAAGTCGGTCGCCGAAGCCGCCGTGCAGCAGGTGGTCCCCGGGCTCGTCGCGGGACTCGCCGCCAACGCGCAGGACCCGAAGGGCGCCGCCTCCCTCACGAAGGCCGTCAGCCACGACCGCGGCGGCGTCAAGAAGAGCGTGCAGGACGTCGACGTCGAGGACGGCAAGAAGATCGTCAAGAACGTCTACGGCGACAAGCAGGATGCCGTCGCCACGAAGCTCGCCGCCTCGGCGACCAAGGCCTCGTCGGCGGGCGACGTCACCCAGGACATCATCAAGCAGATCCTCCCGATCGTCGCCCCGATCGTGCTCGCCTGGA
>CAMLMQ010000182.1 GCA_946481135.1 uncultured Microbacteriaceae bacterium
CCCTCGAGCTCGACGGCTCGGCGTGGGCCGGCGTCGTGCACGGCCACCTCGGCGGGAAGCCGCCGGCGGTCGACCTCGCGCGCGAGAAGGCGCTCGGCGAGCTGCTCGCGGCCGCCGCGCACGAGGGGCTGCTCAACGCCGCCCACGATCTCGCCGACGGCGGACTCGCGACCGCGCTCACCGACGGTGTCCTCCGGTTCGGCGTCGGCGCGCGGGTCTTCCTCGACGAGCTGTGCGAGCGCGACGGCGTGGACGCGGCGACGGCGCTCTTCTCGGAGTCGACGGGCCGCGTGCTCGTCGCGGTGCCGCGCGAGGAGGACGTGAAGTTCACGCGGCTCTGCGAGGGACGCGGCTACCCCGTGCTGCGGGTCGGGGTCACCGACACCGAGGGCGCGCTCGAGGTGCAGGGGCTCTTCGACATCCCGCTCGACGAGCTGCGGAGCACGTCGCGCGGCACACTCGCCGAGCACTTCGGCCCCGTCGTCGGCTACCCCGCGCGCTGAACCTCGCG
This sequence comes from uncultured Microbacteriaceae bacterium, assembly GCA_946481135.1. The sequence continues at coordinate 512 of CAMLMQ010000182.1, forward strand.
GGTTGAGGAGCGCCGCCCGTCGGGCGTCGCGTATCGAAGCTCGACCTGCGAGTCATCAAGGGTTTCGATACGCGTCCGGCCGCGCCGGGCGCTCCTCAACCCGCGGAGACGGTGAACTGGATGCCCGACCACTCCTCGGCGAGCGCCCAGAGGCGTGCGCCGAACTCGGGCGACGCGCTCGACGGCACGGGGGCCTGCACGACCGGCTCGCCGCGGAGCCCGAGCATCGAGGCGGGGCCGTAGAACTCGCCCGACTCGGCGTGCGGGTCGAGCGCCGCGCGCACGACGGGCCACGCGCCGCGATCCTTGCCCTGCGCGAACGGCGCCGAGAGCATCCCGCCGAGGCGCTGCCACCCCTTCGAGTTCGAGATCACGTCGGTGCGCTTCTCGGAGAGCTCGTTGACCGCGTAGCCGGGATGCGCGAGCAGTGAACGACGGGCGTCGCCCGCGGCGCGCAGCCGGCGGTCGAGCTCGAACGCGAAGCCGTGCACGGCGTGCTTCGAGAACGCGTAGGCCCGGAAGGGCCCGTAGCGGCGCTCCGACATGAGGTCGTCGACATCCAGCCGCACCATCTTCGTCGACAGCGAGCCGAGGCCGACGACACGATCCCGCAGCACGGGGAAGAGCAACGCCGTGAGGGCGAAGTGGCCGACGAAGTTGCCGCCCACCTCCAGTTCGAGACCGTCGTGCGTCGTCTTCCGCTGCCGCGACGCGACGACGAGGCCGGCGTTGTTGATGAGCACGTCGGCACCGCCGAGTCCGGCGATCGCCGCCGCCGCATCGCGCACCGACGCGATCGACGTGAGGTCGAAGGGCACGTGCGTGACGTCGGCCGCGGGAACGCGCGCGCGGATGGCCGCGATCGCGTCGCGCGCCTTCGGAGCGTGGCGGGCGGCGAGCAGGATGCGGGCGCCCGCGCCGGCGAGCTGCTCGCACGTCCAGTAGCCGATGCCGGTGCTGCCGCCCGTGACCACGATCGTGCGTCCCGCCTGCGAGGGCAGGCGGCGGGGATCCCAGCTCACGGTTGCGTCGAGACGGCGCCGGTCGAGGCGATCTGCTCGTGGTGATGGATGACCTCGGCCACGACGAAGTTGAACCACTTCTCGGCGAAGGCCGGGTCGAGCTGAGCGTCGAGCGCGAGGTCACGCAGACGGGCGATCTGCCGGGCCTCGCGGTCGGGGTCCGACGGCGGGAGCCCCCGCTCGGCCTTCAGGCGCCCGACCCGCTGCGTCGCCTTGAAGCGCTCCGCGAGCAGGTGCACGAGGGCGGCGTCGATGTTGTCGATGCTCTGCCGGATCGCGCCGAGCTCGGCGCGCGTCTGCTCGTCCATCTCGGCCATGCCCCGAATCCTATCGAGCGAGCCCGGGGGGCACGGCGGACGCGAGCCGCGCCTCGAGCCCGGCACGCACGCCCGGCCACTCGTCGACGAGGATCGAGAACACCGCCGTGTCCCGCCACGAGCCGTCGGCGCGGCGCTGGTCGCGGCGCACGACGCCCTCGAAGGTGGCCCCGAGTTTCGCGATGGCCGCGCGCGAACGCCCGTTCCGGGCGTCGGCCTGCAGCTTCACGCGCCCGAAGCCCGCGTCGAACGCGGCGCCGAGCATGAGCAGTTTCGCCTGCGGGTTCACCGCGCTCGCCCACACCCGTGGATCCCATGCGGTCCAGCCGATGTGGGCGTGCTCGCGGTCCAGGTCGAAGTCGGCGAGGCTCGACGCCCCGACGACCGTCCCGGCATCCGACCCCGCGGTGAGCCGCGCGACGTAGGTGATGCCGCGCTCGTGGGGGAAGTACCGCGGAGCCCATGCGGCGAACGCGGCCTCGTCGGCCGGCAACCCGGCGGGACCGCCCCCGTAGCCGCCCGCGAACACCTCGGGATGCCCGATCGCCCGCCAGAGCTCGGGGAGGTGGGTCGGCGTGAACGGTTCGAGGCGGAGGAACCGGCCGTCGAGCACGCGGCGATCCGGCAGCTGGGCGGTCACCCCGCCATCCTCGCAGCCGCTAACGTGTCGCCATGTCGCGCTTCGACACCCCGGTGTGGCGTCTCGTCGGCTCCGCCGCGTCGTGGGCCCTGTTCGCATTCTTCTTCCTCGGACTCGCCCAGGCCGCGGCCGTCGTGCTCGGCCTCGGCGGGTACTGCGCGTCCGGCGGCCCGTATGTCATCGAGACCGAGTGTCCGCAGTCGGTGGTGGTCTTCGCGCCGATCGGCATCTTCGGGATGTTCGCGGCGGTGGGTGTCTCCCTCGGCCTCGCCCGCGGCTTCGGGGTGTCGCTTCTCGCCTGGGCGTGGCCGATCCTGTTCGTCGGCCTCGGCATCCCGTTCCTCGGAGCGGTCGTGACGCCGCAGGGCGTCGACGTCTCGAGCATCGTGGTCGGCGTGCTGTTCCTCGCGATGGGCCTGGGACCGGTGTGGCTCGTCGTGAAGGGCGGATCGCTCGTGCCGACCCTCGTCGGGGCGCGCAGCATCGCGGGCGCCCGGTTCGCGTACGGCGGCACACCGCGCCGCTACTTCGGGCTCACCCCGACCGACGGCGACGAGGCGCCGCCCACGGCGCGCGACTGGACGCTGAGCCTCGGCACGTGGCTCGTCGGCACGGCCCTCGGCGCGTGGCTCTCGCTCACCGCGTTCAACGCCCTCGCGGCGGCCGGGTGAGTCAGCCCGACGCCGCCTCGCGCAGCGCGGCGGTGTCGGCGACGTAGAGGTCGACCGCTCCGCAGGTGAGGCACACCCGGGCGTGGAGCGGGCGCGACACGGCCGTGCGGAGGGCCGAGATGCCGAGCACCTCGCCCACGACCTCGGGTCGGGCCCGGGCGACGGTGACGCTCAACGGGCGCTTGGAGCGGGCGTCGTAGTCGTCGACGACGGCATCGGCGAGCACGTCATCCGAGCCGCAGGCTCGACAGACGGGGGCGGTCATGGCGCCCAGCGTACGCTGGCGGCGTGACCCCCGAGGAGCTCGCCGACCTCGCCCACCTGCGCCGCGCGCGCGATCTCATGGACCGGGAGTACATGCGCCCGCTCGACGTGCCGGCTCTCGCCCGCCGCGCCCTCATGTCACCCGCCCACTTCGCGCGACGCTTCCGCGCGGCCTACGGCGAGACCCCGTACTCCTACCTCATGACCCGGCGCATCGAGCGCGCCCAGCAGCTGCTGCGGCGGGGCGAGTTGTCGGTCACCGACGTGTGCCTCGCGGTCGGCTGCACCTCGCTCGGGTCGTTCAGCAGCCGGTTCACCGAGATCGTCGGGATGACCCCGACGGCGTACCGCGCGCTCGACCACGGAGGCGTCGACCGGATGCCACCCCAGACCGTCCTGGTCGGTCTGCGCCCGACCCGGGAGGGAGCAGGATCGGAGAAGACATCCGCCGTCGTCCGCGCGTAGCGTCGAAGCCATGACGATGACGGTCTCCCACTTCCCGATCCTCGCGCCCGACGTCGACGCGACGGTCGCGTTCTACCGTGACGCGCTCGGCCTCGTGGTCGTGAACGACGTGCCCTACGGCGAGTACCGCTGGGTGACGCTCGCGAGCCCCGACACCCCCGTCGGTCAGCTCGTCGTGAGCCAGCCGCACGCCGGCCGTTCCGAACAGGAGGGCGATCAGCTCGCCGCCCTCGTCGCGCTCGGGGTGTTCGGCCCGGTCGTGTTCGAGACCGACGACGTCGACGCCGCCTTCGAGCGGGCGCGGGCGTCCGGACTCGGCGAGGTGCTGCAGGAGCCGCAGGACATGGGCTACGGCGTGCGCGACTGCGCCTTCCGCGACCCCGCCGGCAACATGGTGCGCATCGGGCAGAAGGTCGACGGCTGAGGTCGGGCTCGCGTTAGTTGCACGCGCGTCCGTACTCCGGCGCGCGCGTGCAACCGGCACCCGCGCAAGCCCGATAGCCGGGTGCGTGAGGCCGTGCACATCCGGGCGTTCCGCCTCCGAACGTCCGACCGAGCCGCGCTTCGTTGCGCGCTCGACAGTTGCAGTCGCCGCCGGGAGAACGGGCGCGCGTGCAACTGACGTCAGCGCGACGCCTCAGCCGCCGAGGAGGTCGTGCCGCACGACGATCGCGTCGCGCGCCGGGCCGACACCGATCGCGGAGATGCGCGAGCCCGACATCCCCTCGAGCGCGAGCACGTAGTCGCGCGCGTTCGTCGGGAGGTCGTCGAACGTCCGCGCCCCCGAGATGTCCTCGGTCCAGCCCGGGAACTCCTCGTAGATCGGGGTGGCGTGGTGGAAGTCGCTCTGGTTGACCGGCAACTCGTCGTAACGCACGCCGTCGACGTCGTAGGCGACGCACACCGGGATGGTGGCGAGCCCCGTGAGCACGTCGAGCTTGGTCAGCACGAAGTCGGTGACGCCGTTGATGCGGGCCGCATACCGGGCGATCGGGGCGTCGTACCATCCGACGCGGCGGGGGCGCCCCGTGGTCGTGCCGAACTCGTGGCCGGTCGCGCGCAGGAAGTCGCCGTTCTCATCGAAGAGCTCGGTCGGGAACGGGCCCGACCCCACGCGCGTCGTGTACGCCTTGACGATGCCGATGATGCGCTCGAGCCGGGCGGGACCGATGCCCGACCCCGTCGCGGCGCCGCCGGCGGTGGCCGACGACGACGTCACGAACGGGTAGGTGCCGTGGTCGACATCCAGCATGGTGGCCTGGCCGCCCTCGAACAGCACGGTCTTGCCGGCTTCCAGGGCCTGGTGCAGCACGAGCGAGGTGTCGGCGACCATCGGGCGCAGTCGCTCGGCGTACGACAGCAGCTCGGCGACGACCTCGTCGACGGTGATCGCGCGGCGGTTGTACACCTTCACGAGCAGATGGTTCTTCTGGTGGAGGGCGCCCTCCACCTTCTGCCGCAGGATGTTCTCGTCGAAGAGGTCCTGGATGCGGATGCCGACGCGGTTGATCTTGTCGGCGTAGGCGGGGCCGATGCCGCGGCCGGTCGTGCCGATCTGGCGCTTGCCGAGGAAACGCTCGGTGACCTTGTCGATCGTTCGGTGGTACGACGTGATGACGTGCGCGTTGGCGCTGATGAGCAGCTTCGACACGTCGAGTCCCCGCGCGATGAGGGCGTCGAGCTCCTCGAAAAGCACCTCGATGTCGACGACGACGCCGTTCGAGATCACCGGCGTCACGCCGGGCGTGAGGATGCCGGACGGCAGCAGGTGCAGCGCGTACTTCTCGTCGCCGATGACGACGGTGTGGCCGGCGTTGTTGCCGCCGTTGAACTTCACGACGTAGTCGA
>CAMLMQ010000183.1 GCA_946481135.1 uncultured Microbacteriaceae bacterium
AGGGCGACACCCTCGTGTTCTTCCGCGGCGAGGTCGCGCGCGAGATCGCGTGGCTCGGCGACCCCGGCATGACCAACCGCCCCGACCGGCTCTCACCCCGCACGTCGTTCTCGGCCTGGCGGCAGGGCGTGCGCGGCCGTTCCGAGCCGTGGGGCACGGTGGCCGCCGAGGCCACCGACCTCGCCCGCGACCTCGAGGCGGCGATCCAGCGCCGTGCCGAGTCGCGTCTGGCGGAACTGGCGATGAGGGATGCGCTCACCGGCCTGTTCAATCGCCGCTACCTCGTCGAGCGACTCGCGACCCCCGGTCCGGTCGGCCCCGACGGCAAGGCTCTGCTCTTCGTCGACCTCGACGACTTCAAGCGCATCAACGACGAGCACGGTCACGACATCGGCGACGGCGTCATCCTCGAGGCGGCCCGGCGGCTGCTCGCCCACTCGCGCGCCCGCGACGTCGTCGTGCGCTTCGGCGGCGACGAGTTCGTCGTCATCCTCGACGGCATCGCCGGGACGGAGATCCCGGCCATCGCGCAACGCGTGGTGACGGCGCTCGCGGTGCCGATGGTCGTCGGCACGCACATCGTGGCGATCACGGCGTCGTGCGGGGTGGTCGTCGCCGAGCCCGGGTCCTCCCGGGAGGGGCTGCTCGAGGCCGCCGACGCGGCGATGTACCGCGCGAAGCGCGCGGGGCGCAACCAGGTCTCGGCCTGAGCCGACTCAGCGGCCGTAGGTCTCCAGCAGCCGCAGCCAGACCTCGCTGAGCGTCGGGTAGGCCGGCACCGCGTGCCAGAGGCGATCGAGCGGCACCTCGCCCACGATCGCCACGGTCGCCGCGTGCAACAGCTCACCGACCCCGGGGCCGACGAGCGTCATCCCGACGATCACCCGGCGGTCCTCGTCGATCACGGCGCGTGCGGCGCCCGCGTAGTCGTCGGCGTGCACCGTGGCGCCCGCGATCCACGACAGGTCGTAGTCGACGACGCGCGTGCGCAGGCCCGCCCGCTCCGCCGCGGCGGCGGTGAGCCCGACGGAGGCGACCTCCGGGTCGGTGAACGTGACCTGGGGCACCGCCGCGTGGTCGGCAGTCGCGGCGTGTCGGCCCCACGGCGCGGTGTCGACGTCGCCGCCGAGCGCCCGGGCGGCGATCACGTCGCCCGCGGCCCGCGCCTGGTACTTGCCCTGATGGGTCAGGAGCGCGCGGTGCGTCACATCCCCGACGGCGTAGAGCCACTCGGAGCCGCGCACCCGCATCGAGTCGTCGACCTGGAGCCAGGTGCCGGGTTCGATCCCGACCGTCTCCAGGCCGATGTCGTCGGTGCGCGGCACACGTCCGACCGCGACGAGCACCTCGTCGACGCGCACCTCGGATCCGTCGGACAGCTCCAGCACCTTGTCGGAGCCTTCCCGCCGGCCGGCCACGACCTCGACGCCGGTGCGCACGTCGACGCCGCGACCGCGCAGGGCCGTCGCCACCCGGTCGCCCGCGAACGGCTCCTGCCCGCTCAGCAGCCCGCTCCGCGCGAGCACCGTCACGGCGCTGCCGAAGTCGGCGTAGGCGGTCGCCATCTCGGCGCCCACGACGCCGCCGCCGACGACCGCGAGCCGACGCGGGACGATCGACGAACTGGTCGCCTCGCGGCTCGTCCACGGTTCGAGCTCGGCGAGACCGGGAACGTCCGGCAGCAGCGCGGCGCTGCCCGTGGCGACCGCGACCGCGTGGCGCGCGTGGAGGGTGATCTCGGTGCCGTCCTGGGACGTCACGACGACGCGACGTTCGCCGACGAGGCGCCCGGTGCCGCGCACGACCTCGATGCCGGCCCCCTCCGCCCAGGCGACCTGCGAGGTGTCGTCCCAGTCGTGGGTGATCCGGTTCCGGCGCGCGAAGGCGGCCGACGGGTCGACCGCGCCGACGGGTCCGACACCCTCGACGGCGCGCGCCGCGCGGGTCGCCGCGCCCGCGCGCAGCAGCGCCTTCGAGGGCATGCAGGCCCAGTAGGAACACTCGCCGCCGACGAGTTCGGCTTCGACGAGCACGACGCTCAGTCCGCCCTGGACAGCGCGGTCCGCGACGTTCTCGCCGACCGCGCCCGCGCCGATGACGATGAGATCGACCTCGCGCGCCGTCATCGTCGACTCAGGCCCCGGGGGCCTTCTTCTCGGGCTCGGGGAGCACCTTCATGCCGGTCGTCGTGTTCGCGGAGTCGATCAACTCCTCGAGCCACTCGCGGTTGACGTCGACCTTCGTCGTGTCGAACTCGAACCGCAGGCTCGCCGAGGAATTGATCCAGATCGTCTGCCGACCGTCGTCGGGGGCGTCGATCGTGAGAGCGAAGCTCTCGTTGCGCCGCAGCTTGGCGAGCACCACGAGCTCGACGTGCGCGAGCGTGCGGTCGTCGAACTGGAACGACTCGGGCGGCGAACCATAGTGCAGGTATCCCATCGAGGCGATCCTACGGCCCGAAGAATTTTCGCGGGTACCCTTGCGCTCGTGGCCATCGTGAACAGACTGACCGTCGACGGCCGGGACTACTTCCTCCCGGAGCCCGTCACGGAACTGAAGAACCAGATCCTCGCGGCGATCCAGGGCGGCGGCGGGTACGTGAACATCCCGCCCCTGCGCGGAGGTCCGGGCATCGACATCCTGTTCTCTCCGGGTATGCCGGTCACGTGGTCGCAGATCGACGTCGGCGGAGACGCCATGGGGTCGTCGGAGTCGGACGCGCACGTGCCGGAGTCGCCGGACGAGTTCGGCATCTGACGCTCGGAGGCGACGCGCCTCAGGCGACCCGTACGAGCAGCGGCTCGACGTCCTCGACCGGCAGCGGCGGCGAGAAGAAGTAGCCCTGCGCGCGATCGCAGCCCCACGCGACGGCGCGGTCGAAGTGCTCGGCCGTCTCGATGCCCTCGGCGACGACGAGGGCGTTCCGCTCATGCGCCGTGGCGAGACACTCGACGACGAGATCCTCGATCGCGGGGTCGGTGCCGTGTACGAGCGACCTGTCGATCTTCACCTCGGTGAGCGGCAGGCGCCGCACCAGTTCGAGCGAGGTGTGTCCCGTGCCGAAGTCGTCGATCGAGACGCCCACTCCGCCGTCGATGAGTGCCTGCAACGTCGTCGCCTCGTCCCGCTCATAGGTGATCTCGGGGGACTCGGTGATCTCGACCGTCATCGCGAAGCGCGGGAGGTCGAGTTCGCGAAGCCGACCGAGCACCGTCGCGGCGAACTCGGGGACGAGTTCCGACGGCGAGACGTTGAGCGAGATCCCGACCTCGACACCGCGCGCGTGCCAGTCGGCGATGCGGCGACCCGACTCCTCGAGCATGAAACGACCCACATCGGAGATGAGTCCATACTGCTCGGCGACGTCGATGAACCGCCCCGGCAGCAGCAGACCCTCTTCGGGGTGCTGCCAGCGACAGAGGGCCTCGACGGCGACGACCCGACGCGTCTTCAGGTCGTACTGCGGCTGGAAGAACGCGATCAGTTCGCCTGCCGTGAAGGCATGGCGGAGCCGGCCCGCCAGTTCCGCGGGACGCAACCGATCGCCCTCGTGCACCGATCCAGAATCGGTCGCGTTCGGGTCGCGGTCAACACGGGACGAATCGTCCATGGTGTGCGTATACTACGCGGCCCCGCCCGGAGGGGAAGCCCCGGGTGCGGCGTGGCCGACAACCGATTCCGTCGCGTTATCATCCCCCTAATGGGCACTTTGACCTACGACTCCAAGCTGGCGGTCTCGTTCGACGACCGCATCCTCGCGCACCTCCAGGTCGTCATCTGGTCGAAGCTGCGTCGCGGAGAGCACTTCTCCTTCACGTGGACTGAGCCCTCGCGCAGCGGTTTCGGGCGCACGTCGGTGTGGCTCGCGCCGAGCATCCCGCTGACCTTCGAGTACTTCGGCGGTCGGCAGCCGCGCCTCAACCCCGAGTGGGTGCAGATCCTGAGCAAGTCGGCCAACTCGCCCGGCGGTCTCGTGCTCACCCCCGAGCCGCCGGAGAAGGATCAGCCCTCGGCATAGGTCCGACGACGGGCGCTGTCAAGACCCCGGGGCGTGGGCGGATGCCCGTTTAGCGTCCTGCACATGACACTTCAGCTCACCGCAGCGGAGGCCCGTTCGGAGGTGCGCTGGAAGAGCCCCACGAACGGCCTGTGGGTGGCCACCCGACGCGGTGAGCACGCCGGAATGGTCGAGAGGCTCGACGGCACGTACCACGCGAGGAGCGCCCGCGGCCGTGCGCTCGGTTCGTTCCCCGACCTCGACTCAGCGCTCGCCGTCATCGACGGCCGAGTCGATGTCCCCTCGGGCGCTCCTCGCGGTGCGAAGGCGCTCCTGATCGCGATCAACGGCGGTGCCGCCGTGACCGCGTTGGCCCTCGCCTTCCTGCTAGTCCGATGACGCCACTGCATCCGGCCAGCACCGGCTCGCCGATCTCCGTGTGGTTCGTCGACGAACGCCCCGTGCGCCTGCTGAGCGGCGGCACGCGCTTCAAGGTCGTCGACGACCCGCGGTGCGCCGACATCAACGGCTCGCGCTACTGGCGAGTGCGTGCCCGGGGCGAGGACGGCCGCCTCGGCACGTTCGACCTCCGGCAGTCCGACGACGGCTGGGTGCTCGCGGGAGTCGACGAAGACCCCGCACGCACGGGCAGCCGGTGAGCGCCGGCGGGGTGCCGGCCGCTCCGCAGTCCTGGCCGGGGTCCGCCTACCCGCTCGGCGCCACGTTCGACGGCAACGGCACCAACTTCGCGCTCTTCAGCGAAGGAGCCGAGCGCGTCGAGCTGTGCCTGATCGACGACCCTTCGACACGCTCAGGACGGCGCGTCACCGAGACCCGCGTCGAGCTCACCGAGGTCGACGCCTACGTCTGGCACGCCTACCTCCCGGGCGTCCAGCCGGGCCAGCGGTACGGCTATCGCGTGCACGGCCCCTGGAACCCCGACGAGGGTCAGCGGTTCAACCCCACCAAGCTGCTGCTCGACCCGTATGCCAAGGCGACGGTCGGCGACATCCGCTGGGGGCAGTCGCTCTTCTCCTACCCGTTCGGCGACGAGGACGGTCGCAACGACGACGACTCGGCGGCCGACATGATGCACGGTGTCGTCGTCAATCCGTTCTTCGACTGGACCGGCGACGTGGCTCCGCGCGTCCCCTACAAGGACACCGTCATCTACGAGGCGCACGTCAAGGGTCTGACGATGCTCCACCCCGAGCTGCCCGAGGCGCTGCGCGGCACCTACGGGGGTCTGTCGCATCCCGCGGTGATCGCGCACCTGCAGAAGCTCGGCGTCACGGCGATCGAGCTCATGCCCGTGCACCAGTTCGTCAACGACTCGACTCTGCAGGAGAAGGGGCTGTCGAACTACTGGGGCTACAACACGATCGGGTTCTTCGCGCCGCACGCCGGCTACGCCTCGACCGGAGCACCGGGGCAGCAGGTGCAGGAGTTCAAGGCGATGGTGCGCGCATTCCACGCCGCCGGCATCGAGGTGATCCTCGACGTCGTCTACAACCACACGGCGGAGGGCAACCACCTCGGCCCGACGATCTCGTTGCGCGGCATCGACAACGCCTCGTACTACCGCCTCGTCGACGACGACAAGCGGTACTACATGGACTACACGGGGACGGGGAACAGTCTCAACGTGGGGCACCCGCACACGCTGCAGCTCCTCATGGACTCGCTGCGCTACTGGGTGCTCGAGATGCACGTGGACGGTTTCCGGTT
>CAMLMQ010000184.1 GCA_946481135.1 uncultured Microbacteriaceae bacterium
CCGTACCGGAACATCTGGAAGTTCTTGATGTTCTGGTTGACGTAGAGCATCGTCGCGAGATCCTGCTCGCCGAGGAACCCCTCGATGTCGGTCACGGTGCGCAGGTACAGCACCGGAACGGGCGACTCGTCACGGATGGTGAGGTACGAGCCGGGGCTGCGGGTGATGATCGCGACTCCGCGGTGCTTCGCGAGCTCCGCGAGCGGCGCGTACCACTGGCGGATCTGGTAGAGGTTCACGCGGGTGTCGGCGAAGTAGACGGCGACCTGGATGCTGCCGGGCGCGGGTCGCATCGCCTCCGCCCAGAGTCGGTTCGCTTCATTCCGCGTGCGGCGGTTGCGCAGCCCCGTGCGCAGCACCTTGTTCGCGGTGCGCGCGTCACTGACGAGCCGCCCCAGAACACCCATTCGACACCTCCAGCACGATTCAATCAGCCTCGCGGCGCGCGCGACTCGGGGGTGGCGCCCGTGACAGAATCGTGACCGTGCCGCCGACGGCGGCGGTAGAAGGGCTGCCCGCACCCCCGCCATGGCGAGATTCACGTTCGGCGCCGGAAACGCGCGCAAGCTGCTGCGCCTCCCCCTCTACGCCCTCGGTTCTCTCGCGTCGGTCGTCGTCCCGCGGGACCGCCGCCTCTGGGTTGTGGGTTCGGGCATCGGCCTCGGAGAGGGTGCGCTTCCCCTCGCCCGCGCGGCCCGCGAGCGGTTCGGCGACGACGTGCGCGTGGTCTGGCTCGCCTCGACGGATGCCGAACTCGCCGAGGCGCGCGCGCTCGGTCTTGAGGCGGAACGCAAGACGGGCTGGCGCGGCTTCCGGCTGACGCTGCGGGCGCGGGTGATCGTCGTCACGCACGGGTTCGGCGACGTGAACCGCTACGGGGTGCGCGGCGGGTTCGTCGTGCAGCTCTGGCACGGCATCCCGTTGAAGCGCCTGCACCTCGATTCCCCCGCGACGCTCCGCATCTCCGGCGTGCCCGACCACCGCCTCGTGCGTACCCTGCTCGGCTGGGCGTACCGCCGGGCGGGTCGCGGCATCCGCCTGTTCCCGGTGGCGTCGGAGCTCGTCGCGGCGCGGATCGTCTCCGCCTTCGGGGTGCCCGCCGACCGGGTGGTCGTGACCGGCGACCCGCGCGACGACGTGCTCGTCGCCGACCGCGACGCTCCGGTGCTCGACGCCGGGGCGTCCCGCGCGATCCTCTACGCGCCCACGTGGCGCGACGGCGCGCCCGACCCCGTCGCCCCGACGGCCGAGGAGTGGGCGCGCATCGCCGCCTTCCTCGAACGCCGCGACGCCGTGCTCTACGTGCGCGCGCATCCGCTCGGGGCCGGTGACTACGCGGGCGGCCCGGCGGCGAGCGACCGCATCCGGATGCTGGGCGCCGACCGTGTGCGTGACGTCAACGCCGCCCTGCCCGAGGTCGACGTGCTGCTGACCGACTACTCGTCGATCGCGTTCGACGCGGCCCAGCTCGGGGTGCCGATCGTGTTCCTCGCCGCCGACCTGGAGCAGTATGCGAAGCGTCGCGGCCTCTACGACTCCTACCGGGAGTTCAGCGGCGGGCGCTACGCCGCCGACTGGAGCGGCGCGCTGGAACTGGTCGGCGCGGCGCTCGACGGCGACCCGGAGGCGACCCGCCATGCCGCGTGGCTCGCCGCGGAGTACGTCGACGTCGCGCCCGGCGGTGCCACCTCCCGGGTGCTCGACGAGATCGAGGCGAGACTCGCGGGCGGCCGCGGTGCCGTCGGTCCCGCGACCCCGCGTCCCGGGGCGGTCGTCGAGTCGGCCGACGGCACGACCCTGCGGGTGCGCCTCGAGGGCGACGTGCCCGCCGCGCGGCTCGAGGGTCGCCGGGCGCGAGTGGACGGCATCCTCACCCGGGTCGGGTCGCAGACCGTCGCGACGTTCGAACTGCTCGCCCCACGGTGGGGCGTCGAGGGTCTCGCGCTGCCATCCGACGACTACCGGCTGCAGGTGCTCACGCCGCTCGGCTGGTCGTCGCGCGTCGTCGCGGGCGAGGGCGCCGGGATGCGGCACGAGCTGTTCCGCGCGAGCGTCGGCGGGCAGGCGGGGGGGCTCGTCGTGACGATCGCGCCGCCGCTCGCCGACGACGAGCGCGGGGCGCGCGCGCAGCGTCGCCTCGAAGCGGCCTACCGGCGATCGCGGGCCGAGCCCGAGGACGCCGTGTTCCTGGAGAGCTTCTACGGGCAGTCCGCCGCGTGCAACCCGCTCGGCATCGACCGCGCGCTCGCCGTCGACGAACCCGGCATCCGCCGCTATTGGAGCGTCGTCGACGGCTCGGTCGCGATTCCGGAGGGCGGCATCCGTCTCATCGAGGGGTCACGCGAGTGGTGGCGGGTGCGGGCGTCAGCTCGGGTGCTCGTCGTCAACGACTGGCTGCGCAAGCGGTTCCGGCGGCGGGCGCACCAGAAGGTTCTGCAGACCTGGCACGGCACGATGCTCAAGCGCCTCGCCCTCGACCGCGACCCCGGTCTGCGCACGCGGATCGCAGTGCGGCGCGAACGCGACCGATGGGATGCCCTCCTCGCGCAGAACCCGTACGCGGCGCGGATCTTCCGCTCGGCCTACGCGATGCGCGGACCCATCTGGGAGGAGGGCTACCCGCGCAACGACGTGCTGCACGACCCCGAGCGCGCCGCGCAGGTGCGACGGATCGTGGGCGTGCCCGACGGTGCGCGTGTCGTGCTCTACGCCCCGACCTGGCGTGACGACCGCACCGAGATGGTGGACTTCGTCGACCTCGCCGCCTTCGCCCGCGAGCTCGGCGACGACCACCTGCTGCTCGTGCGCGGCCACTCCCGCACCCTCCGCTTCGGACAGGACCTCTTCGGGCCGCGACTGGTCGACGTGACCAGCTACCCCGACATGGCCGACCTGCTCGACATCGCCGACGTGCTCGTCACCGACTACTCGTCGGTGATGTTCGACTACGCCGGCACGGGTCGCCCGATCGTGTTCTTCACGCCCGACCTCGCGCACTACAGCGCCGACCTCCGCGGGTTCTACTTCGACCTCCTCGCCGAAGCCCCGGGCCCCGTCGTGTCGACCCGCGCCGAGCTCCGGGATGCCGTGCTCGCGTCCGTCGACGGGCAGCCCGAGTTCGCCGACCGTGCCGCCGCGTGGCGGGAACGTTTCACCCCCCGCGACGATGGCTCGGCCGGCCGCCGCGTCGTCGCCCGCCTCCGCGCCGAGGGGTGGCTCGGGTAGAGGTCGCGCAGCAGGGCGTGGCCCCGCCCGGCAATCCGTCGCACTTGTGACGGATTACCCGTCGCGAGCACCCGAAATCGACGGATTAGTCGGGTCGGGCCGGGTCAGGACTCCGTGCGGGAGCGGTCGACGGAGTCCTTCGCGCCGCGCGTGACGCCGACGAGGAACCCGGCGCCCCAGCTGAGGTGCATCGTCGCGAGCACGACCATGAGCCGCAGCCGGTCGGCGAGCGTGCCGGGGGTCGTGATCGCGGCGACGATCAGCAGGGCGAGGTACGCGAGCGGCCCGAGGTAGACGAGGGCGAAGAGGATGCCGACCCACCCCGTGAGCACCCCCGTGAGATGCAGGGGCAGCAGCACAGCCGACGCGATGAGGGCCAGCAGCAGCACCGGCGGGGCGAAGAAGCGCAGCGGGTTCCTCGAGCCGAGCCGACGCACGAGTTCTCCGCGCCACACCCCCGTCGCGTGGAACTGCCGGCGCAGCTTCTGCAGCGTGTCACGCGGCCAGTAGGTGACGCGCAGCTTCGGGTCGAGCCACACGACGTGTCCGGCCTGACGCAGTCGGTAGTTCAGCTCCCAGTCCTCGCCGCGGCGCAGGGTCTCGTCGAACCCGCCGACCTCGCGCAGGGCATCCACGCGCATGACGCCCATGTACGCCGACTCGGCGGGCCCCTCCTCGGCGTGTTCGCCGTGATAGGCGCCGCCGCCGAGCCCGTACCGGCTGTTGTAGGCGCGCGCCACAGCCGCCTGCAGCCCGGGCTTGCCGGTGGCGACCATGATGCCGCCGAGGCTCGCCGCGCCGGTGCGTTCGATGGTCGCGACGGCGCGGCTCGTGTAGCCGGGGGCGAGTTCGGTGTGCGCATCGACGCGCACGATGATCGGATGCCGGCTCGCCGCGATGGCGAGGTTGAGTCCGATCGGGATGTCCATCCCCGCGTTCTCGACGACGCGGATGCGCGGGTCGGCGGCGGCGAGTCGTTCGACGATGCGGTCCGTGCCGTCGGTCGAGGGGCCGACGGCGAGCACGATCTCGAAGTCGCCGGGGTGGTCTTGCGCGACGATGCTGGCGATCGCGGATTCGAGGTAGCCGGCTTCGTTCAGCACGGGCATCACATAGGAGATGGATGCGGGCTGCGCCATGCGTGCCCCCTCCGGGCCGACCGGGCGCCGACGGGGTGCCGGGCCCGGTCGAGCCTACCAATCGGAGGGTTCGCGCCCCTTACTGGGCGACGTACTCGCCAAGCGTCACGGTGATGGTGTACGTCTCGCCGTCGCGCACGTAGACGAGCTCGACCTCGTCGCCCGCGGCGTGCAGTCGCACCTGCGCGGTGAGGTCGACGCTGCCCGTGATGGGGGTGCCGTCGAGCTCGACGACGATGTCGCCGGCCTGCAGCCCGCCCTCGTCCGCCGCACCGCCGGGGACGATGCCGTTCTCTTCGGCGATCACGGCTCCGACGACCGACCCGTCGGCGCTGGACGCGTCGCGCACGCTCGCGCCGAGCAGACCGTGGGTGGCCGTGCCGTTCTCGATGAGCTCCTCGGCGACACGCTTCGCGAGGTCGACCGGGATGGCGAATCCGACGCCGATGGACCCCGCGGTCGAACTCGATCCGCCCGCACTCGCGATCGCGACGTTGACGCCGACGAGTTCACCGGCCGCGTTGACGAGCGCGCCGCCGGAGTTGCCGGGGTTGATGGCGGCATCCGTCTGGATGACGGGGATCGAGATGCTGCCCGATCCCCCGGTCGAGAACCCCGGGATGTCGAAGTTGAACGGGTTCTGCCCACCCTCGTCGTCATCCTGGGTGCTGTCGTCGGGCACGGCCGAGGAGGCGATCTGGATGCTGCGGTCGAGGGCGCTGACGATGCCGTCGGTGACGGTGTTGGCGAGGCCGAGCGGGGCGCCGATCGCGACGACGCGGTCTCCGACGTCGAGGGCGTCGACATCCCCGTACTCGATCGGCGTGAGCCCGGAGGCGTCGATGAGCTTGATGACGGCGAGGTCGACGACGGGGTCGGTGCCGACGATCTCGGCCTGGAAGATGCGGCCGTCGACGGTCGTGACCTCGATGGTGCCGTCGGCGGAGGCGCCGTCGAGGGTGATTACGTGGTTGTTGGTGAGCACGTAGCCGTCGTCGGTGAGGATCACGCCCGACCCGGTGCCCGCCCCGCCTTGCGACGCGACCGCGATGGTGACGACGGAGGGCGCGGCCTTGGCGGCGACGGCGTTGACGACGTTGACCTCGTCGGGGTCGTTGACGGTGATGGTCTGCGGCGAGGGCGCGCTGTCGGATGCCGGGGCGAGGTTGGAGGCGACGGCCCAGGCGGCGATACCGGCACCGGAGGCTCCGCCGACGAGGGCTCCGACGGCGAGGCCGGCGACGACGAGGCCGGTCCCGACGCGCTGCGGTGGGGCGGCGGGGGGCGGCGCGGACGCGGCTCCGGCGACGGGGGGAGTCGGCGCGGCGGGCTCGGCCG
>CAMLMQ010000185.1 GCA_946481135.1 uncultured Microbacteriaceae bacterium
GTTCGACTCGTACTCGGAGGTTCCGAAGAACGTGGCCGACGAGATCGTCCAGAAGGCTAAGGGCGACTAGTCGCTCCGCCAACAACCCCTAAAGTAGTAAACCGAAATCAGTCCTGAGGAGGACCCAAAGTGGCCAAGGCCAAGTTCGAGCGGAACAAGCCGCACGTCAACATCGGAACGATCGGTCACGTCGACCACGGCAAGACGACGCTCACCGCGGCGATCTCGAAGGTGCTCGCCGACAAGTACCCGTCGGCGGTCAACGTCCCGCGTGACTTCGCGTCGATCGACTCCGCTCCCGAGGAGCGCCAGCGCGGCATCACGATCAACATCTCGCACGTCGAGTACGAGACGCCGAAGCGCCACTACGCGCACGTCGACGCCCCCGGTCACGCCGACTACATCAAGAACATGATCACCGGTGCCGCCCAGATGGACGGCGCGATCCTCGTGGTCGCGGCCACTGACGGCCCGATGGCGCAGACGCGCGAGCACGTGCTGCTCGCCAAGCAGGTCGGCGTGCCGTACCTGCTCGTCGCGCTCAACAAGGCCGACATGGTCGACGACGAGGAGATCCTCGAGCTCGTCGAGCTGGAGGTGCGCGAGCTCCTCAGCAGCCAGGACTTCGACGGCGACAACGCCCCCGTCATCCGCGTCTCGGGCCTCAAGGCCCTCGAGGGCGACGAGAAGTGGGCCCAGTCGGTGCTCGACCTCATGGAGGCCGTCGACAACAGCGTGCCCGACCCGGTGCGCGACAAGGACAAGCCGTTCCTCATGCCCATCGAGGACGTCTTCACGATCACCGGTCGTGGAACCGTCGTCACGGGCCGCGCCGAGCGTGGCACCCTCGCGATCAACTCCGAGGTCGAGATCGTCGGCATCCGCCCGACGCAGAAGACCACGGTCACGGGTATCGAGATGTTCCACAAGCAGCTCGACGAGGCCTGGGCCGGCGAGAACTGTGGTCTGCTCCTCCGCGGCACCAAGCGTGAGGATGTCGAGCGCGGTCAGGTCGTCGTGAAGCCGGGTTCGGTCACGCCGCACACGAACTTCGAGGGCACCGCGTACATCCTCTCGAAGGACGAGGGCGGCCGTCACAACCCGTTCTACGGCAACTACCGCCCGCAGTTCTACTTCCGCACCACCGACGTCACCGGCGTCATCACGCTGCCCGAGGGCACCGAGATGGTCATGCCCGGCGACACCACCGACATGTCGGTCGAGCTCATCCAGCCGATCGCCATGGAGGAGGGCCTCGGCTTCGCCATCCGTGAGGGTGGCCGCACCGTGGGCGCCGGCAAGGTGACCAAGATCCTGAAGTAACCACTTCGGTTCTCTCGGCGGGGTCGGGCCTTCGGGTCCGGCCCCGCCGTCGTTGTGCGCGCCCCGCGCGCAGTAGCGTGTGCGCATGACCCGCGGACGCCTCATCCTCGCCCTCGTCGCCGAGGTCGCCCTCGTTCTCGGCGTCGCCGTGCTGCTCGGGGCGCTGTGGCAGTGGTTCCTCACGGCCGACCTCGCGGCGGCGCTGCCCGAGGGAGCTCGGCTGCTCTTCTTCTTCATGGACGTCGGCCTCGTCGTCTGGGCCGTCGCGCTCGTCGTGCTCGGGGTGCGTCGGAAGACGCTCCCCGGCCTCGGCACCACCCTGCTCTGGGCGTTCATCGGCGTCGTCGTCAACGCGATCGTCGTGCTCGTCGTCGGTCTCGTCCAGGGCGGATGGGCGGCGCTCTTCGTGCTGTTCGCGCTCGAGGCGGGCATCGCCTTCCTCCTCGCGGTGCTCGTCGTGACACCGCTCGTCCGTCGCCTCATGCGCTCCCGCACCTGATCGGCGCCCGGCGTCAAGACCCCGTCGCCGAACGCGGGGCCACCTAGCGTCATCCTGTGCCCCGCCTCCGTCGCAGTGACGTCTCCGGTCCCGGCATCCATCGCGTGCGACGCGGCAAGGGCTTCGCCTTCGTCGACGAGGCGGGACGCGCCGTGGACACCGCCGACCGCGAGCGTGCCGAGGCGCTCGTGCTGCCGCCCGCCTGGACGGACGTCTGGATCTGCCCCTGGCCCCACGGCCACATCCAGGCGACCGGCGTCGACGATGCGGGCCGGCGTCAGTACCGCTACCACGAGGCGTGGCGGGCCCAGAAGGATCGCCTGAAGTTCGATCGGATGCTCGACCTCGCCGCAGTACTCCCCGCCGCCCGCCGCGGCGTGACGCGCGATCTGCGTCGCGACGACCTCTCCCGCGAGCGCGCCCTCGCCGCCGCCTTCCGCATGCTCGACACCGGGATGCTGCGGGTCGGATCGGAACGCTACGCCGACGCGCACGGCAGCTACGGCCTGTCGACGCTGCTCGGGGCGCACGCCCGGGTCGTGGGCGACGAGCGCGTGCTGCTGAGCTTCCCCGGCAAGAGCGGCCAGCCCTGGGAGTCGGAGATCGTCGACCCCGACCTCGCCGAGGTCGTCGCGCGGCTCAAGCGCCGCGGCGGGCGCGCACGGCTGCTCGCCTGGCACGACGACCGGAGGGGGTGGCATCCGCTCTCCTCCGCGGACATCAACGCCGACGTGCGCGACCGTACCGGCGGCGACTTCACGGCGAAGGACTTCCGCACGCTGCACGGCACGGTGACGGCCGCGGTGTCGCTCGCGCGCTCCGGGCCGGGGGAGACGGCGGCGGCCCGCAAGCGTGCGATCGTGCAGGCCGTGCGACTCGCCGCCGACGCGCTCGGCAACACCCCGGCGGTCGCGCGCAGCAGCTACGTCGACCCGCGGGTGATCGACCGCTACGAGAAGGGCGAGACGCTCGACGCGACCCGGCTCCGGTCGGCCGAGTCGGGGCTGCGTACCCTGCTGCGCGACTGACGAGCATCTGCATCGCGTCGCCGCGCGGGTTTCCCGCGCCGGGCGCGAGCCGCCATGATGGAGGTCGGGCATCGGCGCGTCGCCGACAGCGTCCGCGACGAGAGGATCACGATGCGCGCACTGGGGAAGGCTCTGACGGCGTTCGCGCTCACCGTGCTGATCGCCTACCTGCTCTCGGTGGTGGTGCAGACGATCCTCAACGGCGGGGATGCCGTGCGCGCGATCACCGACGAGGCGTGGCGGGTGCTCTTCGCCGGGGGTGCCGTCGCGACGGGGCTGTTCCTGCTGTTCCTGCTCGTCGTCAACGTCGCGGGCCGCCGCCGCGGGGCGGGGTCGCTGTTCTGGATCAACACCGGCGGACTCGTGCTCGCCATCCTGCTCGGCTCCCTCGCGACACTCGCCGTCGGCGCGTTCTTCGGGGCGGTGTTCGGCGGCTTCACCGGCCTCCCGCTGCTCGGCACGGTGCTCGCCGCCGGGGAGCTCTTCATCGGCGGGGTCGTCGCCCTCGCCCTCACCCACTTCGCGATCTTCAAGCCCCGCGCCACCGAGTTCGAGCCCTGAGCCCCGGCCACTTCCGGCTTACTCCGGTCCTTTGGCGTTGCTCCGCCGATCGGTCGCGGAGCAACGCGATTTCGGCGGAGTAGCGAGGCTCCTCCCGAAGGCTCGGTCGGGCGATCCATCCGCGAGAACCCGCGGGAGAGCCGTGAGCGGGCGAGCGAGTGGGTGACGCTGACGGGATGGCGATCCCCCTGTCCACCACCCGCGAGCGGATCCGCGCAGGCGAATCGACGTCGACCCTGGCGACGGCCGTGCGCCGCGGCCGCCTCCTGCGCATCCGGCCCGGGGCGTTCGTCGAGGCCGACGCGTGGAACGCGGCTCCGGCCGTCGAGCAGCACCGCGCGATGATGGATGCGCTCGTGCTCACGCTGCCGCGGAGGCCGGTGTTCGCGCTCGAATCGGCGGCGCTGCTGCACGGGATCCCGGTGATCGGCGGGTGGCCGGATCGGCCTCGGCTGCTCGAATCCGAGCTCCTCCCGGCGTCACGCCGGTCGCCGATCGGCGCCCGAGTCCATCGCCCGCAACACCTGCCCGAGGTCGCGGAGGTCTCGGGCTATTGGGCGAGCGTGCCGCGCGACACCGCGATCGCACTCGCGGCATCCCGATCCGTTCCCGGGGGCGTCGCCGCGATCGATCACGTCCTCGCGACGGGCCTGCCGCGCGTCGACCTCGAGCGCGTCGTCGACCTGTGGCGGCCGTTCCACGGCGCCGGCCGGGCGACGCGCGCCCTCGACCTCGCCACCGGACTCGCCGAGACGCCCCTCGAGTCGATCAGCCTGGCGGGAATCCTGCTCGCGGGACTGCCCGCGCCGCTTCAGCAGGTCGAGCTCGGGGCGCGGGGATGTCGCTACCGGCTCGACTTCCTCTGGCCCGAACTCGGAGTCGCCGGCGAGGCCGACGGACGTGCGAAGTACGAGACCGCCGACGACCTCTGGGCGGAGAAGCGCCGGGAGGACGACATCCGCAGCACCGGCTTGCGTTCGTCCGGTGGGGGTGGGACGACGCGTGGACGCGATCGCCGATGATCGCGAAGCTCGCCGAGGCCGGGGTGCACCCTACTCCGCACTTCTCGCGTCGTTCCGCGGATCGGTCGCGGAGCAACGCGAGATCGGCGGAGTAGCCCGCCATCCGCAGCCCGACGCGCGGCGCGACACGCCCGGGTTGCACGGCATCCCCGAGTGTGGCAAGCTCATGTGGTTCAACATCCTGCGCGCGCCGCAAGCGCTGTGCGGGTCACCGTTCTGGCAGTGCACTGCGATTCGGGCGACAGCCCCCTCGCTGGGCCGCGAGCGGCAGGACATCACAAAGCTTCAACTCGAATCCGTCCGGACGTGCGCGCTCGCGTGTGCGCCCGGGCTCGGGATTGACAGAAGAACAGCGGTGCGCGGGCCCTCGGGTTCGCGGGATGCGGGGTCCAACAGGGCGCCCGCATGTACGGAAAGAGAAGAGATACGCATGGCGGCCCAGAAGATCCGCATCCGGCTGAAGTCCTACGACCACGCCGGTCTCGACGCCTCGGCACGGAAGATCGTGGATGCGGTGCAGCGCGCCGGCGCCACCGTCGTCGGTCCGGTTCCCCTCCCCACGGAGAAGAACATCGTCGTCGTCATCCGCTCGCCCCACAAGTACAAGGACTCCCGCGAGCACTTCGAGAAGCGCACCCACAAGCGCCTCATCGACATCATCGACCCGACCCCGAAGGTCGTCGACTCGCTCATGCGGCTCGACCTGCCCGCGGACGTCAACCTCGAGATCAAGGCCTAAGGAACCCCCATGTCTGCAACCACGACGACCAAGGGTCTGCTCGGCACCAAGCTCGGCATGACCCAGGTCTGGGACGAGAACAACAAGCTCGTGCCCGTCACCGTCGTCCAGATCTCCCCGAACGTCGTCACCCAGGTGCGCTCGGTGGAGAAGGACGGCTACGCGGCCGTGCAGATCGCGTACGGCGCGATCGACCCCCGCAAGGTGAACAAGCCCGCCGCCGGGCACTTCGAGGCCGCCGGGGTGACCCCGCGCCGCCACCTCACCGAGGTGCGCACCGCCGACGCCGCCGAGTACTCGCTCGGCCAGGAGCTGAGCGTCGACATCTTCGAGGCCGGCCAGCTCGTCGACGTCGTCGGCACGAGCAAGGGCAAGGGCTTCGCCGGTGTCATGAAGCGCCACAACTTCAAGGGCGTCAGCGCGAGCCACGGTGCGCACCGCAACCACCGCAAGCCGGGCTCGATCGGCGCCTCGTCGACCCCGTCGCGTGTCTTCAAGGGCATGCGCATGG
>CAMLMQ010000186.1 GCA_946481135.1 uncultured Microbacteriaceae bacterium
AAAGGGCTCCGAGTACACCGCCAAGCGACTCCCTATCGAGCTCGTCTGGTTCGCCGAGTTCGATCGCATCGATGACGCCTACTTCATGGAGAAGCGGATCCAGGGGTGGTCGCGTCGCAAACGGGAAGCCCTCATCCGCGGAGACTTCGAGGCTCTTCCCGGCCTCAGCAAGAAGCGACAGCAGCGAGGCGAGCTGCGGTTGTGAGGGGCGGGGGCTCGATACGCGTGCCGCTGCGCGGCGCGCTACTCAACCCGCGGGTGCGGCTGTGGGGTTTCGATACGCGTCCGCCTCCGGCGGGCGCTACTCAACCCGCGACAGACCCGTCGGCGCGGGCCTAGGGTGTGCGCCATGGGATTCTTCGATGATCTCGCCGACTCGTTCCGGTCGGCCGTCGGGTCGGTCGACAGCGACCTGCTCGAGAACGGACTCCTCGGTCGCGCCGACCTGCTCGGCGTCGACATCTCCGGCATGACGGTGCAGATCGGCAACGGGCTCGTCGAACGCAAGTGCACCCTCTCGTTGCAGGTCTACCTCGACGGCGAGGCACCCTTCCCGGTGACGGTGACGCAGCGCATCCAGGAGATCTACCTACCCCAGTTGGTGCCCGGCCAGACGGCGCTCACCGTGCGCGTCGACCCCGCCGACCGCAGCAACGTCGCCGTCGACTTCGCCACCCCGCTGCCGAACATCACGATGAAGGCGAACGAGGGTCGCGACAGCGCGGCGTGGATCCTCGAGAACGGCACCGAAGAGAAGGCGGTGCTCGTGGCGAACCAGCCGATGGGCCTCACGTCGCCGCTCGGGCATCCCGTGCACGGGCTCACGCTCACGATCGACAAGGGTGCCGAGAGCTACCAGGTGCAGGTGGGCAACGGCGTGCCCAACGAGGCGCTGCCGCTGCTGTACCCGGGGTCGAAGCTGTGGGTGCGCGTCGGTGAGGATGCGACGGATGTCGTGGTCGACTGGGCGCGGGGGGCCCGGGAGGGGTAGCGCGGGGCGGGGTCTCGATACGCGACTGGTTGCGGGGTTTCGATACGCGTGCCGCTGCGCGGCGCGCTACTCAACCCGCGAACGGGGTGTGGGGTTTCGATACGCGTGCCGCTGCGCGGCGCGCTACTCAACCCGCGGAGTGCGGAGGGGGTGCTTGGCGGGGCTTGACAGTCGCCGAGCGCCGCGTCGCGACACCTAGCATCGGAGGGTGGACTCTGCCGCCGTCGTCGAGCGCCTGCGCGCCCTACTCCGCGTTCCCACCGTGTCGCGACTCGAGCCCGAGCTGCGCGACGACGCGGCGTTCGAACGCTTCCCCGCACTGCTCGCCGAGCTCTACCCGCGCGTGCACGCGACCCTCGAGCTCGAGCGCGTCGGAGACGTCGGGCTGCTCTACCGCTGGCCGGGGCGCGAGACGGGTGCGGCGACCGTGCTCATGGCGCACTGGGACGTCGTGCCCGCCGACGAGGAGGGCTGGACGCATCCGCCCTTCGAGGCCGCGCTCACGACCGAACAGGATGGTTCCGCTCGCCTTTGGGGGCGCGGCGCGATCGACGACAAGGGGGCGCTCGCGGGCATCCTCGAAGCGGTCGAGGCGCTGCTCGAGGCGGGCTTCACCCCGCGGCGCGACGTCTACCTGTCGTTCGGCGGCGACGAGGAGGTGATGGGCGAGGCGGCCGAAGCCGCCGTGCGGTGGCTGCGCGAGCACGGCGTCGACGTCGAGTTCGTGCTCGACGAGGGCGGCGCGGTCGTCGAGGGGCAGTTCCCCGGCGTCGACGAGCCGACCGCCGCGATCGGCATCGCCGAGAAAGGCATCGCGACGATCGAGCTGCGCGTGACGCAGCCCGGCGGGCACGCGGCGCATCCCCCGCGCACGGGCGGCACCGCGACGGCGACGCTCGCCCGCGCGATCCAGCGGGTGTCGGTGCAGCCGCCCGCGACCCTGCCGCCGACGATCTTCCCCACGTTCGCCGCCCTCGGCCGACGCGCCCGGGGGGTCGTCGGGCTCGCCTACCGGCATCCTCGGCTGTTCCGCCCCGTGCTGCTACGCGCGCTGTCGCACGGCACCGATGAGGCGAACGCGCTCATCCGCACGACCCGCGTCGTCACGCGCCTACGCGGCGCCGCCGCCGACAACGTGCTGCCCGAGGTCGCGAGCGCCCGCCTCAACCTGCGCATCGTCATCGGCTCGAGCCTCGACGCCGAGGTCGCCCGCATCCGCCGCGACGTCGCCGACGACCGCGTCGAGGTGCGCGTGCTCTCGGGCGGCGACCCGCCCCCCGTCGCGCCGACCGACGGGATGCCGTGGCGCCGCGTCGAGGAGGCCCTGCGCGTCTCGCATCCCGAGGCGGTCGCCGTGCCGTACGCGATGCTCGGCGCGACCGACGGTCGGCATTTCACGGCGCTCACCCCCGCCGTCTACCGCTTCACGCCGTTCGAGCTCTCGAAGGCCGAACTCGCGGGGCTGCACGCGATCGACGAGAGCATCCGCGTCGACGCCTACCTGCGCGGCATCGCGTTCTACCGGGCGCTGCTCGAGGCCTCGTAGGTCGCGCGGGCCCGATCAGGTGCCGGGCGCGGTCGCGGCGATCCACTCGTCGAGCGCCGACGGCTCATCGGTCACGATCCCGTCGACGCCGCGCGCGAGCGCCTCGCCCCAGCGGTCCTCGGAGTTGAGCGTGTAGAGCAGCAGCGCGAGCCCCGCGGCGTGCAGCTCGTCGACCGCGTCGGGCTGCCGGGCGAGACCCGACGACCGGGTCATCAGGGCGTCGACGTCGTAGCGACGCGCCGTCGCGACGGGGTCGAGGGGCAGCACGCGGCGGATGAGGATGCGCGGCAGCGTGGGGGCGGCAGTACCGAGCGCGTCGATCGTCGTGGGCGAGAACGACGCGAACACGATGCGATCCTGCAGCAGGCGGCCGTACACGCCGCCGAGCAGCGTCTCCACCTCGGAAGGCGTCCAGGCGCCCTTGAGCTCGACGAGGGCGTTCACCTGCGGGAAGTCGGTGAGCACATCGAGGAACTCCCCGAACGTCGGCACCGCGACCCCGGCGTAGCGGGCGTCGTACCAGGAGCCGGCGTCGAGGATGCGCAACTCGGCGAGGGTGAGGTCGGCGACGGCACCGGTGCCGTTCGTCGTGCGGTCGACGGTGTCGTCGTGCAACAGCACGGGGAAGCCATCCGCGGTGAGCTGCACGTCGGCCTCCAGCACGTCGCTGCCGCTGCGCACGGCGGCCTCGAAGGCGGGGATCGTGTTCTCGGGGGCCGAGGCGCGGTCGCCGCGGTGCGCCGCGACGAACCCCGCCTCTCCGGGGGCGCGGAGCGGGCCGAGCGGCGCGGCGTACGCCATCGTCGCGCGCGGCGCGAGCACGAGCACGGCGACGGAGGCCATCGTGAGCAGCACGGCGGCCGCGGCGCGCAGCGCGGGGGTGGTGGCGGCAGCGGGGCTGGGGTGCGCGGGTGGGGGCGCCGCGGGGGCGCGAAGCGTCGTCATCGTCGACTCGCTCTCGGGTTCGGGTCGGCCCGCGTCGCTGCGGGTGGGTCGACGCTAGCACGATCCGTTACCGTTCCGTTACCTCCCGTTCACCATTCCGTGACCTTGCCCGTCGCCGCGATGGGATGCTGACCGGGTGACGACGCCGAACCCCCGCCGCGACGCCGCCCAGCAGCGGCTGGAGGAACTCGCCGACGACTACCTGTCCCGCCCCGACGTCGACTGGGGACGGATGTTCGGCACGATCGGGCTCCGCGTGCGCGGCAAGGTGTTCGCGGTCGCGGTGCACACGGGGTATCTCATGGTGAAGATCCCCGCGGTGCGCGTGGCCGAGCGCGTCGCCGCCGGCGAGGTCGAACCGATGGTCATGCGCGGGCGCGAACTGCGCGAGTGGGTCCAGGCCCCGCTCGACGCCCCGGTCGAACTCTGGCGCTCGCTCCTCGACGAGGCCCACGCGCACCTCGACGCCATCACGCCGCACTAGCACGCGCGATGTCGGCACCTGTCGGCGAACTGCCAGGGTGGGGCGGCATCCCTGCCGCTCCCCCGGGATCGCGGGCTTGGGCGTCCGTCGATGCAGAACGTCCGGGACGTGTCAAGACGCCGTGACCCCCGTTTGCGGGGCATCCCGCCAAACCGGCGACAGGGTCGGCGACGGAGCCCCCGTGTCGACCGGGAGAGCCCCGGCCGGCGGAGATTCTCGAAGGAGTTCCCCCATGAACACCAGCAAGAAGACCGCGTTCGGCATCCTCGGCGTCACCGCCACGGCCGCTCTCGTCGCGGGAGCCAGCGTTCCGGCGATGGCGGACGACCACACGTCGTCGGCCGACACCA
The DNA here is from genome assembly GCA_946481135.1 of uncultured Microbacteriaceae bacterium. The sequence goes on from CAMLMQ010000186.1 coordinate 4,317, forward strand.
CGACCACGAAGGTGCGCATCCTCGAGAGCCTCGGCCTCTCGAACGAGTCGCCCGTCGTGATCGCTCCGCAGGTCGGCACCGGCGACATCCTCGGCGGCGGCGTGCTGAGCGGCAACGAGTTCGGCAACGGGAACGTCGTCGGCTCGGGCAACGACACCGCGATCGGATCGGGCAACGAGACCGCGATCGACGGCATCGACTCGAACGTCTCCGACCTGGTCGACGGCAGCGTCTCCGACGTGGTCGACGGCACGGTGGGCGACATCACCGGTCACGTCGGCGACATCACGGGCGACCTCGACCTCGGTGACATCACCGGCGACGTGAGCGACCTCGTCGGCGACCTCGACCTCGGTCTCGACACGATGTTCGACTGACCTCGGAGTCCCCACGGGAGCCCCGCCGTGCCACGTGCGCGGCGGGGCTCCCGCCCGCTCGCGATCACGCGTTTGCCCGACCTTGTCGCCCCGCGCGCGCGGAGGCCGACAAAGTCGGGCGAACAGCGCGACGGGCCCGCTAGATGAGGGCCTTCGTGTGCCAGACGGTCTTCGTCTCGGTGAACGCGAGGATGCGCTGCAGGTCGAGCCCGGGGATCCCCGGCTCGGGCGCCACGACCCGCTTCAAGGTGTCGGCGGCGGCGATCTCGTACTCGACCCAGTCGAGAGCGCCCGCCCCGGTCAGGTCGAGCGCGTTGACGTCGGCGTGCGACGCGAGCCACGGGGCGAGCTCGGCCGGCGACCCGGTGAGGACGTTGACGACGCCCCCCGGCACGTCGCTCGTCGCGAGCACCTCGGCGAGCGAGATCGCCGACAGCGGACGGGTCTCGTCGGCCACGACGACGACCGTGTTGCCGGCGACGAGGATCGGCGCGACCGTCGTCACGAAGCCGAGGAGCGACCCCCCGGCGACTCCCTGCGGCGCGATCGCCGCGACGACGCCGGTGGGCTCGGGCACGGACAGGTTGAAGAACGGGCCGGCGACGGGGTTGCCCGATCCGGCGACCTGGGCGAACTTGTCGGTCCATCCCGCGTACCAGACCCACGCGTCGATCGCGGCCTCGAGCTGACGCGTCGCGGCGGCGGCCGAGGCACCCTCCGACGCGCGGATCTCCTCCACGAACTGCTCCCGCCGCCCTTCGAGCAGCTCGGCGATGCGGTAGAGCACCTGCCCGCGGTTGTACGCGGTGGCTCCCGCCCAGCCGGACTGCGCCGCACGGGCGGCGACCACGGCATCCCGGGCGTCCTTGCGGGAGGCGAGTGACGCGTTCGCGAGGAACGCGCCCTTCGGCGTCGTCACCTCGTACGTGCGTCCGGACTCGCTGCGCGGGAACTTGCCGCCGATCGC
>CAMLMQ010000187.1 GCA_946481135.1 uncultured Microbacteriaceae bacterium
CGACGGCGCCGGGCTGGCGCATCGTCGCCCCGTCGTCGGCCGCCGACTACGTCGGACTCATGAACGCCGCCCTCGCGCTGGAGGACCCCGTGCTCGTCATCGAGCACGTCGACCTCTACGGCACCGCGGATCGGGTGCCCGAGGGCGACCTCGACTACGTCATCCCGCCCGGCACCGCGGCGGTCCGTCGCGCGGGGTCGGACGTCACCGTCATCTCCTACCTCTCGATGGTGCGGCACTCGCTCGAGGCGATCGAGCAGACCGGCGTCGACGCCGAACTCATCGATCTGCGCTGGCTCGACCGCGCGTCGATCGACTGGACGACGATCGAGGCGAGCGTGAAGAAGACGAACGCCGTGCTGATCGTCGAGCAGGGCGCCCAGGGCACCTCGTACGGCGGCTGGCTCGCCGACGAGATCCAGCGGCGGCTCTTCGACTGGCTCGACCAGCCCGTGCAGCGGGTCACGGGCGGGGAGGCGAGCCCGAGCATCTCGAAGGTGCTCGAACGCGCCGCGATCGCGCGCACCGAGGAGGTCGTCGCCGGCCTCGAACGGGTGCGCGCGGGGATGGGTGGACGCTGATGGCCGACGTGGTGCGCATGCCGGCCGCGCTTGCCGGGGTGACCGAGGCCGCCATCCAGACCTGGATCGCGCAGCCCGGCCAGCGGGTCGTCGTGGGCGACGTGCTCGCCGAGATCGAGACCGAGAAGGCCGTCGTCGAATACGCGGTCGAGACCGCCGGCACCGTCGGCAGGCTGCTCGTGGCCGCCGGCGACACGGTGGATGTCGGGGTGCCGATCGCGGTGATCCTCGCGGACGGCGAGGGTGACGACGCGATCGCGGCCGCCCTGGCCGCCGCGGGAGCGACCGAGGTCGCGGAGACGCCCGCGCCCCCCGAGCCCGAGACCGCGCCCGCGACGTCGGCGCCCGCGGCTCCCCAGGACCCTTCGGCGGAGGCGTCGGTGGCGTCGCCTCCGCCGGAGGCGCCTCTCGCCGGTCGGCTCGTCGCGAGTCCGATCGTGCGGCGGCTCGCCCGCGAACGCGGCATCGATCTGACCGCGCTCGTCGGATCGGGTCCGGGTGGACGGATCGTGCGCCGCGACCTCGACGGCGTGACGCCCGCCCCGGTCGCCGACGCGGCATCCGCACCCCCGCCTGTCGGTGCCGTCGGCACCCGGGAGAAGCTCACGGGGATGCGGACCGCCATCGCACGGCGGCTCACCGAGAGCAAGACGACCGTGCCGCACTTCTACGTGACCGCGCACTGTCGGGTCGACCGGCTCGGGGAGCTCCGCGCGCAGGTCAACGAGGCTGCGCCGCGCAAGGTGAGCGTCAACGACTTCGTCCTCAAGGCCGTCGCGGGCGCCCTCGGCGACGTGCCCACCGCCAACGCGATCTGGGGCGGTGACCACATCCTGCGCTTCGAGGGGGTGGACGTCGCGGTCGCGGTCGCCGTCGACGGCGGGCTGCTCACGCCCGTGCTGCGCGGCGTCGATCGGCTCTCGCTCGTCGAGGTGAGCGAGAGCGTCGCCGAACTCGCCGCACGCGCCCGGGCCGGCCGCCTGCAGCAGCGCGAGCTCGAGGGCGGCAGCTTCGCGGTCTCGAATCTCGGGATGTACGGCGTCGACGAGTTCTCGGCGATCCTGAACCCGCCGCAGTCGGGGATCCTCGCGGTCTCGGCGGCGAAGCAGCAGCCGGTCGTCGACGACGGGCACCTCGCCGTCGGCACCGTCATGACGGTGACGCTCTCGGCCGATCACCGCGTGATCGACGGCGCCGTCGCGGCCGAGTGGATGGCGGCGTTCGTGCGGAGGATCGAGAACCCCGTCTCGGCGCTCCTCTGAGCGCCGGCCGGTCAGCGACCCCAGGTCGCGGGCGGCGTGTGATGACCGGCGCCGTAGTGCCAGTACTCGCGCAGGGTGCGGCACAGGCCGGCGTCATCGAACTCGAGCCAGAACTCGCCGGCGAGCGTCACGTCGGCGCCGCCGTTGCGCAGCGTGACCCACCACTCGACCGCCGCGCGCGACCCCGCGACGATGGCCTCGCCGGTGCGGAACGCGACGTCCTCCTGCGTGGCGGTGACCCGCGCCCAGTACTCGCGTACCCCGTCGCGCCCGAGGAACGGTTCGCCGTACGGCTCTTCGAGGTAGGTCGCGTCTTCGCTGAACAGGGCGGCCGCGGCCTCGGGATCGCGGGTCTCCCAGGCGACGCGATACGCCTCCAGCCAGGCGTCGACTCTCGGGGTCATCCTCGCTCCTTCGCGGTTCAGTCGCACTACACAATGCCGCGCGCACTCCCGGACCGCAAGCGCCGGGTTCGATGAGGATGCACAGGAGGCCTCGAAAGAGAGCCAGTTCGCCGGTCACTGTTTCACTCGAACGTACAGACATGTACAGTGACGCTGAAAGGCAATCGGTGGATCCCCCGTGATGCGCCCGGTTGCGCCCGATTTCAAAGGAGAAGTCATGAGGCAGTCACGCTCCACCGCCCTGCGCCGCGCCGCGACGATCGGCATGGTCGCCGTCGCGTCCGTCGCGCTCGCCGCCTGCACCACCACGGCAGACGGGGGAGGTGGCGACGAGGAGGAGCGACTCCAGATCGCCTACATCTCGTTCGCCGTCGCCAACACCTACGACGAGCCGATGCTCGCCGAAGCACAGCGGGTCGCCGATGAGAACAACGCCGAGCTCACCGTCTTCGACGGCAACCTCGACCCCAACCTCCAGGTCACGCTCATCCAGGACGTCATCGCGTCGGGCCAGTACGACGGCATGATCGTGCAGCCGGTCTACGGCCCCGCGATCTACGACGTCGTCGGCGAGGCGATCGAGGCCGGCATCACGGTCGTCAACATCGACCAGATCCTCGGCGACGACTTCACGAGCGGCGCGACGCAGCTCGAAGGTCTCTCGGCGAACGTCGTCTTCGTCGGCTCGATCCTCGGCGAGAAGTTCGGCGAGCAGGCGGTCGCCGCGTGCGCGTCGAAGGACCTCGACCCCTGCAACGTCGCCTACCTGCACGACCTCAAGACGTCCGCGGTGAGCATCGCGCTGTGGGACGCCTTCCAGGAGGTCACGGCGGGCACCCCGGTGACGGTCGTCGCCGAAGGCGAGACGTTCTGGAACCCGGCCGCCGCGCAGACCGCCGTCGCCGACATCCTCACCGCCAACCCGGACATCGACGCGATCGTCACGTCCGACCAGGGTCTGCAGGGTGCCGCCCTCGCGATCGAGGCGGCCGGGATGTCGCTCACCGACTTCCTGCTCGTCGGCTACGGCGGATCGGTCTGGGGTCAGGAGCACGTCGCCGACGGCACCGTGTTCTCGAACGTGCTGATGGCACCCGCCACGACGGGCCGTCTCGGCATGGAGGCGATGATCGACGCGCTGCGCAACGGCAACGACCACGGCGACGTCGACCCGTTCGCCGACTTCCCGAACAACGGCGTCATCACGCAGGACACCGCCGACCAGTTCACCGGCGAGTGGGCCGGATAAGCGGTGCCGACTGACTCGGTCGCCGGCACCCCGCAGCTCCTCATCGAGTTGCGGGGTGTCGGCAAGTCCTTCGGTGGTCAGCCCGTGCTGACCGACATCGACCTCACGCTCGCGCCGGGCTCGGTGCACGCGCTCGTCGGCGAGAACGGCGCGGGCAAGTCGACGCTCAGCAAGATCATCTCGGGGCTCTACACGGCGGATGCGGGCGTCGTCCTCGTCGACGGCGAGGAGCAGCGCTTCGGCAGCCCGCGCGAGGCGCTCGACCGCGGCATCGCGGCGATCGCCCAGGAGCTCGCCCTCGTGCCCGGCCTCACGGTCGCCGAGAACGTGTTCCTCGGACGCGAGCCGCGCACCCTCGGCTGGGTGAGCCGCCGCAAGCTGCGCCGCGCCTACCTCGCCCTCGCCGAGCGCACGGGCTTCACCCTCGACGCCGATGCGCTGGTCGGCACGCTGCGCACGGCCGACCAGCAGAAGGTCGAGATCCTCCGCGCCCTCGCGCGTGGCGCCTCGCTCATCATCATGGACGAACCCACGGCCGCCCTCTCCGCCCACGACACCGAGCTGCTGCACGGCGTCGTGCGGCAGCTCGCCGCCTCGGGGCACACGGTGCTGCTCATCTCGCACTTCCTCTCCGAGGTGCTCGAGCTCTGCGACACGGTGACGATCCTGCGCGACGGGCGACTCATCCGCACGGCCCCCGCCGCGGACGAGACCGAGGCGACCCTCATCGAGGGGATGCTCGGACGCACGCTCGGGTCGGTGTTCCCGCCCAAGCCGCCGGCGCCGACCGGGAGCGAGCGCGTGCTCACCGTCACCGACCTCACGGCGCCCGGGGTCAACGGGGTCACCCTCTCGATCCGTCCCGGGGAGATCGTCGGACTCGCAGGACTCGTGGGGGCGGGGCGCAGCGAGATCGCCCACGCGATCTACGGCGCCTCGCCGCGGCACGGCGGCAGGGTCGACGTGGGCGGTGCCGACGTCGGCACCTCCGTCTCGTCGGCCCTGCGCCGCGGCGTCTTCCTCATCCCCGAGTCGCGCAAGGAGCAGGGCCTCGTGCTCGGGCGCCCCATCCGTCAGAACGTCACCCTGTCGAACCTCGACCAGGTGGCGACCGCGGGATGGCTGCGGCCGGCCTCCGAGCGACGGCAGGCCCGCGACATCCTCGGGCGGGTGACCGTCACGGGCGACGACCGCCGGAACGTCGCGGCGCTCTCGGGCGGCAACCAGCAGAAGGTGCTGTTCGCGCGCGCGCTGCAGCGCCCCCGCAGGGTGCTCATCGCCGACGAGCCCACGCGCGGGGTCGACGTGGGCTCGCGCCGCGCGATCTACGACCTCATCGTCGAGCAGGCGGCGCAGGGCATCGGGGTGCTCGTCATCTCGTCCGATGTCGAAGAGGTGCTCGGCCTCGCCCACCGGATCCTCGTGGTGCGGGGCGGGCGGATCGTCGGCGAATTCGCCGGAGCCGAGATGACGGAAGAGAACATCATCACCGCGGCCTTCGCGGACCCGACCACGAACGAGGACGCATGAGCGACACCATCGGCATGAAGACCATCGACGTCGCGGCGACGCCGAACCTGTGGCAGCGCATCCCGTGGCGCTCGATCGCGATCGTCTTCCCGTTCCTCGCGGTGTTCATCGCGCTCTCGATCGGCAGCCCCGCGTTCCTCGGCGCGCAGAACATCGGCAACGTGCTCGACCGGCAGTCGGGCATCCTGATCGTCGCCGCGGCGAGTACCCTCGTGCTCATCGCGGGCGGGATCGACCTGTCGATCGGCGCGACCTACATGTTCACGGCCGTCATCTGCGGCACGGTCATCGTCAAGGTCGGCGGCGCCGCCGGGGCCGGGCTCGGGATCACGGCGGGGATCCTCGCGGGACTGCTCATCGGCGTCGCGAACGGGCTCATCAGCACGTACCTCAAGGTGAATCCGCTCATCGCGACCCTGGCGATGAGTTTCATCATCCTGGGCGCGACGAAGCTCGTCTCGCAGTTCGGCAAGCAGGGCATCGGCCAGATCCGGGTCGACTTCCCCGAGTTCCGCTGGCTCGCCACGACCAAGCCGCTCGGCATCTCG
>CAMLMQ010000188.1 GCA_946481135.1 uncultured Microbacteriaceae bacterium
CCGCAGTGCTCGCCCCGGCGGCGACGACGGAGCTCTTCCAGCACTTCGGGGAGCGCGGTCCGGTGCCCGGCGACCCCGACGTGCTGCTCGCCGACCTCAGCGCGCGGGAGCGGGAGATCTTCCTCCTCGCCGCGCGCGGGCTCTCGAATTCCGAGATCGCGAAGGCCGAGTTCGTGAGCGAGGCGACCGTGAAGACGCACATCTCGCGCATCCTCGCGAAGCTCGCCCTGCGCGACCGCGTGCAGCTCGTCGTCTACGCCTTCGAGCGCCGCCTCGTCTAGCCGTTTGCCCGAAAGGCAAACAGCGAATGGGACGCTCAGGCCACGGGCACATCCTGGAGTGCCGACTGCACGATGACGACATCCGGCCCGTAGATCTCGTCGAGGTACGACTGGATGGCGCCGTCGTCGTAGTACACGGTCGCCCAGAGGTAGCCGTTCTCGGGATACGACGTGAGCACGGTGACGTCGGTCCAGGCGCTCAGTTCCTCCTGGGCGCGCAGCAGCAGCTCCTCCGAGTTGTCGCCGGCGTTCGCCGGGTCGGCGCGCGGGTCCGGCTCGGGACGCATGGGGTCGTAGAGGGCGAGCGGCACGATCATGTCGCCCGGCGTGAACTCGACGCCGTCCCATGAGCCGCTCACGGCGTAGGTGCCCCACGTGGCGCCGCTCGCCGACTCCCACATCCCGTCGTCGGGCCACTCCCAGCCCACCACGACGGGGCCGGAGCATTGCGGCGGGTAGGACTCCATGACGGCGCCGAGGCAGAACTGCGCGTGCTCGCCGTCCTTCTGCAGGATCGTGCCCTGACCGACGACCTCGCCCGGGGCGGCGATCACGGTCGGCTCTCCGGGCCCGTCGGGAACGACGTCGCCGCCCGATCCGGGGGAGGGGGGTGTGGCGCACGCGGCGAGCAGAAGGGCGGGCGCGGCGAGCAGCAGGAGGGCGCGCGGATGTCTCATGCCTCCAGTGTCGCGAGCAGTCCACGGCCGCACCATCCAACGTTTCGCACGAGTCGGACGTCAGGTGCACGGCCGGTCATCCGCCCGGGGGAGAACGGTCATCCGCTGGCCCGACGACCCCCGCCCCCGCCGTCCGTAGCGTCGAGACATGCACACCGATTCCCCGGCCGCCCGCGCGCGCGCCCTCACCAAGACCTTCGGCCGCGACGGCAACGCGGTGCACGCCCTGCAGGGTGTCGACCTCGACATCCGCCGCGGCGAGTTCACCGCGATCATGGGCCCGTCGGGGTCGGGCAAGTCGACCCTCATGCACCTGCTCGCCGGCCTCGACGCCCCGACGAGCGGGGAGGTGTGGCTCGGCCCGCTCGAGATCGGGCGGATGCCGGACGCCCAGCTCACGCTCGTGCGGCGCCGCCGCGTCGGGTTCGTCTTCCAGTCGTTCAACCTCGTGCCGACGCTCGACGTGCGCGGCAACCTCCTGCTGCCGTTCGAGCTCGACGGCCGCCGCCCCGACATCAAGGAGCAGGGCTTCCTCGACGAGCTGATCGCGTCGCTCGGCCTCGGGGAGCGCCTCACCCACCGTCCGCACGAGCTCTCGGGAGGTCAGCAGCAGCGGGTCGCGATCGCCCGCGCCCTCGCGACGAGCCCCGAGGTCGTCTTCGCCGACGAGCCGACCGGCAACCTCGACTCGAAGACGGGCCGCGACGTGCTCGCGCTGTTGCGGGATGCGGTCGACCGTCACGGACAGACGATCGTGATGGTGACCCACGATCCGATCGCGGCGAGCCACGCCGATCGGGTCGTCGTGCTCGGTGACGGGCGCATCGTCGCCGACCGCCCGCGCTCGACGGCCGAGGAGATCTCGGCGTTCATGCTCTCGCTGGAGACGGCGCGATGAGCGCCGCCGGACCGGGCCGCACCAACGCCGGCCGCACCGCGAGCGTCGTCGTCGCGGCGCTCGGCGCCTCCTTCGGCGTCGCGCTGCTGCAGGTGACCGGCGCACTCGCCGCGGTGATCTCGGCCGACGACGTCACCGGCTCGAGCGCCACGGTCGCGCTCATGCTGCGCATCCTCGCGTTCGTGTTCATCGTGATCGCGGTGTACACCGCCGCCGTCGTGACCGCGAACACGTTCTCGACGATCGTCGCGGGACGCGTGCGCGAGATCGCGCTGCTGCGGCTGCTCGGCTCGTCGGCGCGCCGCGAGCGGAGCCGCATCGCGCGCGACGGTCTGCGCGTCGGGGCACTCGGCGCGGCGATCGGCGCCGTCGTCGGCACCCTCGCGGCCTGGGGCATGGAGCGCCTCGGCGTGGCGACCGCGACCATCCCCGAGCCCGGCTACTCGTATGCCGACCCGGTCGTGCTGATCCCCGTCGTCGCCGTCGTGTTCACCACGTGGGCGGCGTCGTGGGTGGGGTCGCGCCGGGTGACGACGGTCACGCCGCTCGAGGCGCTCGGCCGCGCCGAGGAGCTCTCCCGGGAAGAGGCGAGCCGCCGCCCCCTGCGCAACGTCGCCGCGCTCCTGCTCGTGATCGGAGGCGCGGCGCTGCTCGGTCTCGGTCTGCTCGTCGGGCTCGTGTCGCCGCTCGGCGTGCTCATCGGTCTGGTCGGCGGCGTGCTCTCGTTCACGGGAGTCGTGCTCGGGGCGGATGTCGTCATGCCTCCCGTACTGCGTCTCACCGGACGTCTGCTCGGCCGGTCGTCGCCGGCTCGTCTCGCGGCGGAGAACGCGATCCGGCATCCGCAGCGCTCGTCGCGCGCGACGATCGGGCTCGTCATCGGCGTGACCCTCGTGACGATGTTCGCCGTGGCGATGGCCGGGTTCGAGGCGTCGATCCGGGCGGCGCAGGAGCAGAACCCGGAGGTGTACGGCGAGACCGGCCCGATGCTCGCGGCGACGACCGGCGTCTTCTCGGTGCTTGTCGGCTTCTCGGGTCTCATCGCGGCGGTCGGGCTCGTCAACAACCTGTCGCTCAGCGTGCTGCAGCGGCGTCGGGAGATCGGGCTGTTGCGCGCGCTCGGCTTCACGGCCCCGCAGGTGCGGCGCATGATCCTCGCCGAAAGCGCGCAGCTCACCTTCGCGGCGGTGCTGCTCGGGCTCGTGCTCGGAGCCGTCTACGGCTGGATCGGAGCGCAGTCGCTGCTCGGGTCGGCGTCGGGCCTGATCGTGCCGGTGCCGCCGTTCCTCGCGCTCGGCCTGGTCGTGCTCGCCGGGGCGGCGCTCACGGCCGCCGCGTCGTGGGCACCCGCCCGCATGGCGGTGCGGGTGTCGCCCGTCGAGGCGCTCGCGATCGACTGACCGCTGTCCGCCGCCGACGACGAGAGGGGCGCCCGGGAAGCCCGGACGCCCCTCTCGGGATGTGCTCGCGTCAGTTGCGCGCGGCGGACCGGCCGACGCTCGTGTCGAACGTCGCGGCGACCTTCTCGTAGACCTCGTTGGCGTCGTACTCGGGCGTGATCTGCGCCCGGACGAACACGACCTGCGAGCCGTCGGCGCTGAGCGCCGCGATCGCGAACGCGACCGTGTCGCCCGTGCCGCAGCCCTCGTAGGCCGACTCGACGCCCTGGAAGAACCCGTCGTCGTACGGCGTCGCCTCACCGATCACCGTCTCGCACGTGTTGTAGATGCCGGTGATCGAGTCGAGGAGGCCGCGCACCTGGTCCTGCGTGGCGCCGGGGGCGGCGGTCGCCGCGATCTCGAGGCCCGAGACATCCCAGCTGTCGAGGTAGCCCTGCACGTCGGGGGCGACGGTGATCGACGCCCACTCCTGACCGGCGTCGGTCGTGAACGGGACGCCGTTCACGTCGGTCCAGTCGTCGGGCACCGTGACGGTGAGCACCCCGAGGTCGTCGAACACGGCCGTGTAGCCGGCGGTGTCGGGCTCGACGGGCTCGATCGGAGCGCCGGTCTCGATCGGCACGGGCGACTCGCCGATGGTGCCGAAGTCGGGCTCGGGCTTGGGCGTCTCGGTCGGGGCGGGGGGCGCCATCGGCGGGGCGAAGCAGCCGGTGAGCAGGGCGGTCGCTCCGACCGCCACGACGGCGGCGCGGAGCAGGGTGGACGTGCGGAACACGGGTGCCTCCTGGGCAGATGGAAAGGGGTGGTGAGGAGAAGAACGTCGCTCACCCTAGCGCCGCGCAACGCGTTCCCGACACCGCCCGAGGCACCGTTGCAATCCCGTTGCAATCCGGCCGACCGTGGGCGCGCCGGCCGGCCGGTGCTACCCTGATTCCGTGCGTTTCGGCCTGCTCCTTCTTAGCCGCCGCGACGGGGTCTAGCTCAGAGCCTCCCTCGTCGCGGAGTTCGTCGTCGGCTCGACCCGAGAACCTCCGACCAGGAAGCCAGACCATGCAGAACACGCAGCGCCCGAGCGGGATGCCGTTCCATCGCTATCGCCCTTACGCGTCGCAATTCGCGACCGACCTCCCCGACCGCACGTGGCCGAACCGCGTCATCGACACGGCGCCCATGTGGTGCGCCGTCGACCTCCGCGACGGCAACCAGGCGCTCATCGATCCGATGAGCCCCGAGCGCAAGCGCATCATGTTCGAGCTGCTCGTGAGGATGGGCTACAAGCAGATCGAGGTCGGCTTCCCGTCGGCGAGCCAGACCGACTTCGACTTCGTGCGTCTCCTCATCGAGGAGGGCCTCATCCCCGACGACGTCACGATCCAGGTGCTCACGCAGGCGCGCGAGGAACTCATCGCGCGCACCTTCGAGTCGATCCGCGGCGCGAAGCAGGCGATCGTGCACCTCTACAACTCGACGAGCGTGCTGCAGCGCGAGGTCGTGTTCCGCACGGATGTCGAGGGTGTGAAGCAGATCGCCCTGCAGGGTGCCGCGTGGTGCAAGCAGTACGAGGCGACGGTGCCCGAGACGACCGTCTACTACGAGTACAGCCCCGAGTCGTACACGGGCACCGAGCTGCCGGTGGCGCTCGACGTGTGCAACGCCGTCATCGAGTTCTTCGCCCCGACGCCCGACCGCAAGATCATCGTCAATCTGCCGGCGACGGTCGAGATGGCGACGCCGAACGTCTACGCCGACTCGATCGAGTGGATGTCGCGGAACCTCGTGCAGCGCGAGAACGTCATCCTGTCGCTGCATCCGCACAACGACCGCGGCACCGGCATCGCCGCCGCGGAGCTCGGCTACCAGGCGGGTGCCGACCGCATCGAGGGGTGCCTGTTCGGCAACGGGGAGCGCACCGGCAACGTCGACCTCGTCGCGCTGGGGCTCAACCTGCTGACGCAGGGGATCGACCCCCAGATCGACTTCAGCGACCTCGATGACATCCGCCGCACGGCGGAGTACTGCAACCAGCTCAAGGTGCACGAGCGCTCGCCGTGGGCCGGCGATCTCGTCTACACGGCGTTCTCGGGTTCGCATCAGGACGCGATCAAGAAGGGCTTCGAGGCGCTCGACGCGAAGGCGGCCGCCGCGGGGGTTCCCGTCTCGGAGATCGCGTGGGAGGTGCCCTACCTGCCGATCGACCCGAAGGATGTCGGGCGCGGCTACGAAGCGGTCGTGCGGGTGAACTCTCAGTCGGGCAAGGGCGGCGTCGCCTACCTGCTCAAGGCCGACCGGTCGCTCGACC
>CAMLMQ010000189.1 GCA_946481135.1 uncultured Microbacteriaceae bacterium
GAGCTCGGCTACGGCTCGTTCGTGAAGTTCGACCACGACTTCATCGGTCGCGACGCCCTCGAGAAGATCGACCCGTCGACGCAGCGCAAGAAGGTCACGCTCGCGTGGAACAGCGACGACGTCACGACGAAGATCTTCGGCTCGTACTTCACGCCCGAGGAGGCCGACGGCGCGATGTTCTTCGACCTGCCGAACGCCAACTTCGGCTCGTCGAACTTCGACGCGGTCGTCGACGCCGACGGCACCAACGTGGGCGTGTCGATGTTCACCGGCTACTCGGCGAACGAGCGTCGCGCGCTGTCGCTCGCGACGGTCTCGCCCGAGATCGAGGTCGGCACCGAGCTCACGCTGCTCTGGGGCGAGAACCCGAACTCGGAGAAGACCACGGTGCAGCCGCACACGCAGGTCGAGATCCGAGTCGTCGTCTCGCCCGTGCCGTACTCGGAGGTGGCCCGCAAGGAGTACCAGGGCGGCTGGCGCACCGCCGCGAAGTAACCCGCGTCTCCCGCCGAGGGGTCGCGATTAGGGGTGTGCGAACGCACACAACCCCCCAAAGCGACCCCACGCGGCGTTCTGCGGACGCGGAACCGGCGACCAGATTGTCGACAATCCGCGCTAGCATCCCCGCATGAGGATCGCGGTGCTGGGACTCGGGGAGGCCGGGGCGATCTATGCGCGCGGCCTCGCCGAACGGGGCGCCGATGTCGCGGGATTCGATCCGGTCGCCACCCCACCGCTCGTCGGGGTCGACCGCCGCGACAGCATCCCCGCCGCCGTCGCCGACGCCGACCTCGTGCTCAGCCTCGTCGGAGCGCGCGCCTCGGGCGCGGTGCTCGACGAGGCGCTGCCCGGGATGTCGTCCTCCGCCGTCTTCGCCGACCTCAACACCGGCGCTCCGTCGCACAAGCGCACCCTCGCCGCCCGGGCCTCGCAGGTCGGCATCCCGTTCGCCGACGTCGCGGTGATGGCCCCCGTGCCGCGGGCCGGTCTCGACACCGAACTCGTCGCGAGCGGAGACGGTGCCGCCGCCGCCGTGACGGCCCTCGGCGACCTGGGCGTTCCGATCCGGGTCGTCGGCACCGCCGCCGGTGACGCCGCGGGACTCAAGCTCGTGCGCAGTGTCTTCATGAAGGGACTCGCCGCGCTCGTCTTCGAGAGCCTCGACGCCGCGGAGCGCATCGGGGCGACCGCCGAGGTGCGCGCCCAGCTCGCCGCCGAACTCGGCCCCGACGGGGATGCCCTCGTGCAGCGCCTCCTCGACGGCACCCGTCAGCACGCCACGCGCCGCGAGCACGAGATGCGGGACACGCTCGCCTTCCTCGACGAACTCGGCGCCCCCGCGCACATGACCGAGGGCACGATCGCGTGGTTGCGCGCGCTGCAGACGGAGGATTCCTAGGATGTCGGCTGTGACGACCACTCCCGCGACACCGACCGCGACGACGCGGACCGATCTGACGCGGATCCTGCGCGACGCGATCGTGTCGGGTGAGTACGCCCCCAACCAGCGGCTCATCGAGGCCGACCTCTCCGCCACCTACGGCGCGAGCCGGGCCGCGGTGCGCACGGCCCTGCTCGAACTCGGGGCCGAGGGGCTCGTCGATCGGCTGCCGAACCGCGGCTCGCGCGTCCGCGCGATCCCGCTCACCGAGGCGATCGAGATCCTCGAGGTGCGCATGAACCTCGAGGGCCTGTGCGCCGCGAAGGCGGCCGCGCACATCACCGATGCCGAGATCACCGAGCTGCGTCAGCTGCGCGCCGACCTTCTCGCCGCGGCGCAGTCCGACCTCTTCGAGTACTCCCGGCTCAACCAGCTGCTCGACCGCCGCATCCGCGAGCTCGCGCATCACCCGACCGCGGTCGCGATCCTCGAACGGCTGCGCGCCCAAGGCGTGCGCCACCAGTTCCGGCTCGCGTTCTACCCCGGCCGCGCCGCGGTGTCGGCGCCCGAGCACGCCGCGATCATCGACGCGATCTGCGCCCGGGATGCCGCGGCGGCCGAGGCGGCGACGCGGGCCCACCTGCAGAGCGTCGTCGCGGCACTGCGCACGATCGGCTGAGTGCTCAGTCGCCGCGGGCCGCGCGCGACCGCCGCTTCACCGCGCCGATCGCGATGAGCAGCATCCCGACCCCGCCCGAGATGCCGGCTCCCACGACGGTGAGCCCGCGCAGCACACCGAGCCCCGAGCCGTCGGCCGCCTGATCGGGGATGCCGAACACGTAGAGCAGCACGCCGACGACGGCGAGCACGACGAGCAGACCACCCACCACGAAAAGGGCGATCCCGGAGGAGGGGCGGGTCTCGGCGGAGAGGCTCATGGCTCGACGGTAGGTCGGCGACGCCGCCCGGTCAGCCCGGTTGACCCGCCGAGCACCGACGAGCTAGCGCACGCCGAGCCGGCGCAGGTGGGCGTTCGCGAAGCGGCCCTCGGGATCGAGCCGGGCGAACACCGCCCGGGCGTCGGCGAGGCGCGGGGTGACCGCGGCGATCGCGGCGGCGTCGAACGCATGCCATTTGCCCCAGTGCGGCCGCGCTGCGAAGGGGGCGAGCGCCTCCTCGATCCGCGGCAGCAGCGCCCGCACGGCGTCGGGCTCGTTGCGCCACGTGAAGTGGATCGCGAGGGTGTCCCGTGCGTACGCGCCACTCAGCCAGAGTTCGTCGGCGGACGCCGTGCGCAGCTCGCTCACGAGCAGGTGCGGAGCGATGTCCTCCGCGAGCGCCCGCACCGCCGCGAGCGCCGGAGCCGCGTCGGCGCGGTCGACGAAGTACTCCGACTGGATCTCGTCGCCGTTGCTCGGGGTCGAGTCGAGTCGGAAGTGGGGCAGCCGGTCGCACCACGGCCCCGGCACACCGCCCTGCGCGGTGAGATTGTCGGTCGACCCGACGAGCGATGCGGTCTCGTGCCGCCGGCGCGCTCCGAGCCACTCCTCGGCCGGCTCCGCGCCGCCGAGTCTGTCCTTGCGCCACACGTCCCCCACGGCGTCGCCCGTCCACGTCGTGAAGACGCTCACGCTCGTGGCGGAGCCCGTCACGGCTGCGGGGTCGGCGAGCAGCACCTCCCACGGCGTCCCCGAGTACACGTCCTGCCGCACGAGGTAGCTCGGCTCGATCGCGAGGGTGACCCGCACGATCACGCCGAAGGCGCCGAGCCCCACGGCGAGCGCCGGGAAGTCGGCATCCTCGACGCCCACTCGCGCGAGCTCGCCGCGTGCATCGACGTACTCGAGCGCCCGCAGCGCGGTGGCGAGACCCCCGTTGCGGTCACCCGACCCGTGAGTGCCGGTGGCCGTCGCCCCGGCGATCGAGATGTGCGGCAGCGACCCGAGGTTGTGCAGCGCCCACCCCCGCTCCTCGAGCCAGGTCGCGAGCACCCCGTAGCGCGTTCCGGCGCCCACGGTCACCTCGCGCCGCTCGGGGTCGATCACGGGGTCGGCCGGGATGCCCGTCACGGTGACGAGCGTGCCGTCGGTGTCGGCGAGGTCGGAGAACGAGTGCCGGGTGCCGAGCGCCCGCACCGGCCCCGGCGCACGCAGCACGCGCCGCACGTCGTCGATGGTCGCCGCCTCGACGAGGGCCGGAGCGCGGAAGCGGTGCGTGCCCGACCAGGTCGCGCCCGCGACGCCGGTCACGCGCGGGCGGGCGGGCGCACCGACGACGCGTAGACGTCGGTGTACTCCTGCCCGCTCAGCTTCGCGATCTCGTGCACGATCTCGTCGGTGATGGCGCGCAGCACGAAGCGGTCCTCGCCGACCCCCGCGTAGCGCGAGAAGTCGAGCGGGGGGCCGAAGACGATGAGCACGCGCCGACCGAGACGGGGGAACTTCGCCCCCTTCGGCATGACCGCCGGGGTGCCGAACACCGCGACGGGGACGACCGGCGCGGGAGCCTCGACGAGGATGCGCGCGATGCCCGTGCGTCCGCGATAGAGGCGACCGTCGGGGCTGCGGGTGCCCTCGGGGTAGATGCCGAGCACATCGCCGCGTCGCAGCACGCCCGCACCCGCGGCGATGCCGGCGGCCGAGGCCGACCCACCGCTGCGGTCGATCGCGAGCTGCCCGATGAGCCGCATGAAGTTGCGCCGGAACCAGGCCCCGAGGCTGCGCCCGGTCGTGAACTGCGACTTCGCGAGGTAGGTGACCTTGCGCGGGATCACGAGCGGCACGAACACCGAGTCGATCGTCGAGAGGTGGTTGCTCGCGATGACGGCCGGTCCACGGCGCGGCAGGTTCTCGCGCCCGTGTACCTCGATGCGGAAGAAGAGATGCAGCAGCGGAACGGCCAGGAAGATCTTGATCAGCCAGTAGCCCACGACAACCTGCCTACCACGTCGGCGCTATGCTGGGCGACGCACGCCGTGATCCGGCGTCGTCTCCCTCGTCGCCTCGTCTTCTCCGCGCCCCACCCGGTGCCCGACCGCCACCCGATGCGCGCTCGCCCTCTCTCCTGTTCAGGATGCCGACGATGACGCCCGAAGATCTGACCACCGCCGCCCTCGAGTACCACGAGCTCCCCCGCCCGGGGAAGCTGAGCGTCGAGCTCACGAAGCGCACCGAGGATGCCCGCGACCTCTCCCTCGCGTACTCCCCCGGTGTCGCCGCCCCGGTGCGCGCGATCGCCGCCGACGCGGCCGACGCCTACCGCTACACGGGCAAGGGCAACCTCGTCGCCGTGATCAGCAACGGCACCGCCATCCTCGGCCTCGGTGACCTCGGCCCGCTCGCGTCGAAGCCGGTCATGGAGGGCAAGGGGGTGCTCTTCCGCCATTTCGCGGGCATCGACGTGTTCGACATCGAGGTCGACACGAGAGACGTCGACCGCTTCGTCGACACGGTCGCCGCGATCGCTCCCACGTTCGGCGGCATCAACCTCGAGGACATCGCGGCCCCCGCGTGCTTCGAGATCGAGCGGCAGCTCATCGAGCGCTGCGACATCCCCGTCTTCCACGACGACCAGCACGGCACCGCCGTCATCGCCGCGGCGGGTCTGCTCAACGCGCTCGAGATCCAGGGCAAGCGGTTCGCCGACGTGCGGATCGTCTGCGCGGGCGCCGGCGCGGCGGGCATCGCGACCTTCCGGCTGCTGCACGCGCTCGGCGCGCCGGCCGGCAACCTCGTGCTCGTCGACAGCTCGGGTGTCGTGCACACGGGACGCACCGATCTCAACGGCTACAAGCGCGAGTTCGTGCGCGAGACCGAGGCTCGCACCCTCGCCGAAGCCCTCGACGGCGCCGACGTGTTCCTCGGCGTCTCGGGCCCGGGTGTGCTGTCGGAGGAGATGCTGCGCTCGATGGCCGACAAGCCGATCGTCTTCGCGATGGCGAACCCCGATCCCGAGATCCTGCCCGAGGTCGCGAAGGCGGTGCGCCCCGACGTCATCATCGCGACGGGCCGCAGCGACTATCCGAATCAGGTCAACAACGTGCTCGGCTTCCCGTTCATCTTCCGCGGGGCGCTGGATGTGCGCGCGTCGGTGATCAACGAGGCGATGAAGATCGCCGCCGTGCACGCCCTGCGCGACCTCGCCCGCGAACCCGTCCCGGCATCCGTCGAGG
>CAMLMQ010000190.1 GCA_946481135.1 uncultured Microbacteriaceae bacterium
TGGCAGCTCGAGACCTCGCAGTGGTCGAAGGGCAAGTGCGGGCCGGGGTTCTCGCCGTTCGGGCCGTGGCTGGTCACGGCCGACGAGGTGCCCGACCCGCAGGCGCTCCGACTGCGCTCGTGGGTGGACGACGAGCCGCGCCAGGACTCATCGACGGCCGACATGGTCTTCCCCGTCGCGCGCATCGTGCGCGACCTCAGTCAGGTGATGGCGTTCGAACCCGGCGACGTCATCCTCACCGGCACGCCGGAGGGGGTCGCGCTGTCCGGGCGCTTCCCCTACTTGCGCGCCGGCAACCGGGTTCGGATGGAGATCGACGGACTCGGGACGCTCGAGCAGACCGTCGTCGACGAGGAGGTCAGGTCATGACGCGGAGGATCGAAGGACGAACGGCGGACGCGCCGCCACCGGCGGGACCGTACTCGCAAGCGGTGCGTATCGGCACGACCGTCGCGGCGGCGGGACAGGCGGGCTTCGCGCCCGACGGCACGCTCGCCGAGGGCGTCGCCGCCCAGACGCGTCGCACGCTCGACAACCTCGTCGCGACGCTCGCGTCGTGCGGGGCGACGCCGGGTGACGTCGTGCACATGCGCGTGTATCTCACCGACCCCGCGCAGTTCGCCGAGATGAACGCCGAGTACGAGGCGTACTTCGAGGCGCCCTATCCGGCGCGCACGACCGTCTACGTGGGTCTGCCGGCGGGACTGCTGATCGAGATCGACGCTCTCGCGGTGCTGCCGGAGGCGGACTCATGACGGTCGCCGGCCGCGTCGTGACGGTGCTCGGGGAGATCGAACCCTCCGAGATGGGGAACACCCTCACCCACGACCACCTGCTGCTCGACGGCTGGGGGCTGCGGCAGCTCTACGAGGCGATCCTCGACGACGAGGAGCTCGCGATCGAGGAACTCGCGCGCTTCAAGGCTGCGGGCGGCGGGACGGTCTGCGACCCCACGAACATCGGGCTCAAGCGAGACCCGGAGGCGCTCGCGCGGGTGAGTCGGGCGACGGGCGTCAACATCCTCATGGGCACCGGCTGGTATCGCGAGATGGTGTACCCGCCGTACATCGCCGAGCGCTCCACGGAGGAACTCGCGAGATTCCTCGTCGCGGAGATCGAGGACGGGGCCGACGGCACCGGCATCCGTGCCGGGTTCATCGGGGAGATCGGCACCGAGCGCGGACACATCACTCCCGCGGCCGAGCGGGTGTTCCGCGCCGCGGGGCGCGCCCACGTGCGCACCGGGGCGCCGATCCTGACCCATACGACGCACTGGGGCGAGCTCGCGCTCGAACAGCTCGACCTCCTCGCCGAGGAGGGGGTGGATGCGGGCTCCGTCATCGTGTCGCATCTGGGCGATCGGCGGACCATCGCGAACATCCTGCCGATCGCCGAGCGCGGGGCATGGCTCAACATCGACAACCTCGCCTTCGTCGGGGGTTACGCCCCCATCTCGTTCCGGGTCGAGAACGTCGCACGCTTGTGCGCCGAGGGGCTCGCGGACCGGGTCATGCTCTCGAACGACATCTGCGAGCTGGGCCAGCTGTCGGCGTACGGCGGCGTCGGCTACGCGAACGTCATCGAGAACTTCCTGCCTCTGCTGCGGGAGCGCGGCGTCGCCGAGAGCGACATCGAGCTGATGACCGTCGTCAACCCGTCGCGGGCGTTCGCCTTTCGCGCGGCGCGCGTCGGGTGATCGGGGGAGGGCGCGGACGGTGGACTACGCTAGGTCGCCGGAGAGCTCGGAGTGATCATGGGTGACGAGTCGTCGGGCGTGAAGTCGGCGCTGCGCGCCCTCGAGATCCTCGAGCTCGTCGCTCAGTACCGCGACGGCGTCAGCTTCGTCGAGCTCGTCGAGCAGCTTCCCTACCCGAAGAGCAGCCTCCACGGGCTCCTGCAGACCATCACCGCGAAGCGCTGGCTGACCTTCGACCCCGAGGAGCGGCTGTACTCGATCGGCGTCAAGCCGTGGGAGGTCGGCCAGTCGTTCATGCGCAGTCGCGATCTCGTCGTGCGGGCGCGTCAGTACCTCCGCGAGACCAACCTCGAGCTCGGCGAGACCGTGCAGCTCGCGATCCTCGACGACCTCGACGTCGTCTACATCGACAAGGCCGAGGGCACGCGTCCGCTGCGGCTGATCTCGAACGTGGGCAGCCGTCTGCCCGCCTACGTCACGGGCATCGGCAAGGCGCTCCTGTCGGGGCTCTCCGACGCCGAGCTCGAACGCCGCTTCGCCGGCGTCGAGCTGCCCGGCTACACGGCCCAGACGATCACGTCGGGCGACGAGCTCATCAAGGTGCTCCAGGTCGCACGACGTCAGGGATACGCGCTCGACGACGGCGAGTACACCTACGGCGTCTTCTGCGTCGCCGTCCCGATCAAGAACCGGTCCGGTGCCGTGGTGGCCGGCATGAGCTGCTCGGTGCCGAAGGCGAGGATCGAGCAGGGCGAGCTGCCCGTCGGTCAGCTCATCGAGGTGCTCGTGCGGCAATCCCGCCTCATCTCGGCGGCGCTCGACGCCCCCGTCCCGGGCTGAGTCGCCCGCCGTTCGTCGGGCCCGCCGCCGTGCCGGCGCCGCGCGCCCGTCTCGTTGCGACGTGCCCGGCCCCGTCGTTGTCTCCGCATGCGCGATATGCCATGCTGGTTCCGTAAGGTGAATGGCAATTCATCTATGTGAACAACGGAGACACCGACAATGCGTGCACTGCAGCTCGAATCCTTCGGCCGGCTCGTCGTCGTCGACCTGCCCGAGCCGGAGGCCCGCCCCGGGACGGTCGTGATCGAGACCATCGCGACGGGAATCTGCGGATCCGACATCCACGGCTACACCGGCGACAACGGGCGGCGGATTCCGGGACAGGTGATGGGGCACGAGACCGTGGGGCGGATTGTCGCCCTCGGCGAGGGAGTCGACGCGGCTCGGTTCGCGATCGGCGCGCTCGTCACCGTCAACCCGGTGTTCCTGCACGCGGCCGATCGCGCCAACTTCGCCGGTCGCGAGCAGCACGCGCCCGACCGGTCGTTGCTCGGCGTCGACCCGACGATCGTCTCGGCCTTCGCCGAGCGGTTCGCGGCTCCCGAGCAGAACGTCGTCGTGCTGCCCGACGGGATGCCGGAGGAGCTGGGTGCTCTCGTCGAACCGCTCGCCGTCGGACTCAACGCGGTGCGGCGCGTCGGTGTCACGCAGGGGGAGCGCGTGCTCGTCATCGGGGGCGGTCCGATCGGCCAGGCGTGCGTGCTCGCCGCCTTCCACGAGGGCGCCGGCGAGGTTTTCGTGAGCGAGCCGAATGCCGGCCGTCGAGATCTGTGCGATCGGCTGGGCGCCGTGTCGCTCGACCCGCGGGCGGCCCCGATCGCCGATCAGCTGGCCGGGCTCGGCGGCTCGGTGCCCGTGACCGTCGACGCGGTCGGCGTCACCGAGTCCCTCGCCGACGCACTCGCCGCGACCGCGTTCGGTGGCCGGATCTCGCTCGTCGGCATGGGCAGCCCGCAGCTCACGATCGCCGCGTATCGGATCAGCACCGAGGAGCGGTCGCTCGTCGGCAGCTTCACGTACGCGCACGAGACGTTCGTCGACTGCGCGCGTTGGGTCGGAGAGGGCGACCCGCGGCTCGCGGGCCTCATCAGCGAGAGGGTGTCCCTCGACGAGGCCGACGCGATGTTCACCCGCCTCGCGACCGTCATCGACGTGCCCGGCAAGGCACTCGTCCGTTTCGACTGAGACGAAAGGACCGCGTTCAGGCGGCGGCGAGGGTGTCGGCGTCGAGGATCGTGTACGAGTACCCCTGCTCGGCGAGGAACCGCTGCCGGTTCTGCGCGTAGTCCTGGTCGACGGTGTCGCGCGCGACGAGG
This sequence comes from uncultured Microbacteriaceae bacterium, assembly GCA_946481135.1. Next base: position 3,853 of record CAMLMQ010000190.1, read on the forward strand.
GTGTAGAACGACGCCGGGATGCCCGACTCCTTCGGTCGCAGCAGACGGCCGAGACGCTGCGCCTCCTCCTGGCGCGACCCGAACGACCCCGACACCTGGATCGCGACAGTGGCCTCGGGCAGGTCGACCGAGAAGTTGGCGACCTTGCTCACGACGAGCACCTTGAGGCTGCCCTCGCGGAACGCCTGGTAGAGCCGTTCGCGCTCCTCCGTGGGCGTGGAGCCGGTGAGCGCGGGGGCGTCGAGCGCGGCGCTGAGCTCCTCGATCTGGTCGAGGTACTGCCCGATGACGAGGATGCGTTCGCCCTCGTGCTTCGCGACGAGCTCCTTCACGACCTCGAGCTTCGCGGGGGCGGTGGCGGCGAGGCGGTAGCGCGCGTCGTCGGCGCTCGCCGCGTACTCCAGCCGGTCGGACGCGGGGAGGTCGATGCGCACCTCGAAGCACGCGGCGGGGGAGATGTAGCCCTGCGCCTCGATCTCCTTCCACGGCGCGTCGAAGCGCTTGGGGCCGATGAGGCTGAAGACATCCGACTCCCGGCCGTCCTCGCGCACGAGCGTCGCCGTCAGCCCGAGCCGGCGTCGGGCCTGCAGCTCGGCGGTCAGCTTGAAGACGGGCGCCGGCAGCAGGTGCACCTCGTCGTAGACGATGAGGCCCCAGTCGAGTGCGTCGAGCAGCGCGAGGTGGGCGAACTCGCCCTTCCGCTTCGCGGTGAGGATCTGGTACGTCGCGATCGTGACGGGCTTCACCTCCTTGCGCTCGCCGGAGTACTCGCCGATCTCGTCCTCGGTCAGTGTCGTGCGCTTGAGCAGCTCCGACCGCCACTGCCGGGCGGAGACGGTGTTGGTCACGAGGATGAGCGTCGTCGTGTCGATCGCCGCCATCGCGCCGGCGCCGACGATGGTCTTGCCGGCACCGCATGGCAGCACGACGACGCCCGACCCGCCCTGCAGCATCGAGTCGACGGCCTTCTGCTGGTAGTCGCGCATGCCCCAGCCGTCCTCGACGAGGGCGATGTCGTGCGGGGTGCCCGGCGTGTAGCCGGCGTGGTCCTCGGCGGGCCAGCCGAGCTTCAGCAACTCCTGCTTGACCTGCCCGCGTGCCCAGGGCTGCAGCGTCCACTCGCTCGAGGTGCGCCGCACCCCGAGCAGAGGGCCCACCTTGCTCGAGCGGGTGATCTCGGCGAGCACGGCCGGGTCGGTGGCGGTGAGGATGAGCCCGCCCTCGGCATCCCGCTCGATCGCGAGCCGCCCGTACCGGGCGACGGTCTCGTCGATGTCGATCGCAACGGTCTGCGGAACGGGGAACTTCGCGAACCGTTCGAGGGTGGCGAGCATCTGGTCGGCCGTGTGACCCGCGGCGCGCGCGTTCCACAGTCCGAGCCTGGTGATGCGGTACGTGTGCACGTGCTCGGGAGCGCGCTCGAGCTCGGCGAACACGGCCAGTTCGTGCCGCGCATCCTCGGCGTCGGGGTGGGCCACCTCCAGCAGCACGGTGCGGTCGCTCTGCACGATGAGGGGGCCAGACATAACGGACCAGCTTACGCGGGTTGAGGAGCGCCCGCCGGAGGCGGACGCGTCTCGAAACCCCGGCGGTGCTCGCGTCGGGTTTCGAGACGCGTCGCGCTGAC
>CAMLMQ010000191.1 GCA_946481135.1 uncultured Microbacteriaceae bacterium
ACCCCCGCATAGCCTCGAACACGATGCCTGGGGTGAGCGCGATCCTCGTCGCCCGCGACGGCGACGACACGGCCGAGCGCGCCCTGCGCCGACAGGTGCGACCGCCGGACGCGATCGTGCACCTCGCCGCCGGGGCCTCGATCGTCGACCTCGTCGCCGCGCTCCCCGACACAGGCCCCGACGAATGGCTCTGGCTGCTGCCCGCGGATGCCGCCCCCGAGCCGGGCGCGCTCGCCCGGCTGCTCGCCAAGGTCGAGGTGGCCCCGTCGGTCGTGATCGCCGGGCCGAAGCTCGTCGACGCCGACGACCCCACCCTGCTGCGCTCGTTCGGCGAGAGCATCACCGACCACGGCGTGACCGTGTCGCTCGCCGAGGACGAGCTCGACCAGTCGCAGCACGACACCGACGACGACGTGCTCGGCGTCGTGCTGCCCGGGATGCTCGTGCGCCGCAGCATGTGGGAGCTGCTGGGCGGCCCCGACCGCGGCCTGCCCACCGTGGATGCCGGACTCGACCTGTCGCTGCGCGCGCGCCTCGCCGGCGGTCGCGTCGTGCGGGTCGCGGGTGCCCGGGTCGCCGTGCATCCGGGCGTGCAGGACTTCCTGCGCCGTCGGCCGCTCCCGCCTCGCGCGCGCGACCGGGTGCGCCGGGCCGCTCAACTGCACCGTCGCATGGTCTACGCGCCCGCCGCGGCCGTGCCGATCCACTGGCTCTCCCTGCTGCCGCTCGCGATCGTGCGCGTGCTCGTGCTGTTGCTCGGCAAACGACCCGGCGCCATCCCCGGGGAGCTCGCGGCGACGGTGCAGGCGATCTTCGACGGCACCGTACCGGCGGCCCGCGCCCGCCTCCGGCGCTCGCGCCGCGTCGGCTGGGCCGCCCTCGCACCGTTGCGCATCCCGCCGGACGTCGTGCGCGAGCGCCGGGCGACGGCACGCGACCGCGAGTACGCCCGGTCGGGTCTCGCCGACCTCGTGCGCGCGCGCTTCCTGCCGGGCGGGGCGACCGTGACGCTCGTCGGCCTCGTGCTCGGTGTCGTGCTGTCGCTGCGCCTGCTGGGGGCGACAGCGCTCACCGGCGGGGCGCTGCTGCCGCTCTCCGCCGACCTCGGCGCGCTCTGGGCGAGCGTCGGCTGGGGGCCGCGCGACGGGCTCGACCTCGTCGGGCCGGCCGACCCGTTCCACACGGTGCTCGCCCTGCTCGGCACGCTGACCCCGTGGAACCCGTCGCTCGCGCTCGTCGGACTGTGGATCGCCGCCCCCGCGCTCGCCGCCCTCGCCGCCTGGTGGTGCGCGACGCGGCTGAGCACCCGCGCCTGGCCGCCTGTCGTCGCCGCGCTGCTCTGGGTGCTCGCGCCGCCCTTCCTCGCCGCGCTCGCCGAGGGGCGTCCCGCCGCCGTGCTCGTGCACGTGCTGCTGCCGTGGCTCGCGCTCGCCCTGCTCGGCGCCCCGCGCTCGTGGAGCGCCGCGGGCGCGGCCTCCCTGCTCTTCGCCGCCGTCGCGGCATGCGCCCCCGTGCTCGTGCCCGTGCTGCTCGCGCTCGTCGTCGTGTGGGCGTTCGCGCATCCGCGCACCCTCGTGCGGCTGCTCGCCGTGCCGCTGCCCGCCCTCGTGCTCGCCGCGCCGCTGCTCGCCGCCCAATTCGCGCGGGGCACGCCGCTCGGTCTGCTCGCCGACCCCGGCCCCGCGGTCGCCGCCGACGCCCCGGCCGGGTGGCAGCTGCTGCTCGGATCGCCCTCGACGAACGGATGGGGGGCGCTCGTCGAGACGCTCGGGCTGCCCGGCGTGCTCGCCGTGCCCGCCGCGGTCGGCCTCCTCGCCCCGCTCGCCGCCGTCGCCCTGGTGGCGCTCTTCCTGCCCGGGTCGGCGCGCGCCGTGCCCGCGGTGCTCGTCGCCCTCGGCGGACTCGTCAGCGCCGTGCTCGCGGCCCACCTCGCCCCGGCGGCGGCGGGTGCGCAGAGCGTCGGCATCTGGCCGGGCACGGGACTCAGCCTCTACTGGGGCGGCCTCGTCGCCGCGGTCGTGCTCGCGCTGGCGCCGTTGCGCCGCGTCGCCGTCGTCGTCGGAACCGCCGTGCTGCTCTCCGCGGCCGTGGCCGTCGCGCCGCCGCTCGTCACCCTCATCACGGGCGCCGGGGCGGTGACCGCGAGCGACGGACGGGTGCAGCCGGCCATCGTCGTCGCCGAGGCGGTGGAGGATCCCGGCCTCGGCATCCTCGTGCTGCGTCCCCAGCCCGACGGCTCGCTCGGCGCGACGCTCGAACGCGGCGCGGGAACGACCCTCGACCGCACCTCGACGTTCGCCGCGACGCGCCCCGAGCCGAGTGCGGCGCAGCGGGAGCTCGCCGAACTCGCCGGCAACCTCGCCTCCCGCGGCGGTTTCGACCCCGCCCCCGTGCTCGCCCGCCTCGGCATCGAGTTCGTCGTGCTGACCCCCGGCGCCGACACGACGGAGGCCGACGGCATCCGCGAACGCACCGCGGAGGCGCTCGACGCGCAGCCCGCCCTGGAGACGGTCGGCGACACCGCGCGCGGGTCGCTCTGGCGGTTCCCCGACTACGCGCCCGTCGAGCAGCCCTTCGACGGATCGGGCCCCGGCGCCCTCGCCCTCGCCGGACAGGTCGCGGTCTTCGCCTTCGCGGTGCTGCTCGCGCTGCCGACCGGTCGTCGCCGGCGGGTCGCCGCGGCGGGCGAGGAAGAGCCCGACGCGGGCGACGTGTTCGACGCCGACGGCTTCGAGACCGACGCGTTCGAGGAGGAACACCGTGGCTGAGCGATCGGGACTCCTGCTCGGGGCGCGCCTCGCGAGCGGCGCGGTCGCCGCCGGCATCGCGGCAGTCGTCGTCGCCGCGGTCGCCCTGCTGCCCCTGCCCGACTCGGCGGTCGACCCGCGCAGCGTCACCGTCGACCCCGCCCCCGCCGACCAGGTGCGTGTGTGCCCGGGGGCGGCGGTGCGCGTCGGCCAGGCGTCGGGCGACGACGCCGACCGTGCCTTCGTGCTCGGCGCCCCGGACGTGGCCGCCGTGGCCGCCGACGGCGAGCTCACCCGCTCGCGGGTCGTGTCGGCCGACGACGGCGCCCCGGCATCCGCGGCCCCCGAGGTGCTCACCGCCCCCGCCGACGGCGCGCTCGTCGCGGGGGCACAGCTCCAGGATGTCGACGCCCCCGACTTCCTCGGACTCGCCGCCGCCGCGTGCGTCGAGCCGACGGGATCCGCCTGGCTCGTCGGCGGCGCGACCACCGTCGGGCGCTCGACGCTGCTGCTGCTGAGCAACCCCACCGAGGTCGCCGCACGCGTGAGCCTGCAGATCTGGGGCGAGAACGGGGCGGTCTCGGCGCCGGGTATGAGCGGCATCGACGTGGCCCCCGGCACGCAGCGGGTGCTCTCGCTCGCCGGCTTCGCCCCGGGCCTCGCGTCCCCCGTCGTGCAGGTGACCGCGCGCGGCGGGCGCGTCGTCGCCGCGCTGCAGCAGTCGATCGTGCGCGGACTCGACGCGACCGGCGTCGAGACGACCGGGCCGGGTGCCGAGCCGGCGACCTCGCTCGTCATCCCCGGCGTGCGGATCGTCGACGCGGTCGGCGTCAACCGGGCCGGTGCTCGCTCGGACTGGTACGACGTCGCGCCCGTCGTGCGCATCGCCGTGCCCGGCGACGAGGACGGCACGGTCGAGGTGCGGGTCTCACCCGTCGGCACCGACGGCGTCGGCACGTCGTTCGTCGTGCAGGCCGAAGCCGGGCAGGTCGTCGACATCCCGCTCGATGCCGGGGTGCAGGAGGGCGGCCAGTCGCCCGACCCGGCGAGCGGCGAGAGTCAGCGTCTGGGCGACGGCCTCTACACGGTGCAGGTGGATGCCGACGTGCCCGTCGTCGCCGCTGTGCGCGCCTCCACGGCGGTCGACACGGGGGAGTCGGAGGCCGCCGCGACGGGCATCCAGCCCTCGCCGCCGAGCGACCTCGCGTGGTTCACGGCCGCCGCGCCGCTCGACGCTGGGACGCTGCTCACGGTGCCCGCCGGTCCGAACCCCGTGCTCTCGATCGTCAACCCGACGGCCGAGGCGGTCGAGGTCGAACTCGCCCCGCTCGATGGAGGGGCCCCGGTGCTCGTCGCCGTGCCCGCCGGAACCGCGGCGAGTCAGCCGATCACACCCGGGGCCTACCGCCTCGCGGGCACCGAGGCGCTCGCCGTCGGGGTCAGCTTCGCCGACGCGGGACGCCTCGCCGCCTTCGTGCTCGCGCCCGCGCGTCCGCTCGCCGGACCCGTCGTCGTCCACCCGGACTGAGGCGCCGCGGTGCGGGTCAGAAGTGCCGGTAGCGCTCCGGCGCGATGTCCCACGGGTCCTTGCCGAGCAGCTCGGCCACCGCGCGGAACACGCAGCTCTCGATGAGCGACCGGCGGTGCCACTCGTCGTCCTTGTGCAGGTGGGCGAGGCGTTCGATCGAGACCCGGTAGAGCACGACGAGTCGTCGGCCCGGGTCCACCCGCCAGCGGTCGACGCCGAGCGATCCCGACTCGCCGGGCGGCACCGCACCGACCTCGAAGCGCACCGTCGCGAGCTCGTCGGGCCACAGGTCGCGCAGGTACTCGACGGCCGACGCGACGCACGAGTCGAAGAAGTCCACCCGGGTGCGTAGCCGGCCGAGTTGCGGGCCGGTCACCGACGAGCGGATGCCGCGGCCGTGCCGGTCGCGGGAGAGCGCCCGCACCCGTGCCCGCCCCATCCTCGCCATGTCGCCAGTCTAGAGAGCGCGTCGGCGTGCCGGGCCGAGGTGTCGGAGGCTCGGGGCTACCCTGACCGGGATGGGCGAGAGACTGCTGCGGAGGCCGTGCAGCAAGGTGGCGTGCGGCGCGGATGCCGTGACCACGCTCACCTACGACTACGCCGACGCGATGGCGGTGCTCGGCCCGCTGAGCTACCGCTCCGAGCCGCACAGCTACGACCTCTGCGGCCGCCACTCCGAGCGGCTGTCGGTGCCCCTCGGCTGGCAGGTCGTGCGGCACTCCCTCGTCGAAGAACTCGGCGCCTGACGCTCGGCGCGCAATCCCTGACGCTCGGCGCGTAATCTCAGTACGCGACTGCGAGAATGGGAGCATGACCGCTCCCGTCACCACCGCGCTGCCGTTCAAGGTCGCCGACCTCTCGCTCGCCGAAGCCGGCCGCCACCAGATCCGCCTCGCCGAGCACGAGATGCCCGGCCTCATGGCGCTGCGTGAGGAGTTCGGCCCCCTCCAGCCCCTCAAGGGGGCCCGCATCGCCGGCTCCCTGCACATGACCGTGCAGACCGCGGTGCTCATCGAGACCCTCGTCGCCCTCGGTGCGCAGGTGCGCTGGGTCTCGTGCAACATCTTCTCCACGCAGGACGAGGCCGCCGCGGCCGTCGCGGTCGGACCCACCGGCACCGTCGACAAGCCCGCCGGCATCCCGGTGTTCGCCTGGAAGGGCGAGACGCTCGAGGAGTACTGGTGGGCCACCGAGCAGC
>CAMLMQ010000192.1 GCA_946481135.1 uncultured Microbacteriaceae bacterium
CCGCGCTCGTAGCCCGAGACGGGGAAGAGCCCGAACTGGATGCCGAGCACGAGTGCGAGCACGAGCCCGACCCAGAATGCGGGCATCGCGAATACGGCGGTCGCGAGTACGCGGATGGTGTAGTCGGCGACGCGTCCCGCCCGGATCGCGGCGAAGATGCCGAGCACGAACCCGAAGACGAGCGCGATCAGCAACCCGTAGGTGATGAGGAACGCACTCGGCTCGAGGCGCGAGGAGATGAGTGAGGCGATCGGCTGGCCGAAGGTGACCGAGTCGCCGAGGTCGCCGGTGACGATCCGCCCGAGGTACATGCCGAGCTGCACGACGACCGGCTCGTTGAGGCCGAGGCTCTCGCGCACCGACTCGACGTACTCGGGGGCGGCCCGCTCGCCGAGCATCGTCCGCACCGGGTCGCCCGGAACGGCCTGCAGGATGAGGAACACCAGCACGGCCAGCACGAGCAGTTGGCCGACGCTGAGCAGAAGCCTCCTGAGGAGGTAGAGGACCATGCCCCTACCTCCCCAAGAGTGATGCCGTGGAGATCACGAGTACCGGGTGACCTATCCCGCGATCCAGGCCGTCGTGAAGGTGCTCTGGCCGATCGGGTTGTTGCTGAACCCGCACACACCGGCCCCGATGCCCGAGAGCAGCGGCAGGTTCAGCACGTTGATCGCGGGCTGCGCCTCGAGGATGGCTTCCTGGATGGCGGGCCACATCTCGGCACGCTCGGTCTCGTCGACACTCCCGATGAACTCCAGCGTCATCGCCTCGATCTCCGGGTCGTTCCACCACGTGAAGAACCCGTTGGTCCCGCCCTGCACGGCGTAGAAGCCTGCGAACTCGTCCGGGATCGGAACGTCGCTCGCCGCGAACGAGTACGGAAGCATGAGATCGTACGTGCCGCCGGTGAAGTTCTTGCTCAGGGTGGCCTGGTCTTCCGGGAGCAGTTCGATCGTCACCCCGAGGTCGGCCCACGCCGCCTGCAGCACGACGGCGAGGCTGTCGAACGCCGCGTCGCCGCTCGGGTACTCGAGGGTCGCCTCGAAGCCGTTCGGGTAGGCAGACTCGGCCATGAGCGCCTGGGCGGCCTCGAGGTCGAACGGAGTCGGCGGGATCTGGCTGGCGTCGGCGTCGAGCGAGAGGCGCGGCAGCGCGCTGTTGGGCAGCTCTCCGAGGCCGAAGTAGATCTGCTCGTTGACGGCCTCGCGGTCGATCGCGAGCGAGAGTGCCTGACGCACGTTCTGGTCGGCGAACGGTCCCTTCTGGTTGTTCATCGAGAGCAGGATCCAGGACGGGATCTCCGACGACTTGATCTCGATCGACGATTCGGCGCCGAGCGCCTCGACCTGCGACCACGGCACGATGTCGACGAGTTGGACGTCGCCCGACCGCAGCGCGAGGGTTCGGGAGTTGCCGTCGGTGATGAAGCGGAACTCGACGCCGTCAAGCAGCACGTCGTCCGCCCCCCAGTACTCGGGGTTCTTCGTGAAGCTGATCGATGAACCCTTGACCCACTCGTCGAGCACGAACGGGCCGCTCGAGATCGGGTTCTCGAAGAAGTCGTCGCCTGCGGCCTCGGCTTCCTCGGCGGGCAGGATTCCCGCAGTGACCATCGCGAGGGAGTAGAGGAATCCGCCGATCGGCTCCGACATCTCGATGCGCACCGTCGACTCGTCGACGATGGTCGTGCCCGCGTAGCCGCGGGCGAACGCCGCCCACGCGCTCACGTCGGGGTTGGACCAGTTGTCGAGGGTGTACTGCACGTCCTCGGGGGCGATCGCGCGTCCGTTCGAGAACGCCGCATCCTCGCGGAGGTGGAACGTGTAGGACAGTCCGTCCTCCGCGACCTCCCACTCGTCCGCGATGCCGGGGACGATGTCCTGCGTGGCACCCGTCGGGTTCATCCGCACGAGCGTCTCGAAGATCATGTTGATCGCCTCGGTGTCGCCGAATCCGCCCGGTGTCGAGTAGGGGCTCAGCGAGAGCGTCTCGTTCTGCTTGCCGGCGACGAGGGTGCCGCCCGCGACGGGAGTGCCGGTGCAGGAGGCGGCGGCGGGCGGCGTATCGGTGGTGCCGCAGCCGGCGAGGGCGACGAGCAGCGCGGCGCTCGCCGCGACTGCGATGGACGAACGGACTCTCACGGGTGCCTCCAAGGTTGTCGGGGTGTTTCACACTGATGAACCAGAGTTCACATTTGTCGGAGGCTACCAGAGACGTCACGGTCTGCAACAGGGGGACGCGTGTCACGGCTCTCAGGAAAGGTCCAGCGAACGCGCAGAAACTAGGGGAATGAGTGACGGCCCCCGCATCCTGATCGTCGACGACGAGCCGAACATCCGCGACCTGCTCACGACGAGCCTCCGCTTCGCCGGTTTCGCCGTGCGTGCCGTCGGCAACGGCGCGCAGGCGATCTCCGCGGTGCTGGAGGAGGAGCCCGACCTCATCATCCTCGACGTGATGCTGCCCGACATGAACGGGTTCGGCGTCACGAAGCGGCTGCGCGCCTCGGGCTACACGGCCCCCATCCTGTTCCTCACCGCGAAGGACGACACCGAGGACAAGATCACCGGCCTCACAGTCGGCGGCGACGACTATGTCACGAAGCCGTTCTCGCTCGACGAGATCGTCGCGCGACTCAAGGCGATCCTGCGCCGCACGATGCACGACGACGAGGATGCCGTCATCCGCGTCGGCGAGCTCACGATGGACCAGGACACCCACGAGGTCAGCGTCGGCGACGAACAGGTCGAGCTCTCCCCCACCGAGTTCAAGCTGCTGCGCTACCTCATGCTCAACCCGAACCGGGTGCTCAGCAAGGCGCAGATCCTCGACCACGTCTGGGAGTACGACTTCAACGGCGACGCGGGCATCGTCGAGAGCTACATCTCCTACCTGCGCCGTAAACTCGATCAGCACTCGACCGAGCCGATGATCCAGACGAAGCGCGGGTTCGGGTACATGCTCAAGACCGCGAAGGCCTAGGTCCATCCGGACCGTCGCGGCCGCACCGACCGGGAGGAGCCGCATGGCGAATCCCGTCGCGGCATCGTTCGACCGCTGGTGGAACGGCATCTCGCTCCGCGCCAAGGTGACGGGCGTGACCGTCTTCCTGCTGACGCTCGGCCTCATCGTGGCGGGCGCGGGCACGATGACGGTGCTGCGTGCCTACATGGTCGAGCGGCTCGACGACGCGATCCGCGGCCAGGGCAGCGAGATGACCGCGGGCCTCTCGCTCCGCGACATCGAGACCTACCAGACGGGTTACCTCGCCGCGGTCTCGGCCCACGGCGAGCTGCTCGCCGACAATTACAGCGACGAGGATGCCCCCAACGCGCCCGTCATGGACGGCCTGACCCTCGCGAAGGTCGTCGAACTCGACGGCCAGCCGATCACGCTCTTCGACGCGACCGGCACGATCGAGTGGCGGGTCGTCGCCTACCCGGCCTCGGTCGGCACGGGCTCGACACAGGCCAGTCTCGTCATCGGCCGCAACCTGAGCGAGACGAACGCCCTGCTCGGGCGCTACGCCGCCATCTTCCTGCTGTTCGCGATCGCGGTCGTCATCCTCGGCGCGATGGCGACCCAACTGCTCGTGACGGGCGCGTTCATGCCGCTGCGCGACGTCGAACGCACGGCGGCGCGCTTCGCCGCAGGCGACTACAGCCAACGCCTCGGCGGGGCGACCCCGAACACCGAGGTCGGACGCCTCTCGCGTTCGCTCAACACGATGCTCGCCCGGATCGATCGGGCGTTCGCCGACCGCGCCCGCACCGTCGATCAGATGCGCCGGTTCGTGGGCGACGCGTCGCACGAGCTGCGCACCCCCCTCGTGTCGTTGCGCGGCTACGCCGAGCTGTACCGGATGGGCGCGCTGCAGACACCCGACGACGTCGCGCAGGCGATGGACCGCATCGAACGCGAGGCGATCCGCATGGGCGCCCTCGTCGAGGACCTGCTGGAGCTCGCCCGGCTCGACGAGGCGCGGCCGCTCGAACGCGTCGCCGTCGACCTGCTCCCGATCGCGCAGGACGCCGCGCTGGATGCCGCCGCGTCGGCACCCGAACGCCGCATCACCGTCGTCGTGCCGGAGGAGCCCGAGGCCGAGCCGTCGGGCGAGGAGTCCGCCGCCGACCCCGCGGCCGAGGCGGATGCGGCGGTCGCCTCCGTCGCCCCCGCCGCCCGTCGCGCGGGACTCGGCGCCGGCGCCTTCGCGTTCGCCGGAGCGACCCTCGCCCGCCTGCGTCGTCGGCGCCCGGCCCGCGGCACGACCGGCGCCGCGCCCGCGCCGACCCCCCTGCCTCCCGTCGGCCCGATCGTGCTCGCGGAGGAGAACAAGATCCGCCAGGTCGTGACGAACCTCATGGGCAACGCGATGCGGTTCACCGCCGACGACAGCCCGATCGAGATCGTCGTCGACGTCGATCGCGCGGGCGGGTACGGCGTGATCGCGGTCGTCGACCACGGCGAGGGCATCCCGCCGCAGCTGCGCGAGAAGATCTTCCAGCGCTTCTTCCGGGCCGACAGCTCGCGCACGCGCGACACGGGCGGGTCGGGCCTCGGCCTCGCGATCGTCGCGGGCATCGTCGAGAACCACGAGGGCTACGTCGAAGTCGTCGAGACGCCGGGCGGCGGGGCGACGTTCCGGGTGAGCCTGCCGCTCCTCCCCAGCCCCGCGGAGGCCGAGCCCTCCCCCGAGCCGACCACGGCTCCGAAGGGTCGCGCGCGGCGTCCCTAGCCTCGCGTCATGACCAGATACCAGATCGACAGCGAGGCGGTCGCCGCGGCGACCTCGTCCGCACAGGCGGCCGCGGGCCGCATCCAGGCCGAGGTGAGCGGGCTTCACGCGCGCCTGCTCGACCTCCAGGGTTCGTGGACCGGCCAGGCCGCCTCGGCGTTCCAGTCGGTCGTCGCCGACTGGACGACGACGCAGCGGCGGGTGGAGGAGAGCCTGCAGCTCATCAACACGGCGCTCGCCCAGGCGGGGCAGCAGTACGCCGAGATCGAACTGCAGAACCAGCGGCTCTTCCTGCGGTGACCCCCGGTGGTCGAGTAGCGCCCGCAGGGCGCGTGTCGAGACCCTCGGAACGCGAGAAGGCGGGCGGATCCTTGTGGGATCCGCCCGCCTCTTCGTTCGTGCGGGACGGGGTCTCGACACGCGTCGCGCTTCGCGCGGCGCTACTCGACCCTGACCTTTCGGTTGAGGGTTGCGCAGCAACCCTCAACCTTCAGGTCAGAAGTCCATGCCGCCCGTGGGGTCGCCGGCCGGAGCCGGGTTCTTCTCGGGCTTGTCGGCCACGACCGCCTCGGTCGTGAGGAACAGACCCGCGATCGACGCGGCGTTGAGCAGCGCGGAGCGCGTGACCTTCACCGGGTCGTTGATGCCCGCGGCGAGCATGTCGACGTACTCGCCGGTCGCGGCGTTGAGGCCCTGACCGACGGGGAGGTTGCGCACCTTGTCGAC
>CAMLMQ010000193.1 GCA_946481135.1 uncultured Microbacteriaceae bacterium
GGAGGTTCCAGCTCGTGCTCGCCGCCAACCCCTGCCCGTGCGGCAACGCCGGGTCGCGCGACCAGGAGTGCGTCTGCACACCGTTCGCGCAACGCCGCTACCTGGGCCGGCTCTCCGGACCGCTGCTCGACCGCGTCGACATCCGCCTGCGCGTCGACCGGGTCACCGCCGCGCAGCTGCGTGCGGCCGACGATGCACCGCGGCGCGACTCGGCGTCGGCCCGGGCGCGGGTCGAGGCGGCGCGGGCTCGGGCCGCCGAGCGTCTCGCTCCGACGCCGTGGCGGCTCAACGCCGAGGTGCCGGGCACGTGGCTGCGCTCACCCGCCGGAGTGCCGGAACGCGGGGCGACGGCGGCGCTCGACCGGGCGCTCGAACGCGGCGCGATCACGATGCGCGGCTACGATCGCGTGCTGCGGCTCGCGTGGACGCTCGCCGACCTCGACGAGGCCGCGCGCCCCACGGCCGAACACCTCGGTCGGGCGCTGCTGCTGCGGCGGGCCGCGGCATGAGCGCCCGCATCCCGGAGAGCGAGCGGGCGGCTCTCGTGCGGGCCGTCGCCGGGCGCGACCTCGATCGTGACGAACTCAGGGACCGATACGCCCGAGCGCGCTGGTCGGGGATCGCCGAGCCGGGGGATGCCGACGCCGGCCGCCTGATCGCCGCGGTAGGGGCTGCTGCCGCGCTCGACCTGCTGCGCACCGACGACCCGGCCCGCGAGGGTGCGACGCACGGAGTCGACCTCGTCGACGCGCTCGAACGCTGGCGTCCGCGCCTGCGGCACCTCGACACCCCGCTGCACCTGCGGCAGGCGGCCCGGTTCGGAGCGCGCCTCGTCATCCCCGGCGATGCGGAGTGGCCGGCCGGCCTCGACGACCTCGGGCCGCACGCGCCCGCCGCGCTGTGGGTGCGCGGCGATCCGACCCTCCTCGGACGACTCGAGCGGTCGGTCGCGATCGTCGGCGCTCGGGCCGCGACCGGCTACGGCGAGCACGTCACGATCGAGCTCTCGAGCGGTCTCGCCGACCGCGGCTTCGCGATCGTCTCGGGCGCCGCGTTCGGCATCGACGGGGCCGCACACCGCGCCGCCCTCGCGAGCGCGGGGCCGACGGTCGCGTTCCTCGCGGGCGGCGTCGACCGCTTCTACCCGAGCGCGCACGAGGGGTTGCTCACGCGGATCGTCGAGCGCGGCGCCGTCGTCTCGGAGGTGCCGCTCGGCACCGCGCCCACCAAGTGGCGCTTCCTGCAGCGGAACCGCCTCATCGCCGCGGCGAGCCGCGCGACCGTCGTCGTGGAGGCGGGGTGGCGATCCGGGTCGCTCAACACCGCGGGCCACGCTGCGCAACTCGGGAGGCCGCTCGCCGCCGTCCCGGGCCCGATCACGAGCTCCGCGTCGGCGGGATGCCACCGACTCATCCGCGAGTACGACGCGGTGTGCGTCACCACGGCGGCCGAGATCGCCGAGCTCGTCGACCCCACGGCTGACCCGACCCTGACCTTCGGCGAACCCAGCGCCGCGCGCACCCGCATCCTCGACGCCCTCGGCCGCACCGGTCAGGACGTCGCGCGCCTCGCGGCGACGAGCGGGATGTCGCTCGACGCGACCCGGGCCGAACTCGGCATGCTCGAACTCGACGGGCTCGCCGTGCTCGGCCCGACGGGGTGGCGGCGCGCGCCCGGCGCACCGAGGTGACACCGGCACCGCGTAGAGTGCGCGCATGGTGCAACTCGGCCAGTTCCCTCCCGCGCGTCATGTGATCGCGCACATCTCCGACACCCACCTGCTGGGCGGGGGGAGGTCGCTCTACGGCACCGTCGACACCGACCCGCCGCTCCTCCGGGCGCTCGACCAGCTGCACCGGTCGAACCTCCCGATCGAGGCGATCGTCTTCACGGGCGACCTCGCCGACCTCGCCGAACCGGATGCCTACGTGCGGCTGCGGTCGATCGTCGAACCCGCCGCCGAGCGCATCGGCGCCCGCATCGTGTGGGTCATGGGCAACCACGACGAACGTCCCGCCTACTCCGCGGGGCTCTTCGGCGAGGAGAGCGACGCCCCGCAAGACCGCGTCGAGATGGTCGACGGGCTGCGCATCATCTCCCTCGACTCGACCGTGCCCGGCTACCACCACGGCGACCTCGCCGACAGCCAGTTGGAGTGGTTGCGCGACGTGCTCGCCGAACCCGCGCCCGACGGCACCCTGCTCGCGCTCCACCACCCGCCGCTGCCGTCGCCGGTCGAGATCATGGCGATCCTCGAACTGCAGCACATGGAACGCCTCGCCGACGTCGTGCGCGGCAGCGACGTGCGCGGCATCCTCGCCGGTCACCTCCACCACGCGATGACCGGGATGTTCGCGGGCATCCCCGTCTCGGTGGCCGCGGCCACGTGCTACACGATCGACGCCTCCGCGCCCGCCGGCAGCCTGCTCGGCGTCGACGGCGCCCAGTCGGTGAACCTCGTGCACGTGTACGACGACCAGGTGCTGCACACCGTCGTGCCGGTCAACGAGACGCGGCAGGTCTCGGGCTTCCCCGACTCGGTGCTCGAACGTCTCGCCGAGCTCACCCACGAGCAGCGGCTCGAAGCCTTCTCGAACAAGGCCTCCACGTTCAACCTCGCCGAGGTCGAATCGAGCGGCGCGCCCGCCTGACGCCCGCCTCGCGGGGGAGGACGATGGGCCCGTGGACCTGCGCGGTGCGATCGGCGGCTACCTCCGCCACCTCGAGCTCGACCGCGGGTTCAGCACGCACACGATCCGCGGCTACCGCACCGACCTGCTCGACCTCGCCGGGTTCGCCGACGACACCGGCATCGACGACACCGCCCAGCTCGACCTCGAGGTGCTGCGCGGCTGGCTCTGGCGCGGCTCGACCGCGGGACTCGCGAAAGCGACCCTCGCCCGCCGCAGCGCCGCCGCGCGCGGATTCACCGCCTGGCTCGCCGCGACGGGCGTCGAGACGGTGGACGCGGGCGCACGCCTGAAGGCGCCGCGCCCCGACCGCCACCTGCCCCGCGTGCTCACCCGCCCGCAGGTCGACGGGCTGCTCGACGACCTCGCCGCCCGCGCCGACACGGGCGAGCCGAACGCCGTGCGCGACCTCGCCGTCGTCGAACTGCTCTACGCGTCGGCGTTGCGCGTCAGCGAACTCGTCGGCGCCCGACTCGCCGACCTCGACCTCGAGCGCACGACGCTACGGGTGCTCGGCAAGGGGTCCAAGGAACGGGTCGTGCCCTTCGGCATCCCCGCCCGCCGCGCGCTGGAGGCCTACCTCACCGACGCGCGCGCCGCCCTGCTCGACGGTCGCGACGACCCGGGCACGATCTTCGTGAGCGCCCGCGGTCGCGCCCTCAGCACCCGCGCGGTGTACGAGCTCGTCGCCCGCCTGCTCGTCGACCTGCCCGGGTCGGGCCCCGCCGGCCCGCACGCGTTCCGGCACACCGCCGCGACGCACCTGCTCGACGGCGGCGCCGACCTGCGCGCCGTGCAGGAACTGCTCGGCCACGCGAGCCTCGCGACCACGCAGATCTACACCCACGTCTCCACGGAGCGCCTGCGCGAGTCGTACCGCCTCGCCCACCCGCGCGCGTAGCCCCGAGTCCGTCGCCGAGGGTCGCGATCGGGGGCTTCGGCGGGTCTATGGCACCCAATCGCGACCCCTCGGCAACAGTCCCGGGGTCACTCGAGCGGGTAGAGCACGGCGTGCTCGAGGCCGCCGAGGAAGAGCAGCGGATTCACGTAGCCGCCGTCGACGCGGGCGCCGAGGTGCAGGCACGGCGAGGCGCAGTGCCCGGGCAGGAGGGTGCCGATCACGTCGCCGCGCCGCACGCGGTCGCCGGTCGCGACGAGCGGTTCGACGGGTTCGAACGACGACAGCACCCCACCCGGATGGCGCAGCGAGATCACGGGGCGGTCGACGACGAACCCCGCGAAGTGCACGACCGCGTCGGCGGGCGCCCGCACCTCCGCGCCGGCGGGCGCCCGGATGTCGAGCCCCCGGTGACCGGCCGCGTACGGCGTCGCGGGCGCGATGAACGGACGGGCGATCGGATGCGGCGCCTCGACCGGCCACGACCAGAGCGGCAGTGCCAGTGCGAGCAGCGCGACACCCGCCGAGGCGAGGGCGCGACGCAACCGCATGACGGCATCCCATCGCACCCCGAACGCGACGCGACACAACGGTCGGCGACCCGGGGGAGAGGCGTGCCCCCGCCGACCGGGGGAGGGATCACGCGAACTCGCCGACCGCGAGCGCGAACAGCTCCCCGGCATCGACCGGATGCCCGCGGCGGGTGAACCACTCGCACACCGTGCGGCAGTCGCGTTCCAGCAGCGCCATCCCGTTCGGGTTGGCGACGACGTCGACGAGCTGCGGCAGGTCGATCGCGACGACCCGGCCGTCGTGCACGAGCAGGTTGTACGGCGAGAGGTCGCCGTGCGCGCAGCCCTCGCGGGCGAACCCGAGCACGATCGCCGCCACCTGGGCGTACAGGTCGGCGAGCTCCGTGCCCGAGGCGCGGGATGCCGCGAGCCGGGGCGCGGCCGACATCCCGTCGCCGACGAACTCCAGCAGCAGCTCGGTGCCGTTGACCTGCACGGGGTAGGGCACGGGCATCCCGATCGTGTGCAGCCGGCTGAGCGCCGCGAACTCGGCGTACGCCCACGCGACCGCCGCGACGCCGCGCCCGTACCGGCTGCCGCGCTCGACGGCGCGCTGGTCGCGGCTCTTCTTCTGCGCGCTGCGGCCCTCGCGGTAGATGCTCGACCGGTGGAAGTCGCGGTGCTCCGCCGACCGGTACCGCTTCGCGGCGAGCAGCACGCCCGGCTGGCCGGGCACGGCGCGTTCGAGCAGGAACACGTCGGCCTCCTTGCCGGTCTTGAGGATGCCGAGCTCGGTGTCGAGGGCGTCGCGCGAGGTGACGACCCAGTCGGGCCACGGCTTCGGGCCGCGTTCGCTCGGGGTGACGGAGGCCCAGGTGGACCATCTCTGACCGGCGTCGGGCTCGACGTCGGCGAATTCGAAGGTGGGGACGACGAAGTCGTCGCCGAAGGGTGAACTCAATTCGGTGGCTTCCGGATGAGGAGGCCGCGCGAATCGGTTAGGCGGCGGCCTCGAGGGTCAGGGGTCGGGGTCCGGACACGACAGTGACGGTGTTCATCGGGTGCTCCCTTCCTCATCCAGGGCCGACTTCTCCGGCAGGCGCCCACAGTACTCCCGAATCGCCCGCGCTGCTACACTTCCCCCAGCACCTCTTCCGGGAGGTGACTTCGCGTGCCCTGCAGCTCCCGCTGCTCCCCACGGCGCACCTCCCTCAGTCTCTTCGCCAGAAGAGCGGATGCGCGCCCGGGCACCAGGGATTCCGGCATCCGCCGCGAGTCAGACAACTGAGATCAAAGGAGTACGGCCATGGCCGTCGTCACCATCCGCCAG
>CAMLMQ010000194.1 GCA_946481135.1 uncultured Microbacteriaceae bacterium
AGCGCACCGTGATCGATCTCGACCCCGTGCCCGGTCAGACGCAGCGCGCGGTGCTGGAGAAGGTCGGCCCGATCCAGGTCGCGAACGGCGACATCGCCGGCCAGGACCAGGTGGATGCCGCGCTCGACACGCTCTTCAACACCGAGTTCGCCGAGAACGCCGACCCGAGCCGGGTGGGCTGAGAGAGCCCGTGACACAGCAGACCGTCGCCGGTGAGCCGGTGGTCCCCGCATCCCAGGGATCACCGGCCCGTCGGCGACCTCGGCGGAGCACCTTCTGGCTTCTGGGGGCGGTGATCCCCGTCCTTCTCCTCACGCTGTGGTGGTCGGCGTCCCATCTGGGGTGGCTCCCGCCGTACAAGCTGCCGACCCCTGAGTCGCTCGTCGTCGCCGCCGTCGACCTGTGGAACCGTGGGTTGCTCGGCCTCTATGTCGCGATCTCGACCCAGCGGGTGCTCATCGGTTTCGCGATCGGCGCGGTGATCGGACTCGTGCTCGGTTCGATCGTGGGCCTCTCGCGGCTCGCCGACGGCGTCCTCGCCCCCACAATCGGCGCCCTCCGTGCTGTTCCGTCCCTCGCGTGGGTGCCGCTGCTCATCCTCTATCTGCAGTACGGGGAGGACTCGAAGGTCACCCTCGTCGCGATCGGCGCGCTCTTCCCGGTCTACACGACGGTCGCCGGCGCTCTGCGTCACGTCGACCCGCAGCTCGTCGAGATGGGCCGGGCGTTCGGGCTCGACCGGCTGCGCCTTCTCGCGACGGTGCAGCTGCCGGCCGTGATCCCGGCGATCGTGTCGGGGCTTCGGCTCGCCCTCGCCCAGGCCTGGCTGTTCCTCGTCGCCGCGGAGCTGCTCGGCTCGACGATGGGGCTCGGGTTCCTGCTCATCGAGTCGCAGAACAACGGGCGCACCGACCGGCTCTTCCTCGCGATCCTCGTGCTCGCCGTGCTCGGCAAGCTCAGCGACACCCTCATCGGCGTGCTGGAACGGTTCCTGCTCAAGCGCTGGGGATGATCGGCTAGAGTCGACGACGAAACGACCACCTTTAAGTCCGTCCCGAGAGGCGGGGAAGGAGGTCAGGATGACTGCACGCCCCGTGCTGCAGCAGGCTGACATCGAGCGCGCGCTCACTCGCATCGCTCACGAGATCCTCGAGTCGAACCGCGGTTCCTCCGATCTCGTTCTTCTCGGCATCCCGACCCGGGGGGTGCTGCTCGCCGAACGGCTCGCCGGCATCCTCGAGCGTCTCGGATCCGGGGTCGGACCCGCCGGCTCGCTCGACGTCACGATGTACCGCGACGACCTGCGCAGCCAGCCGACACGCAGTCCGCAGCCGACGCGCATCCCCGACGGGGGCATCGACGGGAAGACGGTCGTGCTCGTCGACGACGTGCTCTACTCGGGCCGCACGATCCGCGCCGCGCTCGACGCGCTCGGTGCCCACGGTCGACCCCGCGCCGTGCGGCTCGCGGTGCTCGTCGACCGCGGCCACCGCGAGTTGCCGATCCGCGCCGACTTCGTCGGCAAGAACCTGCCGACCTCGGTCGCCGAACGCATCAACGTGCGCCTGCGCGAGACCGACGGCGACGACCTCGTCGAGATCGCCGGCGGGGGCGGTCGTCGCCCGGAGGGCGAGGAGTGACGATGCTGAGACACCTGCTCTCGACGCGCGACCTGACCCGTGACGACGCCATCGGCATCCTCGACGTCGCCGAGGACATGGCGGATGTCGCCCGCCGGGCGGTGCCGAAGCTCCCGACCCTGCAGGGTCGCACCGTCGCGAATCTCTTCTTCGAGGACTCCACGCGCACCCGGCTGTCGTTCGAAGCGGCGGCCAAGCGGCTCTCGGCCGACGTCATCACGCTCTCGGCGAAGGGCTCGAGCGTGTCGAAGGGCGAGGGGCTCAAGGACACGGTGCAGACGATCGCCGCGATGGGCGTCGACGCGGTCGTGCTCCGGCACGGCGCCTCGGGCGCCGCGCGCGTGCTCGCCGACGGCGGGTGGATCGACGCCGCGGTCATCAACGCGGGCGACGGCACGCACGAGCACCCCACGCAGGGACTCCTGGATGCCTACACGATGCGCAAGGCGCGTCACGGCGACGCGTCGCGCGGCCGCGATCTCGACGGCCTGCGGGTCACGATCGTGGGCGACATCCTGCACTCCCGCGTCGCCCGGTCGAACCTGTGGTTGCTGCAGACCCTCGGCGCCGAGGTGACCCTCGTCGCGCCGGCGACGCTGCTGCCGACCGGCGTCGAGGGCTGGTCGGCTCGCGTGCGTCACGACCTCGACGACGCCCTCGCCGACGCGCCCGACGTCGTCATGATGCTGCGCATCCAGGCGGAGCGCATGCACGCGGCCTTCTTCCCCCACGAGCGGGAGTACGCGCGCGAGTGGGGTCTCGACGACGCCCGGTTCGCGCGGCTGCCCGCCGATACGATGGTCATGCACCCCGGACCGATGATCCGCGGGCTCGAGATCTCCGCAGCGGCTGCCGACTCGGCCCGTTCGCTCGTGCTCGATCAGGTCACCAACGGGGTCTCGATCCGAATGGCGGTTCTCTACCTCGTGCTCGCAGGCGGTCTCGCATGACGTCCCTTCTGATCCGGTCCGCGACGTTGCCCGACGGCACGCGCGGCGACCTCGGCATCCGCGACGGGGTCTTCGCCGACCCGGCCGACCTCCCCGGCGCGACGGTGATCGACGCGGACGGGCTGCAGGCGCTGCCGGGTCTCGTCGACCTCCACACCCACCTGCGGGAACCGGGCTTCGAGCAGAGCGAGACCGTGCTCACGGGATCGCGCGCGGCGGCCGCGGGCGGCTTCACGGCGGTCTTCGCGATGGCGAACACGAGTCCCGTCGCCGACACGGCCGGGGTCGTCGAGCAGGTCGCCTCGCTCGGCACCCAGCACGGCTACGTGACGGTGCGCCCGATCGGCGCCGTCACCGTCGGGCTCGCGGGGGAGCGGCTCTCGGAGATCGGCGCGATGGCGCGCTCCCGCGCCGCCGTGCGCGTCTTCAGCGACGACGGCACGTGCGTGCACGACGCCCTGCTCATGCGGCGGGCGCTGGAGTACGTGACGACCTTCGACGGTGTGATCGCCCAGCACGCGCAGGAGCCCCGGCTCACCGAGGGCGCCCAGATGAACGAGGGCGCGCTCGCGTCGGAGCTCGGTCTCGCGGGCTGGCCCGCGGTCGCCGAGGAGGCGATCATCGCGCGCGACGTGCTGCTCGCCGAGGCCGTCGGCGCCCGGCTGCACGTCTGCCACGTCTCGACGGCCGGAAGCGTCGAGGTCGTGCGCTGGGCGAAGGCCCGCGGCATCCGCGTCACCGCCGAGGTCACGCCGCACCACCTGCTGCTCACCGAGGAGGAGGCGCGCGGCTACGACGCCCGCTTCAAGGTGAACCCGCCGCTGCGCCGCGCCGAGGATGTCGACGCCCTCCGGTCGGCGCTGGCCGACGGCACGATCGACATCGTCGCGACCGACCACGCCCCGCACCCGGTCGAGTCGAAGGAGGCGGCCTGGGCCGAGGCCTCGTTCGGGATGGTCGGGCTGGAGAGCGCCCTGAGCATCGTGCAGTCGACGATGGTCGACACGGGACTCCTCGGGTGGGCCGACGTCGCGCGCGTGCTCTCCGCCGCGCCCGCCGCGATCGGCCGCCTCGACGGGTACGACGCGCCGCTCGCCGTCGGTGCCCCCGCCCATGTGACGCTCGTCGACCCGACCGCACGGCGCACCTTCGCGGTCGACCATCTGCGCGGCCGCAGCGTCAATTCGCCCTACCTCGGGCGTGAGCTGCCGGGCCGCGTCGTCGCGACGGTGCACGCCGGCACGCCGACGGTGCTCGACGGCGAACTGCGCGACGCCGAGGAGGTGGCCCGTGGATAGGCTCCTGCCGACCCTCGTCATCCTCGCCTTCCTCGCACTCGTCTTCGGCGGTCTCGCGTGGGGTTGGCGCGCCCGCCGACGGCGGCAGGCCGATCTGCCCGCTCTCGCGAGTCCGCCCGCGACGCTCGGTGCCCCCGTCCGCGTCGACGACGGGTTCTACGTCGCCACGACGAGCGCGACCGAGCCGACCGACCGCATCGCGGTGCGCGGGCTCGGATTCCGGTCCCGCGTCGTCGCCACGGTGGTTCCGGAGGGCCTTGTGCTCGCCCTCGCCGGACAACCCGACGCCTTCATCCCGCGGTCCGCCGTCGTCGGCGTCGGCCGCGCGACGTGGACCATCGACCGCGTCGTCGACCGTGACGGCCTCGCCTTCGTGCGC
This sequence comes from uncultured Microbacteriaceae bacterium, assembly GCA_946481135.1. The sequence goes on from CAMLMQ010000194.1 coordinate 4,268, forward strand.
TGGACGCTCGGCGACCGCGAGGTCGACACCTACCTGCGCTCCCAGGACCCCGACGCTCTGGTCGACGCGCTCCGCACCCTCGAGACCCAGGAGGCCGCATGACGACCACCGACCGCGCCGTGCTCGTGCTGGAGGACGGCACCCGCTACGAGGGCCGCGCCTACGGCGCCCGCGGCCGCACCCTCGGGGAGGCCGTCTTCGCGACGGGGATGACCGGCTACCAGGAGACCCTCACCGACCCGTCGTACGCGGGGCAGATCGTCGTGCAGACGGCCCCGCACATCGGCAACACGGGCATGAACGACGACGACATGGAGTCGCGCCGCATCTGGGTCGCGGGCTACGTCGTGCGCGACCCGTCGCGCGTCGTGAGCAACTTCCGGTCCCTGCGCTCGCTCGACGACGAGCTGGAGTCCACCGGCATCGTCGGCATCTCGGGCGTCGACACCCGCGCGGTGACCCGGCGTCTGCGCGACACGGGCTCGATGCGCGCGGGCGTGTTCTCGGGCGCGGATGCTGACCTCTCCGCCGACGAGCAGCTCGCGATCGTGCGGGCCGCGCCGTCGATGGCGGGCCAGAACCTCTCCGCCGAGGTCTCCGTCACGGAACCCTCGGTGACGCCCGCGGTGGGCGAGAAGATCGGCAACCTCGCGATCCTCGACCTCGGCATCAAGCAGTCGACGATCCTCAACCTCGCCCAGCGCGGGTTCGAGGTGCACGTGCTGCCGCAGGATGTCACCCTCGAGCAGGTGCTCGCGATCGAGCCGGTCGCGGCGTTCTACTCGAACGGTCCGGGCGACCCCGAGGCGTCCGACGCCCACGTCGCGCTGCTGCGCGAACTGCTCGACCGCGAGTTGCCGTTCTTCGGCATCTGCTTCGGCAACCAGCTGCTCGGGCGAGCCCTCGGCTTCGACACCTACAAGCTGCCCTTCGGCCACCGCGGCATCAACCAGCCGGTGCTCGACAAGACCACCGGCAAGGTCGAGATCACGGCGCACAACCACGGCTTCGCGGTCGACGCGCCCATCGACGGACCCGTCGCCTCCCCGAACGGCTACGGTCAGGTCGAGGTGAGCCACGTCGGACTCAACGACCA
>CAMLMQ010000195.1 GCA_946481135.1 uncultured Microbacteriaceae bacterium
ACGTCGGGCAGGTCGGGCACGTAGAGGTGCTTCTGCAGCGTCTTCTCCGAGATGCGGTCGGGCTTCACCCGCCCCGCCGCGACGTCCGCCGCGATCGCGCGCACGGCATCCACGAGCTCGACGCGTCCGCCGTAGTTCACGCACATCGTCAGCGTGAGGCCCGTGTTGTGCTTCGTGAGCTCCTGGGCGACCTCGAGCTCGTCGATGACGCTGCGCCACAGACGGGGCCGGCGCCCGGCCCACGTCACGCGAACGCCCCACTCGTGCAGCTGGTCGCGGCGGCGGCGGATGACGTCGCGGTTGAACCCCATGAGGAAGCGCACCTCGTCGGGGCTGCGCGTCCAGTTCTCGGTCGAGAACGCATAGGCCGAGAGATGCGTGACCCCGATCTGGATCGCGCCCGCGACGACATCCAGCAGGCTCGCCTCCCCGGCCTTGTGGCCTTCGACGCGCGAGAGCCCCTGCCGGTTGGCCCACCGGCCGTTGCCGTCCATGACGAGGGCGACGTGCTTCGGCACCGACCCCGCGGGCATCGACGGCGGCTGCAGCCCCGTCCAATCGAGCGGCAGGCCGGTCACGCGGGAGTCCGATCGACGTGCGGAAGGGAGCGCAGCCCGCGCTCGAGGTGGAACTGCGTGTACGCCGCGACGACACCGGATGCCTGGGCTCGGGTGCGCTCGTCGGCCGCCTCGGCGGTCGGCCAGTCCCCCGCGAGCAGCGCGGCGAGGGTGCGCAGCGTCCCGGGGTCGAGGCGCGGCGCACCGGGCGGGGCGACGGAGTCGGCGACGACGCCGCCGAGCTGCACGACGAAGACGGTGTGCGGGCCGGTCTCCCCCGTCACGGCGCAGTCGACGAACGACGGCGCCCAACCCGCGATCGACAGCGCGCGCAGCAGGTAGGAGTCGAGCGTGAGACCCGCGGGGTGCTCCGCCTTCGCGAGGGAGCGCAGGGCCCCGACGAGCAGCAGGTAGTGCTGCAGTCCCGCCTCGTGCTCGGTGAGGCGGTCAGCGGCCTCGACCATCGCCGTCGCCGCCGTGAACCGCGGGTAGTCGCCCGCGATGTCGGCACCGTACGAGCCGAGCGACTCCGCTTGCTGCACGATGTCGAGGCTGCGCCCCTTGTAGAGCTGCAGGTCGGCGACCATGAACGGCTCGAGCCGCGCCCCGAAGCGCGACGCCGTGCGCCGCACCCCCTTCGCGACCGCGCGGATCTTGCCGTGCTGGCGGCTCAGCATCGTGACGATGCGGTCGGCCTCGCCGAGCTTGTGGGTGCGCAGCACGACGGCCTCGTCGCGATACGTCATCCCGGGCATGGGGACAAGTCTGCTCTCTCGGGCCTGTGAAGATGGGGACGTGAGCCCGGATGTCTTCGAGCAGGTGCGCCCCCGGCTGTTCGGCATCGCCTACCGGATGCTCGGGTCGGTGCCCGACGCCGAGGACGTGCTTCAGGACGCCTGGCTGCGCTGGGACCGCGCCGATCGGGATGCCGTCGCCGAGCCCGGCGCCTACCTCGCGACGGTCGTCACGCGGCTCTCGATCGCGGCGCTGACGAGTGCGCGCGCGGCCCGCGAGGCGTACGTCGGCCCCTGGCTGCCCGAGCCTGTCGACACCTCCGCGGATCCGCTGCTGGGCGCCGAGCGGGCCGAGGCGCTCTCGCTCGCCGTGCTGCTCCTGCTCGAGAGGCTGACCCCCGCGGAGCGCGCGGCCTTCGTGCTGCACGCCGCGTTCGACTACCCGCACGATCGGGTGGCGGAGGTGCTGGAGACGTCGGTGGCGAACGCGCGGCAGCTGTACTCCCGCGCGCGGAAGCATCTCGAGGCGCAGCGTTCGGCTCCGGTCGATCCGGCGGAGCGAGCGCGTCTGCTCGGTGCCTTCCTCGCGGCTGCCGAGGCGGGCGATCTCGCGGCTCTCGAAGGCGTCCTCGCGTCCGACGTCGTCTCGGTGTCGGACGGCGGCGGCAAGGTGCTCGCCGCCCGCAAGGTCGTCGAGGGCCCGGGCCGCGTCGCGCACTTCCTGCTCGGGGTGGTCGACAAGTTCGCGCGGGGCATCGAGGTGCGGTTCGTCGACGTCAACGGCGAGACCGCCGTGCTCGGCGTGCGGGACGGGCAGCCGTTCGCGCTCTGGACGGTCGACGCCGCGGCCGACGGCATCCGCGGGGTCTACATCGTGCTCAACCCGGACAAGCTGTCACGTTTCGGAGGCGCCTCCGCTCTCAGCTAGCGACGTCGTCCATCACGGACGCGTCTCACGAAGGAGAGCGAATGACCACCATCCTCGTCACCGGCGCCACCTCGGGCCCCGGGCGACCCACCGTCGAGCGGCTGCGCGCCGCCGGACACGACGTGCGGGCGCTGAGCCGCACCCCGGGCGACGGCCGCGTCGTCGGCGACCTCGCGACGGGCGACGGACTCGGGGCCGCGCTCGCGGGCGTGCAGACCGTCGTGCACCTGGCGACCAACCGCACGGCCGACCTGCCCGACACCGAGCGCCTCCTCGCCCTCGCCCGGTCGGCCGGAGTGGGGCACGTGGTGTTCCTGTCGATCGTCGGGGTCGACCGCATCCCGTACGGCTACTACCGCGACAAGGTCGCGAGCGAGCAGGCGATCGCCGCGTCGGGCATCCCGTTCACGATCCTGCGGGCGACGCAGTTCCACTCGTTCCCGGGCGAGATCCTCGCGATGTTCGGCAACCGGCTCTTCCTCCGCGGGGTGCAGGTGCAACCCGTCGGCGTGGAGGACGTCGCCGACCGGCTCGCCGAACTCGCGACGGGCGCGCCGGCGGGACGCGTCGCCGACTTCGGCGGTCCCGAGATCCTCGACGCGACCGACGTGCTGCATCGCCTGCAGGCGGCGGGACGGGCGCCGCGCCGCGTGCTCTCGATCCGCCTTCCCGGGAAGGCGTTCCGCGCCTTCGCCGCCGGCCACCATCTCGCGGGACTGCCGGGCGGCGGCACCCAGACCTTCGACGAGTGGCTCGCGACGGGAGCGGCGAAGTGACCGCCGTGCTGCGAGTCGGGCTCGCGCTCCTCGCCGCCGCGGCCTGGATGATCGGGATCTGGAACCAGTTCTTCCCCGAGCACTTCTCCGAGAACTTCCCGGGCGTCGCGCTGACTCCGCCGTTCGCCGAGCACTATGCGCGCGACTACGGCGGCGCGACCCTCGGCACCGCGATCGTGCTCACCGCGGCCGTGCTCGTGCCGCGGAGCGTGCTCGTCATCCCGGCGATCCTCTCGGTACTCGCGTTCGCGGTCCCCCACGCGTGGTTCCACCTCCACCACGTCGACGAGGCCGACCCCGGCACCGCGGCGGTCGTGCTGCTCATGACGATCGGACAGCCCGTCGCCGCACTCGCGCTCCTCGTGCTCGCGCTCGTGCGGTGGCGGCGCGAACGGACCACGCGCCCCACAATGTAAGGCGTGACGACCTTCACGATCCCGCTCTGGGCCGACCTGCTCGCCGTGGGCATCGGGTCGCTGCAGGGCGCGACGTTCGCGGCGCAGTTCCGGGACCGCCGCCTCGACCTCCTCGGCGTCGCCATCATCGGCATCGCGACCGGGTTCGGCGGCGGTCTGCTGCGCGATCTGCTGCTCGACTCGACCCCGAAGGCGCTGCAGAGCAACTGGTACCTGCCCGTCGCGACGGCCGCAGCCCTCGTCGGGATGCTGCTGGAGCGCATCTTCTCCCGGCTGGAGAAGCTCATCACCGCACTCGACGCCCTCACGCTCGGACTGTTCGGTGCGATCGGTACGACCGCGGCCCTCGCGGCGGGCCTGCCCGAGATCCCCGCCGTGTTCGTCGGCGCCCTCGCCGCGGTCGGCGGGTCGATCCTGCGGGATCTGCTGCTCGCGCTGCCGATCGCGCTCATGCACGTCGGGTCGCTCTACGCCGTCGCGGCGATCGTCGGCGCGGCCTCGATCGTCGTGCTCGCGGGGGTCGGCGTCGACATCCTCATCGCGGCCGGCGTGGGCGTCGCCCTGACGTTCCTCGTGCGCATCCTCGCGGTGCTGTTCCACTGGAGCCTGCCGGAGCAGCGCCGCCTCGAGCGCCTGCCGCGGCTCGTGATCCGCCGCCGGGGGCCGGCACCCCAGTGACCGACGCCCTCGTCGCCGCGCTGCGCGCCGCCGGATGCGTCTACGCCGACGACGAGGCCGCCGAGATCCGCCGCGTCGGCGCCGACCCCGACCGTGTCGTCGCCGCCCGGGCCGCCGGCGTGCCGCTCGAGCACGCCCTCGGTGTCGCGGTGTTCGCCGGCGTCGAAGTCGAGGTCGGTGACGGGGTGTTCGTGCCGCGCCGACGGGCGGAGGTGCTCGTCGACGCCGCCGTCGCGGCCCGACCCGACGCGCGCGTGGTCGTCGACCTCGGCTGCGGGTGCGGCGCGATCGCGGCGGCGCTCGCCACACGGTTGCCCCGCGCCGAGGTGTACGCCGTCGACCTCGACGGGACCGCCGCCGCGTACGCCGTACGCAACGGGCGCCTCCATGGCTTCACGGCGCTGCGCGGCGACTGGTGGGACGGCTTGCCGCCCCACCTGCGGGGACGCGTCGACCTCGCGGTCGCCTACCTCCCCCACGTGCCGACGGCGCGGCTCGGCGGCATCCCCGCCGACTTCCGGACCCACGAGCCGGAACTCGCCGTGGACGGCGGCGCGGACGGTCTCGACCCCCTCCGCGCGGTGACGCGGAACGGGGACGACTGGCTCGCCCGCGACGGGATGCTCGTGACACTCGTCGCCGAGGAGCAGCTCGAGACCGCCCGCACGATCACGTCCGGGCGACGCATCCTGCTCGTCGAGGGTTAGGCCGTCACGAGCTCCCGCGCCCCCGCGTCCGCGCGCACCGAGCGGTTGACCGCCGACACGACCGCCTTGAGGGATGCCGTCGAGATGTCGCCGTCGATGCCCACGCCCCACAGGCGCTTGCCGTCGACCTGCAGCTCGACGTAGGCCGCCGCCTGGGCGTCGCCGCCCGCCGACATCGTGTGCTCGACGTAGTCGTAGAGCTTGATGTCGTGCCCGAGCGAGGTGAGGATGCCGAGGAACGCGGCGATGGGTCCGTTGCCGGTTCCGCTCGCCGCCTGCACCTCCTCGTCGACGCGGAGGCGGATGTCGAGCGACACCTCGCCGTCCATGTCGCTCGCGGTGCGGGTGCCGAGCAGCTCGTAGCGGCCCCACTTCGCATCGTCGACCGCGGCGGGCAGGTACTCGTCCTGGAAGATCGCCCAGATCTGCTCGCTCGTCACCTCGCCGCCCTCGCTGTCGGTCTTCGACTGCACGACCGCGCTGAACTCGATCTGGAGGCGACGCGGGAGGTCGAGCGACCGGTCGGCCTTGAGCAGGTAGGCGACGCCGCCCTTGCCCGACTG
>CAMLMQ010000196.1 GCA_946481135.1 uncultured Microbacteriaceae bacterium
CCGCGAGGTAGAGCTCGGCGGTGATCCCGACGTTGCAGCCCGCGGCCATCATGTAGGGGCCGAGGTACGCGGGGTCGCGGTTGCCCGCGCGCACCCGACCGAACGCCTCCGCGAGGTGCACGGCGCCGCGCAGCAGCACCCGCGTCGGCCAGGCGACACCCTCGTCGCGGCGCGGCACGAGCTCGCCGCCGACGAGGCGCAGCCCGCGTCCGCTCTCGGCCTTCGGGGTGAGTGCCCGACGGATCGACGCCGTCCAGTCGGCGCGGGGCAGGCAATCCGCGTCGGTGCGCGCGAGCAGGGTCGCTCCGGCGTCGATCGCGGCGCGCATCCCGGTGTCGGCGGCGGCGCCCGTGCCCTTCTGCGGCTCGTCGATCACCCGCCACCGGCCGAGGCCGTGCGCCGCGGCGAACGCGCGGATGACGTCGGCGGAGCCGTCGCGCGATCCGTTGTCGACGAACACGGCGTCGAAGTCGGCATCCTGCTGCGCCGCGAGCGCGTCGAGCGTCGGGCGGATGCCGGCGGCCTCGTCGTACACCGGCACGACGATCGCCAGCCGCCCCGACGACCTCGTGGGTTGAGTAGCGCCCGGCGCAGCCGGACGCGTATCGAAACCGCGCTCCGCCGCGGGGTCGGTTTCGATACGCGGCGCCCTCCGGGCGGCGCTACTCGACCCACGGGTTTCGATACGCGTCGCCCTCCGGGCGGCGCTACTCAACCCGCGGGTGGGGCGGGTCACAGTCGCACCACCATGAGGCCGAGCGAGATGCCGCCCGCGAGCCCGATCATGAGCACGAGCGACCCCGGGCCGACCATCCCCCGCTCCCGCGCGAGACGCAACTGCAGCGGCAGGGTCGCCGAGGCGATGTTGCCGTGGTCCGCGACGGTGATCACGGTGCGGTCGTCGCGCACGCCGAGCCTCTCGAAGATGGGCCCGAGATACGGCAGCGCGACCTGGTGGATGGCGACGAGGTCGAAGTCGTCCATCGTGTGACCCGAGTCGGCGAGCATCCTCTCGACCGGCTCCGGCCCGAGTTCGAGGAACGCGCGCTGCAGCCCCGCGCCGTCCATGTCGAAGTAGTTCGCATCGGGGTCGTGCGTGCGCATCGTGCCGCCGCCGGGGAGGGTGCCGACCGCCCAGTGCCGCGACTCGGCGACGAACCGCGAGGCCCGGATGCCCACGCCCTCCTCGTCGGTGCCCTCCAGCACGACCGCGGCGCCGGCATCCCCCATCACGTACCCGGGGAACGACGGCACGAACTGCGACGGGTCGTCGAGACGCCAGCGCACCGAGACGCTCGTCATCTCGCCGCTCGCGACGAGCACCCGGCGATACTGCCCCGTGCGGATGAGGGCGTCGGCCACCTGCATCCCGTTCAGCACCGAATTGCAGGCGTTCTTGACGTCCATGACGGGCGCGGTGAGCCCGAGTTTCGCGGCGACGATGTGGCTCGTCGCCGGCTCGACGAGGTCCTGCGCGGCGGCCGTGAAGAGCACGAGGTCGATGTCGCCGGGGCTCTCCTCCAACGCCTGTCGGGATGCCGCCACGGCGAGATCGGAGGCGTTCCACTCCGGCGGCGCGACGTGCACGCGCTCGACCCCCGTCATGCGGGAGATGAGACCCGTCGCGAGACGCATCCCCGGGTTCTCGCTCCGGAGGCGCTGCTCGGTCTCGGCCGTCGACCTCACCCGCTCGGGAAGGTGCACCCCGAGTCCGGCGATACGGGTCGACGCGGACATCGACTCGGAGCCTACCGGCCCGCTATGGTGACCGCGTGCACGCACCTGGACGCTTCCTGACTCTGCTCGGCTTCGTCGCGGCGCTCGTGCTGGTCGTCGGTGTCGCCCCGGCCGCCGCCGACCACGCCGACGAGCTCGACGAGCCCGCCGTCGTCGCCCTCGACGCCGCCGGGACGGGCGTCGACGACTTCGAGTTCGCGTCGTTCGACGCCGTCTACGAGCTGAGCCGCGGCGGCGACGGCCGATCGCGCCTCCACACCGTCGAGACGCTCGTCGCGGTGTTCCCCGAGTTCGACCAGAACCGCGGCATCCGGCGGGCGCTCGTGTCGAACTACAAGGGCCACAGCACGAACATCGACGTCGTCTCGGTGACCGACGGTGCCGGGCAGCCGCGCGCCTTCGAGACCTCGGCCGACGGCGCCTTCACCGTGCTCACGATCGCCGTGCCGCAGGGACAATTCGTCTACGGCGAGCAGACCTACGTCATCGAGTACACGCAGTCCGACGTGACCGCGACCTCGACCGACACCGCCGACGGCGTGACGCGTGACGAGTTCTACTGGGACACCAACGGCACCGGATGGCGGCAGCCGTTCGGTGAGGTCAGCGCGACCGTGCGCATCGCCGACGACCTCGTGCCCGCGCTCACCGGCGACGCCTTCTGCTACTACGGCTACGCGGGATCCACCGAGCGGTGCGAGATCGACGGCAGCGGGCGCGAGTTCGAGGCGTCGGTGCGTGACCTCGTCGCCGGGCAGAACATGACGGTCGTGCTCGGGTTCACGCCCGGCACGTTCGCGGGCGCTCCGTTCTGGACGTACGTGCCGATCCTCGGTCTCATCGCCGCCGCGCTCGTGCTCTTCGGGCTGATCTTCGCGATCGTCACGCGCGTCGTGTTCTGGCGCGACGCGCGCGGCCGCGGCATCGTCGTCGCCCAATACGAGCCGACCGACGGGGTGAGCGCGCTGCTCGCGGCCAACATCGTCGGCAAGCCCAAGCGCGGCATGGCGGCCTCCATCGTCGACCTCGCGGTGCGCAAGAACCTGCGCATCCTCGAGCACGACCAGGGCTTCAGCAAGGTGTTCGGCGTGCAGCGACTGTCGAGCGACGGTCTCGGCCCCGACGAGCAGCGCGTCATGGGTGCCCTCTTCTCGGTGAACCCGTTCGCCCTTCCGGGGCTGCGCTCGATGTTCGGCGGCGCGGCGGTGCCGCAGCCCGAGCACGACCCGGCCCGCAACGACGTGCGCTGGCTCACGAAGGGCGACACCGTGCTCGGCCGTCAGGTGGTCGCGCTCACGAAGGCGGTCGAGAAGGAGGCCGAGGCGGGGGGCCTGCGCCGCAAGCCGTCGTGGACGCCGATGCTCATCGTGATCGGCTCGATGGTGCTCGCCGGCGTGCTGCTCATCGTGCAGACGATCATCGGCGGCGAGGACGAGACGAGCATCGTCGTCGGCGTCGTCGGCCTCAACCTCGTGCCGTGGATCGCGATCTTCGCCGCCGGCATGCTCGCCCGCCGTCGCCCCCTCACCGCGAAGGGGGCCGAGCTACGCGAGCACCTCGACGGTCTGCGCGAGTTCATCCGCGTCGCCGAGGCCGACCGGCTGAGGATGCTGCAGAGCGTCTCCGGCGCCGAGCGGGTCTCCGCCTCCGACGACCGCGCGATCGTGAAGATCTACGAGCGCCTGCTGCCCTACGCCGTGCTCTTCGGACTGGAGAAGGAGTGGGCCGAGGAGATCGCGAAGCACTACGACACCGAGCCGCCGGACTGGTACTCGGGGTCGGGCGGGTTCCGCGTCGCCGCGTTCGCGGCCGGAATCTCGTCGATGTCGTCGAGCGTCTCGACGTCGTATTCGGGGTCGTCGTCCTCGTCGTCGAGCGGCGGCGGAGGCGGAGGCGGGTCGTCGGGCGGCGGCGGCGGCGGAGGCGGCGGCGGAGGCGTCTAACCCTCGATCGGCGTCGCGGACCCGGCGGCGGGAAGACCGCGGCACAACTCGGCGAACACCTCGGCGGCGTCGGTGCGTCGCGCCAGGGGCGCCCCCTGCCCGGCCCACAGCGACAGGAGGTCGCCGCGGTCGCGCTTGGCGGCCTCCGCGCGGAACCGCCCGGTGAGCCAGTTCTGTGCGGGGAAGGGCGCGATCGCGCCGCCCGCCTCGATCGTGCGCATCGCGCGGTTCGGGATGCCGCGGGCCACTCGGCCCGACATCGCGCGGGTGAGCACGGTGTCGTGCGCAGCCGACCCCGTGATCGCGGCTCGGTGGGAGAGCGGTGCCGCCGACTGGCCCGTCGCCAGGAACGCCGTGCCCACCTGCACGCCGTCGGCGCCGAGCGCGAACGCGGCCGCGACTCCGCGGCGGTCGGCGATCCCGCCGGCGGCGATCACGGGGATGCGCACGGCGTCGGCGACCTGCGGCACGAGCGCGAACGTGCCCACGAGCGACTCGTCGGGCGGGCGCAGGAAGGAGACCCGATGCCCGCCCGCCTCCAGTCCCGTCGCGACCACGGCATCCACGCCCCCCGCTTCGAGCGCGACCGCCTCCTCGACGGTCGTCGCGGCTCCGAGCACGACGATGCCGCGCGCGTGGGCCTCGTCGACGAGACCCGACGACGGCACCCCGAAGACGAGGCTCAGCACGGCGGGGCGGGCCTCGAGCACCGCCGCGACCTGTTCCGCGAACCGCGGCAGGAACGTCTCGGGTGTCTCGGGCGGCTCCAGGCCGAGTTCGGCGAAGAGCGGGGCGAGGACCGCGCGCGATGCCTCGAGGTCGACGGAGTCGGGAGTCACCTCGTCCCCGGTCGGCAGCCACAGATTGAGGGCGAACGGTCGGTTCGTCGCCGCACGGAGCTCGGCGGCGGTCGCGGCGATGCGCGCGGGGTCGTAGCCGTACAGTCCGTACGACCCGAGCCCCCCGGCCTCGCTCACGGCGGCCGTCAGGGCGACCGACGACACCCCGCCGAACGGGCCGAGCACGATCGGATGCTCGACACCGAGCAGGCGGGCGAGCGCGGTCATGGCAGCAGGCTAGCCCTCGAGCTGCGCGCCGAGTTCGAGCCAGCGTTCCTCGAGGTCGCCGGCTTCGGCCTCCAGCGCGGAGATCGCGGCCTGCTTCTCCCCGAGCGCGACGTAGTCGCTCGGGTCGCTCGCGGCGAGGTCGCTCTTCGCGTCCGCGATCGCCGCATTCGTCTTCTCCAGCCGCCGCTCGACGCTCGCAAGCTCCTTCTCGACCCCCCGCCGCTCCGCCCCGGACACGCGAGATGCCACTTTCTGGGCATCTCGCGCGGGCGCCACGGCGTGTTGTGGCACGTCGCGGGCGCGGCGAAGGGCGAGGTACTGGTCGACGCCTCCGGGGAGGTGGCGGAACGCACCATCCATCACGGCGTACTGGTCGTCGGTGACGCGCTCCAGCAGGTAGCGGTCGTGCGACACGACGAGGAGGGTGCCCGGCCAGGTGTCGAGCAGGTCTTCCATCGCGGCGAGCATGTCGGTGTCGAGGTCGTTGGTCGGCTCGTCGAGGATGAGCACGTTCGGCTCGTCGAGCAGGATGAGCAGCAGCTGCAGCCGCCGCTTCTGCC
>CAMLMQ010000197.1 GCA_946481135.1 uncultured Microbacteriaceae bacterium
CGCTCGCGCAATGGCAGACTCGCTGGATGAGCGACTACACCGGATCAGGGACCGGGACGCACTCAGAGTCGACGTCGCTGTCGACCGCCGAGTTCCTCCTCGACGCCCGCGCCGTCATCTCCGCGATCGAGACCGTCATCGACGGCAAGCGTCCCGTCATCGAGACCGCCGTCACCGTGCTGCTCGCGGAAGGGCACCTCCTCATGGAGGACGTGCCGGGCGTCGGCAAGACGATGCTCGCCCGCGCGCTCGCCCGCAGCGTCGACTGCTCGGTGAGCCGCATCCAGTTCACCCCCGACCTGCTGCCTGCCGACATCACGGGCGTGAGCATCTACAACCAGGCGGAGCGCGAGTTCGAGTTCAAGCCCGGACCGGTGTTCGCGAACATCGTCATCGGCGACGAGATCAACCGCGCGAGCCCGAAGACGCAGAGCGCGCTGCTGGAGAGCATGGAGGAGCGCCAGGTGACGGTGGATGGCGCGAGCTACGCGTTGCCCGACCCGTTCACCGTCATCGCGACGCAGAACCCGATCGAGATGGAGGGCACGTACGCGCTGCCCGAGGCGCAGCGCGACCGCTTCACCGCCCGCATCTCGATGGGGTACCCCGATCTCGCGGCCGAGGCGGCGATGCTGCGCACCCGCGAGACCGAGAACCCGCTCGACGCCCTCGCCCCCGTCGTGACGCTCGAACGGCTGCGGCGCATGATCGGCACCGTACGGACCGTGTTCGTGAGCCCCGCGGTCGAGCAGTACGCCGTCGCGATCGCCGCGGCGACCCGCACCGACCGGGAACTGCGTCTCGGGGCGAGTCCCCGGGCGACCCTGCAGCTCGTCCGCGCATCGAAGGCCCGTGCGGCGCTCGACGGCCGCGACTTCGTGCTGCCCGACGACATCGACGCGCTCGCGGTGCCCGTGCTCGCGCACCGCCTCATTCCGAGCCGGTCGGGCGCCTCCGGCGCGCTCGGCGGCGAGGCGCTCGCCGACATCACGGCCCGGATCGTCGCCGCGACCCCCGTGCCGCTCGGCGCGTCGGGCGCGGTCTGAGTCCGTCCGTGGCACGTCGCGAGACGGCGACACCGAAGCCGGGCGAGCCCGGGATGCGGGGGCTGCGCCGCACGAGCTCGATCCGCCCGTCGTGGCGCGCCATCACGTCGCTCGCGCTCGGCGTGCTCGCCGTCTTCCTCGCCTACGGTCTCGGCCGACGCGAGTACCTCGTCGCCGCGTGCTTCGCCTTCCTGCTGCCGATCGCCGCGCTCGTCTACGTGCGGCTGCGGCGACCGAAACTGGAGGTGTCGCGGCTCTTCTCGCCCCCCGTCGTCGCGGTGGGCGGCGTCGTGCAGGTGACCGTCCGCATCCTCAACACGGGCGCGTCGCCGAGCACCCCGCTCGTCTGGGACGAGGCGCTGCCGTGGTTCGAGCGCTCCCCGGTCGGCCGGGAGTTGCCTCCCGTGGGGGTCGGCCGCACCCGACAGCGCACGGTGACCTACGACCTCCACCCGCCCCGGCGCGGGCTCTACGCGATCGGCCCCTTCGTCGCCGAGCACGAGGACCCGTTCGGCATGGCCACGTCGACTCTCGCACTCGGCGCCCCCGAGCGGCTCGTCGTCGTGCCGGCCGTGTCGTCGCTCGCCGAGGGCGGCCCGACGCTCGCCGACGGCGAGGGCGAGGCGCATCTCGTCCAGCGCCGCGTGACCGGAGCCGACGACGATCTCACGACGCGCGAGTACCGCATCGGCGACGCGTTGCGACGCGTGCACTGGCGCGCGTCGGCGCGTCACGGCGAGCTCATGGTCCGCCAGGAGGAGCACCGCAGCCACCCCGACGCCCGCATCCTCGTCGACACCCGCCGCCGCGGTTACCCCGACGCCGAGAGCGACACCGGGATGTCGTGGGCGGCGGACTGGGGCAGCGAGGCGTTCGAGTGGGTGGTGCGGATGACCGCATCCCTCGGTCTGCACCTGGAGACGGCAGGATTCCGGGTGGCGATCGAGGAGACCGCGCGTCCGCAGATCGAGCCGATCGGCGATCGTTGGGAGGGTCGTCGGGCGGAGGGGTTCCTCACGAGCCTCGCGGGCGTGCAACTGCTCGACCGCACCGTCGACGAGTTGGCGGCGCTGTCGCCCGCCGAGGGGTCGGGGCCCGTGTTCGCGGTGCTCGGCGACCCCGAGGACGCCACCGTCGAGTGGCTGATCCGTCGACGCTCGGGCGGCGAGGCGGGCTACGCGTTCCTCGTGCAGCCGCGGCCGGAGGTGCTCGAGCGCCTGCGCGACGCCGGCTGGACGTGCGTGTCGGTGTTCGACGTCGACGACCCGGGCGACGCCTGGAGAGCGGCCGCGACCGAGACGGGGTATGCGCGTGGTGCTCGCTGATCCGGGCGTACGTCCCGCCCCGCCGCCGTCGTCGTTGCGTCGTCCGCCCGCGCGCCGGGGGCTCGGCGCGCCCGAGCTGTCCGCGGTGCGACTCACGATCTTCACCGGCGCGCTGCTCGTCGCGTTCGCCGGGATGCACGTGACGCTCGAGGGGTTCGGATGGCTCGTGCCGCTCGCCGCGACCGTGATCGTGCCGGCGCTCGCGGTCGGCATCGCCCGCGCGTTCGGCCGTCGCAGTTGGCAGCCCGGCGTCGCGGGGCTCGTCGCCGGTCTCGCGACCCTCACCGTCGGCTTCGCCCGCGAGCAGTCGCTGCTCGGGGTCGTGCCGACCCTCGACACGGTCGCCCGATTCGTCGAACTCGCGAACGCGGGCGGCCGCAGCATCCAGACGCAGCGCATCCCCGCGGACGCCGACGAGGGCATCCTCTTCCTGCTCGCGCTGCTCGCGGTCGCCTCGGTCGCGCTCGTCGCGCCCGCGCTCGACCGTGCCCCGGCGGTCGCCGCGCTCCCGCTGCTCGTCGTGCTCGACATCCCGGTGGCGGTGCGCGCCGGCATCGCCGAGCCGGGATGGTTCGTGCTCGTCGCGCTCGGCTACCTCGCGCTGCTGCGCGTCGGGCGGCGCCGCACGACGGTCGGCGGGCTCGTCGTCGTGACCGCGGTCGCGCTCGTCGGGTCGCTCACCCTGCCCGCGGCCTTCCCGCCCGCCCGCGAGCCCGTCGGCGACGGCGGATCGGGGTTCGGCACGGGGCTCAATCCGATCATCAACCTCGGCGAGGATCTGCGGCGCGACGTCGCGGTCGACGCGCTCACCTACACGACCGACGCGCGCGGGGGGCTCTACCTGCGGCTCGCGACCCTCGACCGCTTCACGGGCCTGAGTTGGGAGCCCGACAACGGCGGCATCGATCCGACGTTCGACGTCGACGAGTTCCCGACGCCGCCCGGGCTCGCGACCGAGGTGCCGCGAGTGCAGCACTCCGCCGACATCCAGGTCGAGGATGTGAGCGGGCGATGGTTGCCCGTGCCCTACCCGGCGGTCTCGATCGAGGGTCTCGACGGCGTGTGGAACTTCGAGCCCGACGGACTCGCGGTGCGCAGCAGCGGCACCGACGTCGCGGGCCAGGACTACACGGTGCAGTTCCTCGATGTCGAACCCAACCGCGAGCAGCTGCTCGCGGATTTCGAACCCGACGTGGCGAGCCGCTACCTCGACCTCCCCGACGAGCTGCCCCCGATCCTCGAGCAGACCGCGGAGCAGTTCGCGGGCCTGCCCACGTCGTACGAGCAGGCGATCGCGCTGCAGGAGTTCTTCACCGGACCCGACTTCCTCTACTCGCTCGACGCCCCCGTCGAGGGCGACTTCGACGGCACCGGGGTCGGCGTGATCGCGGAGTTCCTCGAGGTGCGCAGCGGCTACTGCGTGCACTACGCGTCGGCGATGGCGGTGCTCGCGCGGGTGCTCGACATCCCGGCGCGCGTGACGGTCGGGTTCCAACCCGGCGAGGCGAGCGGCGTGGGCGGCGAGTTCCAGGTGACGTCGAGCGACCTGCACGCGTGGCCCGAGCTCTACTTCGAGGGCATCGGCTGGTTGAGGTTCGAGCCGACCCCGGGGCGCGGCGCGCCGCCGACCTACTCCTCGATCGACGCGGTCGACGACCCCGAGACCCCGGAGTTCGAGGGCGTGAACCCGTCGGCCGCGCCCGCGCCGAGCACGCCCGCGGGCCCCGACGGCCCCGTCGAGCCGACGACCGCACCCGACGCCCAGGCACCCGTCGCCGAGGCCGACGATCCGACGCCGGTCGTGCTCGCGGTCGCCCTCGGCATCCTCGCGCTGCTGCTCACGCCGGCGGCCGCCCGGGCGGTCGTGCGGGCGCGTCGGATGCGGCGGGTGCGCGATGCCGGCGACGCGGAGGCCGCATGGGCCGAGATCCGGGACACGGCGCACGACCACGACTGGGTCGCCCCCGACAGCGAGACACCGCGGCAGCTCGGGGCGCGGCTCGCGGCCGTCGTCGGCGAGAGCGAGGTCGGGGCGCTGCGCGGGGGTGTCGAGACGGCCGCGTACGCGCCGCCGGGTCGCGCGGCGATGACCGTCGAGGATGTCGACCTCCTCCGCCGCGCGATCGCCCGAGCGGCGACGCTGAAGGTGCGGCTGCTCGCCGTCTTCGCCCCGCCGTCGCTCTTCGCCCGCCTCGGCTTCGAGCGCCGGGACGGCGAGGCCGACCGTCAGTAGCCGGTGCTGTCGAAGAGCAGGTCTTCGAGTTCGCCGCGCAGCTCCGCGAGGGCGGCGGCGCGCTCCTCGGGCCGTACGCCCGTGCGCTTCGGCGCGTAGGCGGCCGCGGTGACCGCCTGGATCTCGGCGAGTGCGAGGTCGCGGGCCGCGTCGAGCAGGCGGGAGACCTCGTCGGGGTCCGCGGCGAGTTCGCGCAGCCGCACCGCGACCTCCCGCAGCACCTTCCGGCGCTTGCGCAGCTGCCGGCGATCGCCGAGCCGGAAGTCGCTCGGATGCCGTGCGACGCCGAGCTTGCCCTTCGTCTCCTCGATGAGCCGCGTCACCCGTGCCGCGTCGGCGTCGTTCTCGGCGGCGAGCAGCCCGAGCTCGAGCCCGGCGGCGGCGAGGTAGGCCTCCCGCTCGTAGTCGGCGGAGTCGCGCAGCGCCTTCACGATGAGGTGGTTCTTGAGCGCCTGCCGCGCCGCGGCGAGCGCGACGGCGACGGCATCCGCCACCATGTCCGCGCGCCGGGGTCTGCGCCTCACCCGC
>CAMLMQ010000198.1 GCA_946481135.1 uncultured Microbacteriaceae bacterium
AGGTTCTGCTCGGGGCGGCGCAGGTCGAGGAAGCGCCAGTCGAGGCGCTTGTCGATCGACGAGTCCTCGGCGATGGGCGAGTCGAGGGCCGCGCTCTCGACGTGCAGGGCGCCGATCTTCACCTCGAGGCCGCCGAGCTTCACGCGCTCGTCCTTCTTGAGCTCGCCCTCGACCGAGATGAACGACCCCGACGACAGCGCCGAGATCGCCTGGGTGATCGTCGGGTCGCCCTCGTCGCCTTCGCGCACGGCCGGGTTGACGAGCTGGGCGGCGCCCGACTCGTCGCGCAGCACGATGAACTGCACCTTCTTCTGGTCGCGCACGGTGTCGACCCAGCCCGCGACGCGGACAGGCCCCTCGGGGGCGGCGGCGAGCTCGGCGATCAGGGTGCGTGACGTCACGGGGGTCGAGTCTAGTTCCGGGTCGACCGCCGCTCCCCCGCGCGGCGTTCCCCCAGCCTGCGGGCTCGTAAGCTCGGAACGTGCCCGCCGACAGAGTCCACCTGGTGCGTCACGGCGAGGTCGAGAATCCTCTCGGCGTGCTGTACGGACGCATCGAGGGCTTCGGGCTGAGCGAGCGCGGTCATCGGATGGCGGAGCTCGCCGCCGCGTCGCTCGCCGACGCCGACATCCGCCGGGTCGCCGCGAGCCCCCTGCAGCGCACCAGCGAGAGCGCCGCTCCGTGGCTGTCGCGCTTCGCCCTCGACCTCGAGATCGACGAGCGGCTCATCGAGCCGACGAACGCCTTCGAGGGCATCAACATGCGCCGCGACCTGCCGCGCCGCCCCGACCTCTGGCGGCACCTGCGCAATCCGCAGAAGCCGTCGTGGGGCGAACCGTTCCTCTCGGTGCAGGCGCGGATGCTCGCGGCCGTCACGGCGCACTGGCAGGAGGTGGACGGCGGCGACGTCGTGCTCGTCAGCCACCAGATGCCGATCGTCATGGTCGCGCGCACCGTCGCGGGCAAGCGGCTCGCCCACAACCCCTCGCGGCGTCGCTGTGCGCTCTCGAGCGTCACGACGCTCGAGCGGCGGGGCGACGCGTTCGTCGAGGTGTCGTACACCGAGCCGGCGGCCGAGCTGCTGCGTGACGCGATCGACACGGGGGCCGTGTGATGCGCCGCCTCGTGCCCCTCGCCGCCGCCGCGGTGCTGCTGCTCGCGGGCTGCACGTCGACCGACGGCATCGCGGGCGAGAACACGGGCGGCTACATCTCCGGCGACGGCACCGTGCTGCTCGTCGCATCCGACCAGCGGGCCGAGGTGCCCGCGTGGGGCGGCGACACGGTCGACGGCGACACGATCGCGAGCGACGAGCTCGACGGCGTGACGGTGCTCAACTTCTGGTACGCCGGATGCCCGCCGTGCCGCACCGAGGCGCCCGACCTCGAGGCCGCGTACCTCGAGTACGCCGACCGGGTCGCGTTCCTCGGCGTCAACATCCGCGACACCGCCGAGACGGCGGCGGCGTTCGAGCGCGACTTCGGCGTGACCTACGACTCGATCCTCGACGCCGGCACGAAGGACGTCATGCTCGCGTTCGCGGGCGACGTGCCGCCGTCCGCGGTGCCGACGACGCTCGTGCTCGACGCCCAGGGGCGCGTCGCGGCCCGCATCTCGGGGATGCTGCCGAGCCGCACGACGCTCACCGACATCCTCGACGACGTGCTCGCGGAGGAGTGATGGGCGACGTCGTCGCCGACGGCGGGCTCTGGCTCGCCGTGCCGATCGCGCTCGCCGCGGGGTTGCTGTCGTTCCTCTCGCCGTGCGTGCTGCCGCTCGTGCCCGGCTACCTCGGGTACGTGTCGGGCGTCGCCGGAGGGGCGGAGCGGCGTCGCTGGCGCGTCGTCGTCGGGGCGCTGCTGTTCATCCTCGGCTTCAGCGTCGTCTTCATCACGTTCAACCTGCTCGGCGCGACGACGGCGCGATTCTTCCTGCAGTACGGCGAGCTGCTGCAGCGCATCGGCGGGGCCGTCGTCATCCTGCTCGGGGTCGTGTTCATCGGGCAGGTGACGTTCCTGCAGCGCACGATCAAGCCGTCGTGGCAGCCGCGCACCGGACTCGTCGGGGCGCCCCTGCTCGGCATCGTCTTCGCGCTCGGCTGGACGCCGTGCATCGGCCCGACGATCGGCACCGTCTTCCTCATGTCGGGGTTCGACCCCGGCCGCGCCGTGCTGCTCGCCGCCGTCTACTGCGTCGGGCTCGGCATCCCGTTCCTGCTCGTCGCGCTCGGTGTCGGCTGGGCGACCGGGGCGATCGCCTGGGTCAAACGGCGCATCCGCGTCGTCAACATCGTCGGTGGCGTGCTGCTCATCCTCGTCGGCCTGCTGCTCGTCACGGGCGTCTGGAACCTGCTCATGTCGAACTTCCAGGCGGTGATCGATGGCTTCGTTCCGGCCCTCTGACGCGATCTCGGCGGAGCCCGCCGACGTCGACTCCGGCCCCGAGAACCCGCGGCTCGGCGCCGTCGGCTGGCTGCGCTTCCTCTGGCGACAGCTCACGAGCATGCGCACCGCGCTCGTGCTGCTGCTGCTGCTCGCGCTCGCCGCCGTGCCCGGGTCGCTCGTGCCGCAGCGCACCTCCGACCCGAATGGCGTGCTGCAGTTCCGGGCGCGCGATCCCGAAGGCTTCGCGATCCTCGACGCGCTCGGGGTGTTCTCGACGTTCTCGTCGCCGTGGTTCGCAGGCGTCTATCTGCTGCTGTTCGCGTCGCTCATCGGCTGCATCCTGCCCCGCGCGAAGCACCACTTCGACGCGCTGCGGTCGAGGCCGCCGAAGACCCCCGCGCGGCTCGCCCGCCTCGTCGGCCACACCGAGGCGACGACGACCGCGGATGCCGAGACGGCGGTCGAGACGGCCCGCGCGGTGCTGCGCGGGCAGCGCTACCGCGTCGAACGCTACGGCGACTCGATCTCGGCCGAACGCGGCTACCTGCGCGAGACCGGCAACCTCGTCTTCCATTCGGCGCTCGTCGGTATCCTCGTCGCGGTCGCCGTCGGCGGGGGACTCGGCTACAACGGGCAGCGGCTGCTCGTGCAGGACGAGCCGTTCGTGAACACCCTCGCCGACTACGACTCGTTCTACCCCGGACCGTGGATCGATCCCGAGCAGCCGCCCCTCGACCCGTACTCGCTGCGACTCGACGATTTCGCCGCCGAGTACGAGTTCGACCAGGCGGCCGGGGTGTGGCATCCTCTCGACTTCGACGCGACGCTCAGCGTGCGCGAGCAGGGGGGCGACTGGGCGGAGCGCACCCTCAAGGTGAACGCACCGCTCGACGTCGCCGGCACGACGGTGTACCTGCTCGCGAACGGCTACGCGCCCGTCGTCACGGTGCGCGACCCGGAGGGGGAGGTCGCCTACCGGGGGGCGGTGCCGTTCCTCGCACAAGACGGCAACCTCACGAGCGCCGGCGTCATCAAGGTGCCCGACGGGCTCTCCGACCAACTCGGATTGCAGGGGTTCTTCTACCCCGACGCCTACGCGACCGCCTCCGGCGCGCTCACCTCGTTCTCGCCCTCCATCAGCGACAACGCGCTGCTCACGCTCTTCGTCTACCGCGGCGACCTCGGCCTGCTCGACGGCAGCGGCGCGAACGTCTACACGCTCGACACCGAGGGGATGGAGCAGCTCGCCGGTCGCGAGGACCCCGTCGTCCTGCGCATCGGCGAGACCGTCGACCTGCCCGACGGCATGGGCACGATCGAGCTCGAAGCGGTGACCAACTACGTGGGCCTCGACATCCATCACGACCCCGCGCAGGCGTGGGTCCTGTTGTTCGCGCTGCTCGCCGTGGGCGGGCTGCTGACGAGCCTGTTCATCCCGCGGCGGCGGATGTGGATCAAGGCGACGACGGTCGACGGCGTGACGCGGCTGGAGTACGCCGGCCTCGCCCGCGGCGACGACCCCACCCTCGACGAGGCCGTCGCCGACCTCGCGCAGACCCACGCCGAGGCTCTCGCCGCCCGGACGGCGCGTCCCGAAGCCGGAGTTTAGGATTCCCTCATGACCACTGAGACCCTGGCCGCCTGGTCGCTCGTCGGCGTCTACTCGGCCGCCGCGGTCTACTTCGTCGCGTTCGTCGTGTTCCTGCTCGACCTCGCGCAGCGCTCGTCGAACGCTCCCGCGCGGGTCGCGGAGGTTCCGGCGACGGCGCAGGTCAACGCCTCGAGCGCGGTGCTCGTCGACGCCCCGCCCGCTCCGCCGACCGCATCCTCGGCGGCCGGGCCGAGCCGCAAGGCGCGCATCGCGTTCGCCCTCACGGTCGTCGGCGCGGTCGTGCACCTCGCCGCGATCGTGCTGCGCGGCGTCGCGGCCGAACGCGTGCCGTGGGCCAACATGTTCGAGTTCGCGCTCACCGGCACGGGACTCATCGTCGCGGTCTTCCTGCTCGCGAACCTCTGGCGCGACCTGCGCTTCCTCGGCACCTTCGTCACGGGGCTCGCCGTGCTGCTGCTCGGACTCGCGACCGTCAACCTCTACGTCGACGTCGTGCCGTTGCCGCCGGCCCTCGACTCCGTCTGGCTCGTCGTGCACGTGCTCGTCGCGATCGTCGCGACCGGGTTCTTCGCGCTCGGCGCGGGCCTGTCGATCACCCAGCTGCTGCAGAGGCGCCGTGAGGTCGGCAAGCTCGGTCGCGCCCGGTTCCTCACCTCCCTCCCCTCCTCGACGATGCTCGAGACGATCGCCTACCGGGTGAACGTCATCGGCTTCGTGCTGTGGACCTTCACGCTCATCTTCGGCGCGATCTGGGCCGAGCGCGCGTGGGGTCGCTACTGGGGCTGGGACACGAAGGAGGTCTGGACCTTCGTGATCTGGGTCGTCTTCGCCGGCTACATCCACGCCCGGGCGACGCGCGGCTGGCGCGGCACCCGGTCGGCCGTGCTCGGCATCATCGGGTTCGCCGCGGTGCTGTTCAACTTCACCGTCGTCAACCTGTTCTTCACCGGCCTGCACGCCTACTCGGGGCTCTGACCGCCCCTCTCGGCGGGCAGGTCGTCAGCCCGCGGTGAGGGTGATCGGGATCGTCGAGTCGACCGTCTTGAAGTCGATGACGGGCGCACCGGACGCGCACGTGTAGGTGACGTCGTTGATCGGCTGGCTCGCGATGATCGCGTTGCCGAGCTCGCTGCC
>CAMLMQ010000199.1 GCA_946481135.1 uncultured Microbacteriaceae bacterium
TGCCCTCTTCGAGAGCGCGGGTGAAGTCCTCGAGCGAGATGCGCTTGCGGGCCTTGGCCAGCTGGGCGTTGCGCTCGACGGCTTCGCGCTTCTCGGCGATCTGCCGGGCGGTGCGGTCGTCCTCGGTGACGAGGAACGTGTCGCCGGCGCGCGGGACGCTCGACAGGCCCTGCACCTGCACGGGACGCGACGGGGCGGCCTCGTCGACCGTCTCGCCGTTCTCGTCCATCATCGCCCGCACGCGGCCGTAGGCCGTGCCGGCGACGATCGGGTCGCCGACGCGCAGCGTGCCCGACTGGATGAGCACGGTCGCGACGGCGCCGCGGCCCTTGTCGAGCTTCGCTTCGATCGCGACACCGCGCGCGTCCCGGTTGGGGTTCGCGACGAGGTCGAGGCCGGCGTCGGCGGTGAGGAGCACCGCATCCAGAAGCTCGGCGATGCCCTTCTTCTGCAGCGCGGAGACGTCGACGAACATCGTGTCGCCACCGAACTCCTCGGCGACGAGGCCGAACTCGGTGAGCTGCTGACGCACCTTGGCGGGGTTGGCCCCCTCCTTGTCGACCTTGTTGACGGCGACGACGATCGGCACCCCGGCGGCCTGGGCGTGGTTGAGCGCCTCGACCGTCTGGGGCATGATGCCGTCGTCAGCGGCGACCACGAGGATCGCGATGTCGGTCACCTGGGCACCACGGGCACGCATGGCGGTGAACGCCTCGTGGCCCGGGGTGTCGATGAAGGTGATGGCGCGCTCGATGCCGTCGTGCTCGGTCCACACCTGGTAGGCGCCGATGTGCTGCGTGATGCCGCCGGCCTCGCCCGCGACGACGTTCGCCTCGCGGATGGCGTCGAGCAGCTTCGTCTTTCCGTGGTCGACGTGACCCATGACGGTGACGACCGGGGGCCGGATCTCGAGGTCGGCCTCGTCTTCGTCCTCGTCGAGGTCGATGTCGAAGCTCTCGAGCAGCTCCTTGTCTTCGTCTTCGGGCGAGACGACCTGCACCTTGTAGCCGAGCTCGGCGCCGAGGATCTCGAACGTCGACTCGTCGAGCGACTCGGTGGCGGTCGCCATCTCGCCGAGGGCGAAGAGCACGGTGACGAGGGTGCCGGGCAGCACCGTGAAGCCCGTCATCTGCTCGATCTTCTCGGCGAAGTCGGCGATCGACGCGCCGCGGCGCATCCGGATGATGGTCGAGCCATCGCCCCGGGGAACGCTCACGCCACCGATCGTCGGGGCCTCCCGCATCTCGAATTCGGCGCGCTTCGTGCGACGCGACTTGCGGGCGCGGCTCTTGCCGCCGCCCTTGCCGAAGGCTCCCGCGGTACCGCCGCCGGGGCCGCGGCCGCGACCGCCGCCCCCACCGGGACGTCCGGCGTAGCCGCCGCCACCGGGGGCGCCGCCGGGACGACCGGGGCCGCCGGGACGCTGCTGGAACGGCGCGCCGGGGCGACCGGGGCCGCCGGGACGACCGGCACCCGCGGGACGCTGGCCGGGGGCGAGCGGACGCTGGGCGCCGGGTCGCGGCGCCATCGGACGCGGACCGCCGGGGCGGGCCATGCCCTGCGTCGACGAGAACGGGTTGTTGCCGGGGCGCGGGATGCCCGGGCGCGGGGCGCCGGGACGGGCCATGCCCTGGCTCGACGCGTAGGGGTTGTTGCCGGGGCGCGGGATGCCGGGCGCGCCGCCGGGGCGCGGGCCGTCGCCGGGGCGGGGCGCGTCACCGGAGTCGGCCGGAGGGTCCTGCGGGGCGGCGGGTGCCGGGCTCGGCGCGGCGGGAGCCGCCGGGGCGGACTCGGCGGCGGGGGCCGGGGCGGGCGCGGGCTTCGCGGCCGCGGGCTTCGCTGCCGGCTTGGGCGCGGCGGCGGGCTTGTCGGGCGCCTTGTGTCCGTCTGCTTCGAGCGCCGCCTTGAGGCGACGCGCGACGGGCGGCGCGATGCTGCTCGATGCGCTCTTGACGAACTCGCCCATGTCCTTGAGCTTGTCGAGGGCGATCTTCGAGTCGACGCCGATTTCGGCGGCGATCTCGTGAACTCGTGGGTTGGCCACAATTCTCCTGTCTGGGGTCCGGCCCCAGGCAGGGTCGGACGTCAAAGGGTGAGGGAACTCATTTCGAGTCGCTCATTAGTTGTCCATGTGCCGATCAGTCCATTCGCGTACGGCTGACGTGTCGGTGATCGCGGTGCGCAGCGCCCGGCCGAAAGCCTTGCGTCGCTCCGCGGCGTCGACGCATCCCAGGTCGGGATGCACCCACGCCCCCCTGCCCGGCAACCGGGCCGCGGCATCCACCACGACCCGTCCGTCGCGCGCGACGACCCTCAGAAGTGAGGGGCGGGGAGCACGCTGCCGGCATCCCAGGCAGGTTCGAACGGCTTCCATCCTACCCCCACGGCTCCGCCGCCGTCAGGCGACGCGTCAGGACTCCATCACCGAGTCGGGTTGGATGTCGATGCGCGCCCCCGTGAGCTTGGCGGCGAGGCGGGCGTTCTGGCCCTCCTTGCCGATCGCGAGGGAGAGCTGGAAGTCGGGCACGAGCGCGCGCACGGCCTTGAGGTTCGCGTCGACGACGAACGCGCTCGACACCTTCGCCGGACTGAGCGCGTTGGCGACGAACGTCGCGAGGTCGTCGGACCAGTCGACGATGTCGATCTTCTCGTCGTTCAACTCGGCGGTGACGGCCCGCACGCGCGAGCCGAGTTCGCCGATGCACGCGCCCTTCGCGTTGATGCCGGGCTGGGTCGCGCGCACCGCGATCTTGGTGCGGTGCCCGGCCTCGCGTGCGAGGCTCGCGATCTCGACGAGGCCCGACGCGATCTCGGGCACCTCGAGCGCGAACAGCTTCCGCACGAGCCCGGGATGCGTGCGGCTCACGGTGATCGAGGGACCCTTCAGCCCCTTGCTCACGCTCGTGACGTAGACGCGGATGCGGCGCCCGTGCGCGTAGTCCTCGCCGGGGACCTGCTCCTCGGGCGGGAGGATCGCCTCGACGGTGCCGAGGTCGATGTGGATCATCCGCGGGTTCGGACCCTGCTGGATGACGCCCGCGACGATGTCGCCCTCGCGCCCGCGGAACTCGCCGAGCACCTTGTCGTCGCCGATGTCGCGCAGGCGCTGGTTGATGACCTGCTTCGCCGCGAACGCCGCGATGCGCCCGAAGTCGTCGGGGCTGTCGACCGCTTCGCCGATGACCTCGCCGTCGTCGTCGAGCTCGGGGAGGTAGACGGTCACGTGCCCGCTCTTGCGGTCGAGTTCGACGCGGGCGCCCGAGTCGGGAGCGCGGTCGGTGTGCTTGAGGTAGGCGGTGAGGATGGCCTGCTCGATGATCGTGACGAGCTCTTCGAACGGGATCTCCCGCTCGCGCTCCATGATGCGGAGCACCCCGAGGTCGATGTCCACGTTCTGCCTCCCGCTATTGAGCTTGTCGCCCCAGTGGGGGCATCCGGCCAGCTTAGCCGAGCCGCCTCTCCCCCGGTGCGGCCGCGGTCGCGGCCGGCGTGCGCGGCCACGCGCTCACGACGGCACCCGCGGTCATGCTCGACGGGATGCGGGCCGCCCTCGCCGTCGTCGCCCGGGCGCACTCGGTGCCCTTGCTCTCGACGGTTGGCGTCGTCGACCGGGCCATGCACGGCTCACGTGGGCGCTGCCGCGTGGGCGGGCGCCGAGGGTCAGCCGAGGCGGGCGAGCAGCTCGGCGACGGGGAGCTCGGTGCGCTCCCCCGAGCGTCGGTCCCACAGCTCGACGACGCCGTCGGCGGCACCCCGTCCGACGATCACGATCGTCGGCACGCCGAGCAGTTCGGCATCCCCGAACTTCACGCCCGGCGACACCTTGGGACGGTCGTCGAGCAGCACCTCGTAGCGGGCATCCTCGAGCGACGCCGCCACCTGCTCGGCGAGCGCGAACGCCGCCTCGTCGCGGCCGGTGGCGACGACGTGCACATCGAACGGGGCGACCTCCTTCGGCCACAGCAGCCCGCGGTCGTCGGCGGTCGCCTCGGCGATCGCGGCGAGGATGCGGGTCACCCCGATGCCGTACGACCCCATCGTGACGGTGACGAGCTTGCCGTTCTCGTCGAGCACCTGCAGGCCGAGCGCCTCGGCGTACTTGCGGCCGAGCTGGAACACATGCCCGATCTCCATGCCGCGCGCGAGCTCGACCGGACCCGAACCGTCGGGCGCGGGGTCGCCGGCACGCACCGCGGCGACCTCGACCCACCCGTCGCCGACGAAGTCGCGGCCCGCGACGAGGCCGAAGACGTGCTTCTCGTGCTCGTTGGCTCCCGTGACCCATGCGGTGCCGTCGACGACGCGGGGGTCGAGCAGGTAACGGATGCCGGTCGCCGACTCCTCGCCGAGCACCGGTCCGAGCTCCGACCAGGGGCCGATGTAGCCCTTCACGAGACCCGGGTGCTTCCGGAAGTCGTCCTCGGTCGCCGCCTCGACCTCGGCGGGCGCGAACGCCACCTCGGCGCGCTTGAGGTCCACTTCGCGGTCGCCCGGCATCCCGACGACGACGACCTCGCGGGTGCCGTCGAGGTGGGTGAGGGCGAGCACGACGTTCTTGAGCGTGTCGGCGGCCGTCCACGCGACGCCGGGCTTCGGGTACTCGGCGTTCGCGAGGTCGACGAGGGTCTGGATGGTGGGGGTCGCGGGCGAGGGAAGCACCTTCGCGGGCGGCAGCGTGGCGATGTCGACATCCACCGTCGGCACGAGCGTCGTGAAGGCCTCGACGTTCGCGGCGTAGCCCCCGGCGCTGCGCACGAACGTGTCCTCGCCGATGGGGGTCGGGTGGAGGAACTCCTCCGAGCGCGAACCGCCCATCGCGCCGGCATCCGCCTGCACGATCACGTACTCGAGGCCGAGGCGGGTGAAGATGCGTTCGTAGGCGTCGCGCTGCTTCTGGTACGACGCGTCGAGTCCCGCGTCGGACGCGTCGAACGAGTAGGCGTCCTTCATCGAGAACTCGCGGCCGCGCAGGAGCCCGGCACGCGGACGGGCCTCGTCGCGGTACTTGTCCTGGATCTGGAAGATCGTCAGCGGCAGGTCCTTGTACGACGAGTAGAGGTCCTTCACGAGCAGCGTGAAGACCTCCTCGTGCGTCGGCGCGAGCAGGTAGTCGGCGCCCTTGCGGT
>CAMLMQ010000200.1 GCA_946481135.1 uncultured Microbacteriaceae bacterium
GCATCGCCCGCGCGTGGCAGATGGAGGAGGAGGCGACGCACCGCGCGATCATGCTCTCGCACCTCACGGGGGCGCCGCTCTACGTCGTGCACGTCTCCGCGAAGCAGGCGGTCGAGCAGCTCGCCGCCGCCCGCGACCGCGGCCAGAACGTGTTCGGCGAGACCTGTCCGCAGTACCTGTACCTCTCGCTCGAGGAGCAGCTCGGCGCGGTGAGCGACGAGTGGGGCGACTTCGAGGGCGCGAAGTGGGTGTGCTCGACGCCGTTGCGCTCGCGCGCGGAGGGGCACCAGGACCACATGTGGCGGGCCCTGCGCACGAACGACCTGCAGATGGTGTCGACCGACCATTGCCCGTTCTGCATGAAGGGGCAGAAGGAGCTCGGGAAGGGCGACTTCCGCAAGATCCCGAACGGCATCGGGTCGGTCGAGCACCGGATGGACCTGCTCTACCAGGGTGTCGTGACGGGCGAGCTCACCCTCGAACGCTTCGTCGAGGTCACGTCCACGACCCCGGCGCGCATGTTCGGCATGTACGGCAAGAAGGGCATCATCGCCCCCGGGGCCGACGGGGATGTCGTGGTCTACGACCCGAACGGGCGCACGACGATCTCCGCCGCGACGCACCACATGAACATGGACCACTCCGCGTGGGAGGGCTTCGAGATCGACGGCCACGTCGACACCGTCCTCAGCCGCGGCAAGGTGCTCATCGACGGCGGTCAGTACCTCGGATCCAAGGGCGACGGCCGCTTCGTCAAGCGCGGCCTCTCGCAGTACCTCGTCTGATGCGCACCACCATCCTCCCCTCCTCCCGCACTGCTCCAGCAGCGACGCGAGATGACCCCGCGCGCGGCCTCATGTCGCGTCACTGCTCCATCAGTGGCGTCGATCGGGGGCCCCACCACGACGCCCTCGCCCCGATTGGAGGTGCCTGACCGTGGAGTTCGGAGCGGTTCTTCAGACCAACCCGCCGGCGTCGCGGACGATCGCGCTCGCGAAACTGGCGGAGCAACACGGGTTCAGCCACGTGTGGACGTTCGACTCGCACCTGCTGTGGCAGGAGCCGTACGTCATCTACAGCCAGATCCTCGCCGAGACGCGGCGGGTGAAGGTCGGCCCGTTCGTCACCAACCCGGCGACGCGCGACTGGACGGTCACGGCCTCCGTCTTCGCGACGCTCAACGAGATGTACGGCAACCGCACGGTCGTCGGCATCGGCCGCGGGGATTCCGCGGTGCGGGTCACGAACGGCAAGCCGACGACGCTCACGGAGCTGCGCGAATCGATCCACGTCATCCGCGAGCTCGGCAACTCCCGCAGCGTCGAGTACAACGGCGCGACGCTGCAGTTCCCGTGGTCGAAGGGGTCCGAGCTCGAAGTGTGGGTCGCCGCCTACGGGCCGCTCGCCCTCAAGCTCACGGGCGAGGTCGGGGACGGCTTCATCCTGCAGCTCGCCGACGTCGACATCGCGAAGTGGATGATCCAGACCGTTCGGGATGCCGCCGAGGCCGCCGGTCGCGACCCCATGTCGATCACGTTCTGCGTCGCCGCGCCCTTCTACATCGGCGACGACTGGCAGCACATGCGCGACCAGTGCCGGTGGTTCGGCGGGATGGTGGGCAACCACGTCGCCGACATCGTCGCGAAATACGGGGCGTCGGGCGCCGTGCCGCAGGCGCTCACCGACTACATCGAGAAGCGCACGGGCTACGACTACAACACGCACGGCAAGGCCGGCAACGACCACGTCGACTTCGTGCCCGACGAGATCGTCGACCGGTTCTGCGTGCTCGGCACCGCCGCCGACCACATCGCGAAGCTCGAGGAGCTCAAGGCGATCGGCGTCGACCAGTTCGCCGGTTATCTCCAGCACGACAACAAGGAGGAGACCCTGCGCGTCTACGGCGAGACCGTGATCCCGGCGCTCTCCGACTCGGTCACGGCGAAGAGCTGATCGGCGTGAAGCGCGCGGCCGCGATCGGGTGGGGGGCTCTCGGCATCCTCGCGGTCGCGGTCGCGTGGGAGGCGTACAAGTTCCTCGGCCCGGCCGAGGGCGTCACGATCGGCGCGATCGACGGCGAGACCGGGTCGGGCGTGATGATCCTGCCCCGCACCCACGACCGCGCGATGCCGCACCTGTGGGACATGGTCGCGCGCCTCTTCGAGTCGACGAGCGGCGGCTCGACGCCCGCGCTGTGGGTCACGGTGGTCTCGGCGGCCGGGGTGACGCTCGGCATCGCCGCGGTCGGGTGGGTGATCGGCGTCGTGGTCGGGATGCTGCTGGGCCTCGCGATGCAGCGGTGGCGGCTCGCCGAGGCGGGGCTGCTGCCGTGGATCGTCGTGAGCCAGACCGTGCCCCTCATCGCCTTCGCCCCGGTCGTCAACGCGATCGGCAACCAGCTCGCCCGCAGCGGCGTGCCGTGGGAGCAGGGCGTGTCGGTCGCGCTCATCGCGTCGTATCTCGCGTTCTTCCCCGTCGCGGTGGGGGCGCTCCGCGGCCTCGGGTCGCCCGACGCGATCCACGTCGACCTCATGCGCACCTACGCCGCCGGCTACCTGCCGACCCTGCTCAAGCTGCGGCTGCCCGCCGCCGTGCCCTACCTGCTGCCCGCACTGCGCCTCGCCGCCGCGAACGCCGTCATCGGCGCGGTCGTCGCCGAGGTGTCGATCGGCATGCGCGGGGGCATCGGACGGATGCTCATCCAGCTCGCCGGTCAGGGGTCGAGCGACCCCGCCGCCCCGTGGGGTCCGACGTTCGGCTCGATCGCCCTCGGCCTCGTCGCCGCCGGATCGGTCGCGCTGCTCGGACTCGCCCTGTCGAAGTACCGCCGAGGAGAGGCTCCCGCATGACCACCCCCGCAGCCGCTCCCGCCGTGAAGGCCTCCGGCGTCGGCAAGGCGTTCCCGACGAAGACCGGCGAGGTCGTGGCGCTCACGGGCGTCGACCTCGAGGTCGCGGAGGGCGAATTCGTCTCGCTCATCGGCCCGTCGGGATGCGGCAAGTCGACCCTGCTGCGTCTCATCGCCGACCTCGACCCCGCGTCGACCGGGTCGCTGGAGATCTTCGGCAAGCCCGCCCGTCGCGCCCGTCTCGACCAGGACTACGGCATCGCGTTCCAGCAGTCGGGACTCCTCCCGTGGCGCACGGTGGGGGAGAACATGGCGCTGCCGCTCGAGCTGCACCGCGTGTCGGCGGCGGCCCGCAAGGCCCGCATCGCGGAACTCGCCGAGCTCGTCGGCCTCACCGACTTCGTCGACCGCTACCCCGACCAGCTCTCCGGCGGGATGCAGCAGCGCGTCGCGATCGCGCGGGCGCTCGCCGAGCATCCCCGGCTGCTGCTCATGGACGAGCCGTTCGGCGCGCTCGACGAGATGACGCGCGAGTACCTCCAGGGCGAGCTCGCACGCATCACCGCCGAGACGGGCGCGGCCGTGGTGTTCGTGACCCACAGCATCCCCGAGGCGGTGTTCCTCTCCGATCGTGTCGTCGTGATGAGCCCGCGGCCGGGGCGCATCACCGATGTCGTCGAGACGGGTCTCCGGGGCAGCCGCGACGAGGCGCTGCGCGAGTCGCCGGCGTACTTCGCGAAGGTGACCGAGGTGCGCGAGGCCCTGCACGGCACCCCCGTCGAGCGGGCGAACGAGCGATGACCCTTCGGCAGGCTCAGGACGGCAGCCCCGCGCTGCCGACGTGGGTGCGCCTCGTCGCGCCCGTCGTCGTCGGGGTCGTGCTCCTCGCGGTGTGGGTCGTGTGGGTCGACGTGATCGGGGCACCGCGTGCGCTGCCGAGTCCCGGCGCCGTCGTGACCGAACTCGTGAACCGCTGGCCGATCATCTCCGAGGATGTGGTCGTCACCGCCACGAACGCCCTCGTCGGTCTGCTCGCCGGAACGCTCGTCGGCATCCTGCTCGCCGGACTCGCCGCGACGATCCGGCCGCTCGACGGGATGCTGGCGCCCCTCGTCGCCGCCATCGCGGTCGTGCCGATCGTCGCGATCACGCCGATCCTCAACACGGCGTTCGGGGCGTCGAGCCAGTTCGGGCGCCAGGTCGTCGCCGCGATCGCCGTCTTCGTGCCGATCTTCGTCAACGTGCTCCGCGGCCTCCGACAGACCCGGGCGGTGCACCGCGATCTGTTCCGGGCGTCCGCCGCGACGGGCGGGCAGACGTTCCGGCGCCTCACGCTGCCGACGGCGCTGCCCTACCTCCTGACCGGACTGCGGATCGCCGCGTCACTCGCCGTCATCTCGGCGCTCGTCGCCGAGTACTTCGGCGGGCCCAAGGACGGCATCGGCACGGGCATCGCGAGCTACGCGTCGAGCCGCGCCGCTCTCGCCTGGGCCTACGTCGCCGGCGGCATCGCCATCGGCCTCCTCTTCTTCCTCGTCACCTCGCTCCTCGAGCGGATCGTGGCGAGGCGATCGCCGGTCTGACCGGCACCCTCCCTCGGTACCACCGCACCACCGATGAAAGGACACCCATGAAGCACAGCATCCGGCGCGGGCTTCTCGCCTCCGCCGCCACCGCGACCGCTCTCGCGCTCGCCGCCTGCTCCGCGCCCGCGGACTCCGGTGGCGGCGACGAGGACTTCGAGCCGCTCACCGAGATCAGCCTCCAGCTCCAGTGGCTGCCGCAGGCTCAGTTCGCGGGCTACTACGTCGCCCTCGACCAGGGCTACTTCGAAGCCGAGGGCTTCGACGACGTGACGATCGTTCCGTCGGGCGGTGACATCGTGCCGCAGACGGCCCTCATCGACGGCGACGTCGACTTCGCGATCGCGTGGGTGCCCAAGGTGCTCGGCGATCTCGAGGCCACGGGCGCCGAGCTGACGAACATCGCGCAGGTGTTCCAGAAGTCGGGCACGCTGCAGGTCTCGTGGGCCGACAGCGGCATCGAGTCGGTCGCCGACTTCGAAGGCAAGCGCATCGGCTCGTGGGGCTTCGGCAACGAGTGGGAGATCTTCGCCGCGATGGCCGAGGAGGGTCTCGACTCGACGACCGTGTCGATCACGACGCAGGACTTCTCGATGAACGCCCT
>CAMLMQ010000201.1 GCA_946481135.1 uncultured Microbacteriaceae bacterium
GGCGCGGCTCGCCGAGCTGCTCGGCGAGCCCGTCGCCTTCCGCGCGGGCGACGAGCCGGTCGGTGAGGGCGTCACCCTGCTGGAGAACCTCCGGTTCGACCCGCGCGAGACGTCGAAGGATGCCGCGGAGCGCGCCGCCTTCGCGGGCGAGCTCGCACGACTCGGCGACGTGGTCGTCTCCGACGGCTTCGGGGTCGTGCACCGCAAGCAGGCGAGCGTCTACGAGCTCGCCGAGGCGCTGCCGTCGGCTGCGGGGCTGCTCATCGCCGCCGAGCTCGAGGTGCTCGACCGCCTGACGGCGAATCCGACCGCGCCCTACACGGTCGTGCTCGGCGGCTCCAAGGTCTCCGACAAGTTGGGCGTCATCGACGCTCTGCTGCCGAAGGTCGACCGGCTGCTGGTCGGCGGAGGGATGCTCTTCACCTTCCTCGCCGCGCAGGGGCACGCGATCGGCAAGAGCCTCCTCGAGGAGTCGCAGTTCGACACGGTGCGGCGCTACCTCGCCGAGGCCGAGGAACGGGGCGTCGAGCTCGTGCTGCCGACCGACATCGTGATGGCCTCCGGGT
The DNA here is from genome assembly GCA_946481135.1 of uncultured Microbacteriaceae bacterium. The sequence goes on from CAMLMQ010000201.1 coordinate 567, forward strand.
TCTCCGCGGACGCTGAGCGCGTCGTCGCGCGTGCCGACGCGCTCGAGGAGACGCCGTTCGGCGCGGACGGCCTCGGCCTCGACATCGGTCCGGAGTCGGCGGCGGTGTTCGCCTCCCACATCCGCTCGTCGTCCACGGTGTTCTGGAACGGCCCGATGGGCGTGTTCGAATTCCCCGCCTTCGCCGAGGGCACTCGTGCCGTCGCACAGGCACTCACCGAGGTCGACGGCCTCGGTGTCGTCGGCGGGGGCGACTCCGCCGCCGCCGTGCGTGCGCTCGGATTCCCCGACGACGCGTTCGGTCACATCTCGACGGGCGGGGGCGCGAGCCTCGAGTTCCTCGAGGGAAAGACCCTTCCCGGACTGGAGGTCCTCGGATGGCAGACGCCATGACGGCGAAGCAGGAGCGCACCCCGCTCATCGCCGGCAACTGGAAGATGAACCTCGACCATCTGCAGGCGATCGCGTTCGTGCAGAAGCTCGCTTGGACGCTGAAGGACGCGAACCACGACTTCGGCGGTGTCGAGGTCGCGGTGTTCCCGCCGTTCACCGACCTGCGCAGCGTGCAGACGCTCGTGAACGCCGACGACCTCCCGCTCAAGTTCGGCGGACAGGACCTCTCGGCGCACGACTCGGGGGCGTACACGGGCGAGATCTCGGGCGCCTTCCTCAAGGCGCTCGACGCGACCTACGTCGTCATCGGGCACTCCGAGCGTCGGCAGTACCACGGCGAGACCGATGAGGTCGTCGCGGCGAAGACCGCCGCAGCGCACCGCCACGGCCTCGTGCCGATCATCTGCGTCGGCGAGACCGCCGACGACCTCGAGACCCACGGACCCTCCGCGGTTCCCGTCGCGCAACTGCGCACCGCCCTCGAGGGCGTCGCGAAGGGTGCGGAGATCGTCGTCGCCTACGAGCCGGTCTGGGCGATCGGATCGGGCCAGGCCGCCACGAGCGACCAGGCGCAGCAGGTGTGCGCCGCCCTCCGGGGCGTGCTCGCCGAGGTCCTCGGCGACGACGTCGCGGCCTCCACGCGCGTGCTCTACGGAGGCAGCGTCAAGTCCGCGAACATTGCCGGGTTCATGCGCGAGCCCGACGTCGACGGCGCACTGGTCGGCGGAGCCAGTCTGCAGCTGGAGGAGTTCGCGAGCATCGTGCGCTTCCGGCAGCACGTCGGCACCTGAGCGGCGCCGCGAGGGCAGTAGGATAGGCCGGATATGATCGTTCTCCAGACCATCGTGCAGGTGCTGCTCGGCATCACGAGCCTCCTGCTGACCCTCCTCATCCTCCTCCACCGCGGTCGCGGCGGGGGCCTGTCGGACATGTTCGGCGGCGGCACGACCTCGAACCTCGGGGCGTCGGGTGTGGCGGAGCGCAACCTGAACCGCATCACCGTGATCCTCGCCCTCGTGTGGGTCGCGAGCATCGTGGTGCTCGGTCTGATCATCAAGTTCTCGAACTAGGAGCACCATGGCATCCGGTGGCAGCGCCATCCGCGGTTCGCGTGTCGGATCCGGCCCGATGGGCGAGCAGGACCGCGGCTATCACGCCGACCGCATCTCCATCTCGTACTGGGACGCGCTCGGCAACGAGACCGTGCGGCACTTCGCGGCGAACCTCCCCGATGAGGAGATCCCGGAGATCATCGACAGCCCGACGACGGGTCTGCCGGCCGGCCGCGACAAGGACAACCCGCCGCAGCTCGCCAAGACCGAGCCGTACAAGACCCACCTCGCGTACGTGAAGGAGCGTCGCAGCGACGACGAGGCGGCTCAGCTGCTCGACGAGGCGCTGCAGCAGCTCCGCGCACGCCGCGGCGCCGCGAGCTGATCGCGCGGACTCAGCCCTCGTCGCTCGCCGTCCAGTAGCGCTCGCGCTCGATGAGCCCGTCGGGCACCTCCGCGGCCGCGGCCTGATCGACGAAGAACACCGTGCGGCGGCGTCCCTGCACGCCCGCGACCGGCACCGAGGCGACGTTGGCGTCCGCGAGGGCCAGTCCGAGCGCGCCCGCCTTGTCGGCTCCCGCCATCACGAGCCAGACCCGCTCCGACGCGTTGATGACCGGCAGGGTGAGCGAGAGCCGCTCGGGCGGGGGCTTGGGCGAGGCCGTCTCGGCCACGACCGTCTTCGTCGTCTCCAGCACGGTCGGGTGATCCGGGAAGAGCGAGGCGACGTGCCCGTCGGGGCCGACGCCGAGGAAGGTGATGTCGAAGACCGTGTCACCGAGTTCGGCGGCATAGGCGTCGGCGGCCTCCTCGATGCCCGGCTGATCGCCCGGGGCGGGGAACGTGTGCACGTTCTCCGTCGGCAGCTCGAGCACGTCGAGGAGCGCCTCTCGGGCCTGCACGTCGTTGCGATCGGCATCCCCGCGGGGCACGTAGCGTTCGTCGCCCCACCAGACGTGCACGCGGCTCCAATCGATGCCCTCCCGCGCGGGGTTCATCGCGACCGCCCGCAGCACCGCGATCCCCATCGTGCCGCCGGTCAGGCACACGTCGACGCGCTCGCGTTCGTCGAGGAGGTCGATCACCTTGGTGAGGAACCGTGCGGCGACGCTCGCCGCGAGGCTCTCGGGGTCGGGATGCACGAGCACCCGTCGCTCGTTGGTCATGCCGTCGTTCCTTCCGTGCGCACGACGTCGCCGAACAGCTCGTCCGGGTCGAGTCGGCGCAGTTCTTCGGCGAGGCAGTCGCGGAGACTGCGACGGGGGAGGGCGATCTCGTGCAGCGGCTGCCCCGGCTGCGTGAGCACCGCGACACCGCCGGCGTCGCGCGACAGGCGGATGACCCCCGGAGCGCGCTCGAGCTCGACATGGTGGATGCCGTTGGGCCCGTCGCCCGGCTCCTTGACGGTGAGTTCGACGTCGACGCGCAATTGCAGACGCAGCCAGGCGGCGAGCAGTTCGGTCGACGGGGAGTCCGACGAGCCGGTCACCCGCGCCGCCGTCACCGGCTCGAAGGGGGGCTGGTCGAGGGTCGCCGCGAGCTGCGCCCGCCACAGCGTGAGCCGCGTCCACGCGAAGTCGGTGTCACCGGGCGTGTAGTGGCTGCCCAGGCGCGCGAGCGCGGCGACCGGATCGGCACTCGCCGCGGCGTCGGTGATGCGGCGCTGGGCGATGCGTCCGAGCGGCGACGCGTGCGGATCGACGGGCGCCTCGCCCGGCCACCACACGACGACCGGCGCGTCGGGCAGCAGCAGCGCGGTGACGAGGCTCTCGGGGTCGCTCGCGGCGTCGCCGCTCGCGCGGAGCACGACCACCTCACTCGCCCCGGCGTCGCCTCCGACACGGATCTCGGCATCCAGTCGCGCCTCGCCCTCCACCGTGCTGAGCACGATGACACGCATCGGATGCTCGCGTGAGGCGTCGTTCGCCGCCTCGATGGCCTCCTCGTCGGTCGACCCGGCGCTCGCGATGACGAGGGTGAGCACACGTCCGAGGGCGACGGCGCCGCCCTCCTCGCGCACCTTGACGAGCGCCTTCGAGATCGCGCTCGTGGTCGTGTCGGGAAGGTCGACGATCATGGACGTTCTCCGTTCATTCCCGTGACGCTCACGGGCGCCGCCAGACGCGGCCGTCGCGGGCGAGGAGCTCGTCCGCCGACGCGGGACCCCATGTGCCCGGACGGTACTGCTCGAGCGGGCCTCCGATCGACGACCAGTACTCCTCGATCGGATCGAGGATCTTCCAGGAGAGCTCGACCTCCTCGTGGCGCGGGAACAGCGGCGGGTCACCGAGCAGCACGTCGAGGATGAGGCGCTCGTAGGCCTCGGGACTCGCCTCCGTGAAGGCATGCCCGTAGCCGAAGTCCATCGTGACGTCGCGCACCTGCATGCCCGCCCCGGGCACCTTGGAGCCGAACCGGATCGTGACGCCCTCGTCGGGCTGCACCCGGATGACGAGGGCGTTCTGGCCGAGCGCCGAGGTCTGCGACTCGGCGAACAGGTACTGCGGGGCGCGCTTGAAGACGACCGCGATCTCGGTCACGCGACGGCCGAGCCGCTTGCCGGCTCGCAGGTAGAACGGCACCCCCGACCAGCGCCGGGTGTTCACGTCGAGCCGCAGCGCCGCGTAGGTCTCGGTCGTCGAGGTCGGGCTCATCCCGTCCTCCTCGAGGAAGCCGGGAACCCGCTCGCCGCCCTGCCAGCCGCCCGCGTACTGCCCGCGCGCGGTGACGCGTGACAGGTCGGCCGGGAGGTGCACCGCGGACAGCACCTTCTCCTTCTCGGCCCGGAGGTCGGCGGCGTCGAACGACACCGGCTCCTCCATCGCGGTGAGGGCGAAGAGCTGCAGGAGGTGATTCTGGATGACGTCGCGGGCCGCGCCGATCCCGTCGTAATAGCCGGCGCGACCGCCGACGCCGATGTCCTCGGCCATCGTGATCTGCACGTGGTCGACGTAGTTGGCGTTCCAG
>CAMLMQ010000202.1 GCA_946481135.1 uncultured Microbacteriaceae bacterium
CGCAACCGCAAGCACACCTTCGTCACGAAGAAGGAGGCGCGCGACGAGCACAAGAACACCGACGGCGACCCGCTCGTGAAGTCGCAGCGCCGCAGCCGTCAGCTCGCGATGAGCCGCAACCGCATGATCGCCGCCGTCGGCGACGCCGACGTCGTGCTGCTCAACCCCACCCACCTCGCGGTGGCAGTGCGGTACGAGCCGGGGCGCTCGGCGCCGCGCGTCGTCGCGAAGGGCGCCGACCACGTCGCGACCCGCATCCGCGAGAAGGCCGCCGAGCACGGCGTGCCGATGATCGAGGACCTCCCGCTCGCCCGCGCCGTCTACGCCGCATGCGACGTCGGGCAGGAGATCCCCGTCGAGCTCTACACCGCGATCGCGCGCCTGCTCGCGTTCGTCGCGGCCCTGACCCGTCGCGGCTCGGCCCGCGGCATCCACCGACCGCTGCGCTCGTTCAGCGCCGCCGCCTGATCGAATCGAGGAGCTCCATGCGCAAGAACTGGCCCAGCCTCGCCGTCCCCGTCGGCATCGTCGGCATCGTCGTGCTGCTCGTCGTGCCCATCCCGGCGGCACTGCTCGACGTGCTCATCATCGTCAACATCATGCTCGCGCTCGTCATCCTGCTGACGAGCATGTTCGTGAAGAAGCCGCTCGACTTCTCGATCTTCCCGTCGCTGTTGCTCGTCGCGACCCTGTTCCGGCTCGCGCTCAACGTCGCCTCGACCCGTCTCGTGCTGGGTGACGGGTACGCGGGGCAGGTGATCGAGGCGCTCGGCCACGTCGCCGTCGGCGGGTCGCTCATCATCGGCGCGGTCGTCTTCCTCATCCTCGTGATCATCCAGTTCGTCGTCGTCACGAAGGGCGCCGAGCGCGTCGCGGAGGTCGGCGCGCGCTTCACCCTCGACGCGATGCCCGGCAAGCAGATGGCGATCGACGCCGACCTCAACGCGGGCGCGATCACCGAGGCCCAGGCGCGGGCGCGACGCGCCGAGATCTCGGCCGAAGCCGACTTCTACGGCGCGATGGACGGCGCCTCGAAGTTCGTCAAGGGCGACGCGATCGCGGGCATCATCATCATCGTCGTCAACGTCATCGGCGGCATCGCGATCGGGATGCTGCAGCGCGGCATGGAGGTCGGCGACGCGCTCTCGACGTACGCGATCCTCACGATCGGCGACGGTCTCGTCACCCAGATCCCGGCCCTGCTGCTCGCGGTGTCGACGGGTGTCATCGTCACGCGGTCGAACGCCGAGGCCGACATGGGCACGACGACGTCGGCGCAGCTCACCCAGTCGCACCTCGCGATCACGATCGCGGGTGCGGCGGCGATCGTGCTCGGGCTCATCCCGGGGATGCCGATCCTGCCGTTCGCGGTCGTCGGCATCACCCTCATCATCGTCGGCCGTCGGGTGCACGCGCTCGCGAAGCGTCGTGCCGTGGAGGCGGCCGAAGCCGCCGAGGTCGAAGCCGAGTCGGCGGGGGCCGCGAAGGACGGCACCGAGGAGCTGCTCGAGCAGATGCGCGTGCACGCCCTCGAGGTGCAGCTCTCGCCCGACCTCGTGCCGATCGCGTCGGGCTCCGACGACCTGCTCGGGCGGGTGCGGGCACTCCGCCGGCGTCTCGCGCTCGAGCTCGGCATCGTCGTGCCGCCGGTGCGCACGCGCGACAACGTCGAGCTGCCGCTGTCGACCTACGTCATCCGCGTCGCCGGGGTCGAGGCGGGTCGCGGCACCGCGCCGGTCGGCCGCGTGCTCGCGCTCGGCGAGAACCTCGACGCGCTGCCCGGCACCGAGACCGTCGACCCGGTGTTCGGCATGACCGGCAAGTGGGTGCCGGTGGAGATGCGGCACGGAGCCGAGATGGCCGGCGCGACGGTGATCGACCGCGTGTCGGTGATCATCACGCACCTGTCGTCGATCATCTCCAGCCACGCCCCGCGTCTGCTCTCGCGGGAGGACGTGCGCGTGCTCACCGACGGCGTCAAGCAGATCAACCCGTCGGCCGTCGAGGAGCTCGTGCCGTCGCTGCTGTCGCTCGCCGAGGTGCAGCGCGTGCTGCAGGGTCTGCTCGCCGAGCGGGTGCCGATCAACGACCTCGCGCGCATCTACGAGGCGCTCGCGCTCCGCGCGAAGGTGTCGACCGAGCCGGACGGTCTCGTCGAGGCGGCGCGCGCGGCCCTCGGCCCCGTCATCGCCCAGGCGCACCTCGACGACGGCCGCCTGCACGTCGTCATGATCGAGCCGCTGCTCGAGCAGTCGATGCTCGAGGCGCTGCGGCCCTCCGAAGCCGGCGCCCAGATCGTCTTCGATCCGGCGCGGCTGGAGGCCGTGATCTCCTCGCTCTCCGCGATCGTCGAACAGGCCCGACAGAGCGGCACCTCGGTGGCTCTCGTGTGCGCCCCGGCGCTGCGACCCGCGGTGCGCCGTCTCGTCGCCACCGCCCGCGACGGCCTGCCGGTGCTGTCGTACCAGGAGGCCGCGGCCGCGCAGGCGCCGATCGAGACCGTGGGGGTGGTGCGTGTCCTGGATCCGATTGCGGTGTGACCCGACGCGCGTCGCCGACCCGGTCGCGCACGTGCGGGACCTCCACGGTCCCGGCGCCCGCCTCGTGCGCATCGACGAGGTGCGAGTCGGGGGCATCGCGGGCTTCTTCGCGCGCCGGTACCTCGAGCTCGTCGTCGAGCTGCCCGACCCCGAGGGCGTCGACACGACGACGCTCGACGACGATCCCCTAGAGCCGACGTCGGATCGGCTCTCGACCGAGGGTCCGGGGTTCGGTCGCGTGCTCGGCGACCTCGAGTCGATGCTCGCCACCCGGCGGCCCCTGGCGAGGGAGGGAACCACGCCCCGCATCGCGGTGCTGCGTCGCACGCCGGGCGAGCTCGTGATGATCGCGGGGCTGCTCGGCGAGGCGCTGCCCGTCGCGGCGTATCTCGCGGGCGCCACCGGCATCCTCCGCATCGGCGGCGGCCTGGAGTCGCGGGCCGCGCCGCGCATCGACGACCGGCGCGCGGCGGTGCTGCAGAAGGATGACGCCCGGGATGCCGGCCTCCCCGTGTTCCTCGCGTGGGGGCTGGGGTCGGGCGACCCCGTGCACATCGAAGCCGACACCCGCGTGCGGCAGATCGCGCCCGATCGGCTCTGGATCGTCGCCGATCCGGCGCGCAAGCACGACGACACGAAGGCGTGGGTCACGGCGCTCGCCCGGCACCGCCCGGTCGACGCCTATCTGCCTCTCGCGGGCCCCCACACGGCGAGCCCCGGGAGCCTCGCGCTGCTCGGCCTGCCTCGGGGTGAACCGGGGGCCGTGGGATAGTCTTCGAGCCATGCTGGTCGTCACACGGAAGAAGGGCGAGAAGGTCCTCATCGGCGAGGACATCGTCGTCACCGTGATCGATGTGCGTCGTGACGGCGTGCGCGTCGGGGTCGACGCGCCGCGCGGCATCCGCATCCAGCGGTCCGAGGTGGTCGAGGCGCTCGCCGAGGCCAACGCCGAGGCCGCCGGGCTCTCCGACGGCGCGGCCCTCGCCGAGCTGCTCGGCGCCCGCGCCCCGAAGCCGCCCGCCGACCCCGCTTCCTGACGCCCCGCCCAGGCCCCGCGCCTCTCTCCCGGCGCCCTCGTCCCCGTGCCCGCCGCGCGCCGCGCTCGGCCGCGACGTGCCACAACACGCCGTGTCGCACGCGCGACATGCCCGAAAAGGGGCATGTCGCGGGATGTCGCGGAGGAGTAGCGTGGGTGTCAACAAAGTTGACACCGCCACCCGAGGCGGAGGAACGAGGCATCGATGGAGATTTCCGGCAAGGTGTTCGTCGTCACCGGCGGCGGCAACGGCATCGGGCGCGAGGTCGTGCTCGCGCTGCTCGCGAAGGGGGCGCGCGTCGCCGCCCTCGACCTCAGCGAGACGGGTCTCGCCGAGACCGCCCAGCTCGCGGCGGCGGGCGACCGCCTGACCACGCACGTGGTCAACATCGCCGACCGGAAGGCCGTCGAGAAGCTGCCGTCCGCGGTGACCAAGGCGCACGGCGCGGTCGACGGACTCGTCAACGTCGCCGGCATCATCCACCGGTTCGCGCCCGTGAGCGAGCTCTCCTTCGACGAGATCGAGCGCGTGGTGAACGTGAACTTCTGGGGCACGGTCAACACCGTGAAGACGTTCCTGCCCGACCTCGTCGCGCGCCCGGCCGCGAGCCTCGTCAACGTGTCGAGCATGGGCGCGCTCGTGCCGTTCCCGGGGCAGAGCGCGTACGGCGCCTCGAAGGCCGCGGTCAAGCTGCTGACCGAGGGGCTCTACGCCGAGCTGCGCGGCACGGGCGTCGCGGTCACCGTCGTCTTCCCCGGCGCGGTGCGCACGAACATCACCGGGAACTCGGGCGTGCAACTGCCCGGCTCGATGTCGGCCGAGTCGGCCGGCGCGCAGGGCACGACCGCCGCGTCGGCCGGCGAGCAGATCGTGCGCGCGATCGAGAAGGGCAGCTACAAGGTGCGCATCGGCGGCGACGCCCGGATGCTCGACCGACTCTCGCGTCTCATGCCGCAGCGCGCGACCGCGATCATCGCCGACCAGATGGCGAAGATGCTGAAGTAGCCGTCAGCCGCGGGCGTCGAACGCCGCGAGAGCGCCGGCGAGCGTCGAGCCGCCCGGCGAGGCGAATGTCTCCGCGTCGAGCGCGGCGATGCTCGCGCCCAGCCGGTCGAGCAGCGCCGCGCCGTCGCGGGTGACCGTCATCTGCGCCGGGAGCCCGCCCGCGCCGGTTCCCGCCCGCGCCCACCCGGCCTCGACGAGCGCGCGCACCATCGTCGCGACCCCGCGCTCGGTCGACCGGGCGCCCCGCGCCAAGTCGGCGAGGGAGAGCCCCGGAGTCGCGGCGATGCGCTGCAGCACGGCGTACTTGCGCAGCGTGAGCGAGTGCGGCTCGAGCAGCGCGGCGAGGCGCACCTCGACGTCGCGTGC
>CAMLMQ010000203.1 GCA_946481135.1 uncultured Microbacteriaceae bacterium
TGTCGATCCTCATCCAGGGTCCGCTCGCGATCGGCGTGGCGCTGCTGCTCAACCGCCGCCTCCGCGGCCGCTCGATCATCCGCGCCCTCATCTTCGTCCCGTACGTGCTCGCCGAGGTCATCGCGGGTCTGTCCTGGAAGCTCCTGCTCTCGCCCCGCGGAGGCATCAACGCGGCGCTCGAGAACATCGGGCTCGGCGAGCTCGCCCAGCCGTGGCTCGCCAACCCCGACATCGCCCTCGGGGTGATGTTCGTCATCATCACCTGGAAGTACCTCGGCTTCGCGATCCTGCTCATGCTCGCGGGTCTCCAGGGTGTGCCGCAGGAGCTGCACGAGGCCGCCGCCATCGACGGTGCGAGCTGGTGGCAGACCCAGTGGCGCATCACGATCCCGCTGCTCGCGCCCACCATCCGCATCTGGGTGTTCCTGTCGATGATCGGCTCACTCCAGCTCTTCGACCTCGTCTGGGTCACGACGAGGGGCGGACCGGTCGGCGCGACCAACACGATGGCGGTCTACATGCTGCAGAACGGCCAAGGCGCCCCCGGCTACGGCAGCGCGATCGCCGTCATCCTCTTCGCGATCTCGCTCGTCGTCGCGGTGCTCTTCCAGCGCACCGCCATGCGCCGCGATCTCGCGGGCGCCCTGACCGGTGGGGAGGCACGCCGATGACCGCCGCAACGACCGCGTCGCGCCGCCGTTCCTTCGACTGGGGGCAGCCCTGGGTCTACCTCGTCGCGCTCGTCGCCGCCGCCGTCTCGGTCGGCCCCGTCGCCTACGTGTGGGTCAACGGCTTCCGCAGCACCGCCGACATCAACGCGGCCCCCGGTGGCTGGCCGACCCCGTGGATCTTCGACAACTACGTCAACGTCCTGACCTCGGAGCGGTTCTGGGGGTCGGTCTTCTCGTCCACCCTCATCGCCGTCGGTACGACCCTCGGCGTCGTGGCGCTCGGCGTCATGGCGGCGTTCGTGATCGCGCGCTACGAGTTCCGCGGGCGCGGGGGCCTGTACGCCCTCTTCGCCGCGGGACTCATGTTCCCGGTGACGGTCGCGGCGCTGCCGCTCAGCATCCTGCTGCGCCAGCTCGAGCTGCACGGCACCTTCCTCGGCGTGATCATCCCGCAGATCGGCTTCGCCCTGCCGACGACGATCATCATCCTCGTGCCGTTCCTGCGGGCGATCCCGCACGAGCTGGAGGAGGCGGCGTCGATCGACGGCGCGAGCCGCGTCGGGTTCTTCTGGCGCATCCTGCTGCCGCTCTCGCTGCCCGGACTCATCACCGTCGGGGTGCTCGCCTTCATCGGCAGCTGGAACGCCTACCTGCTGCCGCTGCTCATCCTCGGCGCGGGCGGCATGCCGCAGGACCTGTGGCCGCTGCCGCTCGGCGTGCAGCAGTTCTCGACCCAGTACTCCGTCGACACCGGCGCGGTGCTCGCCTACACCTCACTGTCCATGCTTCCCGCTCTCGCGTTCTTCCTGTTCGCCGAGAAGCGGATCGTCGGCGGCCTCACGGGCGCCGTGAAGGGCTGATCCACCCCCATGTCCGAAACCACCACCCGCCCCGACACCGTCGAGGACCTCCTCGCGCGTTTCACGCTCGAAGAGAAGGTCGCGCAGCTCTACGGCGTCTGGGTGGGCGCGAACGCCGACGGCGGCGATGTCGCGCCGAACCAGCACGAGCTCACCGACGACATCGACATGGATGTGATCGTGCCCCGCGGGCTCGGCCAGCTCACCCGCCCCTTCGGCACGGTGCCCGTCGACCCCGCGCTCGGGGCGCTCTCGCTCCTGCGGCTCCAGCAGCGCATCGTCGCCGAGAGCTCCGCCGGCATCCCCGCGCTGGCCCACGAGGAGTGCCTCGCGGGGTTCGCCGCGTGGGGGGCGACCGCCTATCCCGTCCCGCTCTCGTGGGGTGCCGCATTCGCCCCCGAGCTCGTCGAGAAGATGGCGGAGCGCATCGGCGAGGACATGGCGAGCGTGGGCATCCATCAGGGGCTCGCGCCCGTGCTCGACGTCGTGCGCGACGCCCGTTGGGGTCGGGTCGAGGAGACGATCGGCGAGGACCCGTACCTCATCGGCTCGATCGGGGCGGCGTACGTGCGCGGTCTCGAATCGGCGGGCATCGTCGCGACGCTCAAGCACTTCGTCGGCTACTCGGCGTCGCGCACCGGCCGCAACCTCGCGCCCGTGTCGATGGGGCCGCGCGAGCGGGCGGATGTCATGCTCCAGCCGTTCGAGATGGTGCTGCGCGACGGCCGGCCCCGCTCGGTCATGAACGCCTATACCGACACCGACGGCATCCCGTCGGCCGGCGACCGCGCCCTGCTCACCGAGTTGCTCCGCGGCGAGCTCGGGTTCGACGGCACGGTCGTCGCCGACTACTTCGCGGTCGCGTTCCTGCAGCTGCAGCACCGGGTCGTCGGCTCGCTCGGAGAGGCCGCGGCCCTCGCGCTCGAGGCGGGCATCGACGTCGAACTCCCCACGGTCCGTGCCTACGGCGCGCCGCTTCTCGACGAGGTGCGCTCCGGTCGGCTGTCGGAGGACGTCATCGACACCGCGCTCCGCCGCGTCCTGCGTCAAAAGGGCGAGCTCGGGCTGCTCGATCCGTCGTGGGCCGCCGTGCCTCCCGCCCTCGCCGGCAAGGATCTCTCCGACCCCGAGTCGCTGCGCGGCAGCGTCGACCTCGACCCGCCGATCAACCGGGCGATCGCCCGCGAGCTGGCCGAGCAGTCGGTCGTGCTGCTGCGGAACGACGGAGTGCTGCCGCTCGCCGCCCCGCCGCGCATCGCGGTGCTCGGCCCGACCGCCGACGACTTCGCCGCGATGCTCGGCTGCTACTCGTTCCCGCTCCACGTGGGTGCCCACCACCCGGACGTGCCGATCGGCATCGAGATCCCGACCCTCCTCGAGGCGGTGCGGGAGGAGTTCCCCGACGCGACCGTCACCCACGTCGCCGGAACGACGATCTCCGGCGGCGAGACCGACGGCATCCCCGCGGCGGTCGCCGCGGCGCGCGAGGCGGACGTCGTCGTCCTCGCGCTCGGCGATCGGGCGGGGCTGTTCGGCCGCGGCACGAGCGGTGAGGGGTGCGACGTCGAGTCCCTCGTGCTGCCGGGTGCCCAGGCCGCGCTCCTCGACGCCGTGCTCGACGCGGGCGCGCCGGTCGTCGTGACACTGCTCGCCGGCCGGCCGTACGCGCTCGACCGAGCGGTCGACGAGGCCGCCGCGATCGTGCAGACCTTCTTCCCGGGCGAGGAGGGTGCCGGGGCGATCGCGGGCGTGCTGAGCGGCCGCGTCAACCCGAGCGGGCGCCTGCCCGTCTCGGTGCCCGCGACCCCGGGTGCGCAGCCCACCACGTACCTCGCTTCCCCGCTCGCCCGCAGCAACGGGGTCTCCAGCGTCAAGGTCGACGCCGCCTATCCCTTCGGGCACGGCCTGTCGTACACGTCCTTCACCTGGACGGATGCCGCGACCGCGCAGCCGGTCATCGGCACGGACGGTACGGCGCGACTCTCGGTCGCCGTGACGAACACCGGCGACCGCGTCGGGTCGGATGTCGTGCAGCTCTACCTGGAGGACCCGGTCGCCTCGGTCGTGCGGCCCGTGCAGAAGCTCATCGGCTACCGCAAGCTGACCCTCGCGCCCGGCGAGACGGCCCGGCTGACGGTCGCCGTTCCGACCGACCTCGCGGCGTTCACGGGCGTCGACGGCCGCCGGATCGTCGAGCCCGGGGAGCTCGTGTTCGGCTTCGGCCGCTCGAGCGGCGACATCCCGCTGCGGGTGTCGGTGACCCTCGACGGCCCCGTGCGCACGGCGGGGGCCGATCGTGCGTTCCACGCGACCTGGACCGAGGAGCGCACCACGGCATGACGGCGGTGATCCCGGCCCACCGCCTCGCCACCCGCGTCGTCGAGGTGCGCACGGCCGACGGCCCCGTCGTCGACACCGAGGTGACGGTCGAGCAGACCCGCCACGCCTTCGGCTTCGGCAACATCGCCTTCGAGCTGCTCGACCACGTGAACGGTGTCGGCGCGGAGGGCGACGACGAGCTCGCGCGGCTCTGGCTCGACGCGTTCGACCTCGCGATCCTGCCGTTCTACTGGGCCGACTTCGAGCCCACCGAGGGCGCGCCGCGCACCGAGCGGCTGCGCCGGGCGGCGGAGTGGTTCGCCGCGCGCGACGTGCGGCTCAAAGGGCATCCGCTCATCTGGCACACGCTCGCGCCCGACTGGCTGCTCGGGCGGCCGCTCGACGAGGTCGCCGCGACCGTCGCCGCGCGCGTGCGGCGTGAGGTCGCCGGCTTCGCCGATCTCGTCGGCACGTGGGATGTCGTCAATGAAGCGGTCATCGCGCCGGTCTTCGCCAACGGCGACAACGCGATCACGCCGCTCGCCGCCGAGTGGGGAGGTGCGGGTCTCGTCCGGTTCGCGGCCGATGCCGCCCTCGCGGCGAACCCGGGCGTCGCCCTGCACCTCAACGACTTCGACCTGTCTCCCGCGTACGAGCGGCTCGTCGAGGAGGTGCTCGACCTCGGGGTGCCCGTCGCGGGCATCGGCCTGCAGACGCACATGCACCAGGGCTATCGCGGCGAGGAGCGCGCCCTCGAGGCGGCCGATCGCTTCGCCCGCTTCGGCATCCCGCTGCACTTCACGGAGACGACGCTGCTCTCGGGCGACCTCATGCCGCCGCACATCGTCGACCTCAACGACTACGTGCGCGAGGAGTGGCCGTCGACGCCCGAGGGCGAGGCGCGGCAGGCCGACGAACTGGACCGTCACTACCGGTCGCTGTTCGCGCATCCCGCGGTGGCGTCGATCACCTACTGGGGCATGGCCGACCGGGGGCCTGGCTGAACGCACCCGCCGGCCTGGTTCGGCTCGATGGAACCCCCAAGCCCGGTTACTTCGTGCTGCGCGATCTGATCCGCCGCGAGTGGT
>CAMLMQ010000204.1 GCA_946481135.1 uncultured Microbacteriaceae bacterium
AGTCAATCGGGGTAGGGGTCCCCGCTCTTGACTCGCGAGCCGCACCCGGTCCTCGCGATGAGAGGATCAGTGCGCGTCGGTCGCCTCGACCTCGGAGCGGTCGCCCGACCACAGGGTGTGGAAGGTGCCCTCGCGGTCGACGCGCTGGTAGGTGTGGGCGCCGAAGAAGTCGCGCTGCCCCTGCACGAGTGCGGCGGGCAGCCGCTCGGCGCGGAGGCCGTCGTAGTACGACAGCGACGACGAGAAGGCGGGGGCCGGGATGCCGGCGACCGCCGCCGCGGCGACGACGCGACGCCAGGCGTCCTGCGTGCGCGTGATGGCGGCGCGGAAGTACGGCGCCGTGATGAGGGCGACGAGCCCCGGGTCGTCGGCGTACGACTCGGTGATGCGGTTGAGGAACTGCGCCCGGATGATGCAGCCGCCGCGCCAGATCTTCGCGATCTCGCCCTTCTGGATGTCCCAGCCGTACTGTTCGGCACCGGCGACGATCGCGTCGAACCCCTGCGAGTACGCGACGATCTTCGACGCGTAGAGCGCCTGCCGCACGTCCTCGATGAAGGCGTCGGCATCCTTCACCTCCGGCACCGCCGGGCCGGGCAGGTTGCCGGCCGCCGCCCGCTGCAGCGGCTTCGACGACAGCGACCGCGCGAACACCGCCTCGGCGATGCCCGACACGGGGATGCCGAGGTCGAGCGCGGTCTGCACGGTCCACACGCCCGTGCCCTTCGACCCCGCCTGGTCGAGGATGACGTCGACGAGCGGCTTCCCCGTCGACGCGTCGACCTGGCGCAGCACCTCGGCGGTGATCTCGATGAGGTAGGACTCGAGCTCGCCGCGGTTCCACTCGGCGAAGATCTCGGCGATCTCGGCCGGGGTCTTGCCGGTGCCGCGGCGGATGAGGTCGTAGGCCTCGGCGATGAGCTGCATGTCGGCGTACTCGATGCCGTTGTGGATCATCTTCACGAAGTGGCCCGCGCCGTCGGTGCCGACGTGCGTGACGCACGGCTCGCCCTCCGCCACCGCGGCGATCGAGCGGAGGATCGGGCCGAGCGTCTGCCACGCCTCCGCCGAGCCGCCGGGCATGATCGACGGGCCGTTGAGCGCACCCTCCTCGCCGCCGGAGATGCCCGCGCCGACGAAGTTGATGCCCGTCTCGCGCACCGCCTTCTCGCGGCGGATCGTGTCGGTGAACAGCGCGTTGCCGCCGTCGACGATGATGTCGCCCGGTTCGAACACCTTCGTGAGCTCGTCGATGACGGCATCCGTGCCGCGGCCGGCCTGCACCATGATGAGCGCCGTGCGCGGCTTCTGCAGCGCCGCCGCGAACTCGGCGTAGGACTTGGTGACGACGAACCCCGCCTCGGGATGCTCCGCGGCGAGCGTGTCGGTCTTCTCGGGGGAGCGGTTGAAGATCGCGACCGTGTTGCCTTCGCGCGAGGCGAGGTTGCGGGCGAGGTTGGAGCCCATGACGGCGAGGCCGACGACTCCGATGTTGGCGGTGGCGGTGGTGGGGATGGTCACGACAAGCAGGCTACTAGCGTGGGGAGAGTGACCTTCCCCCACCCGATCGTCGTCATGGGTGTCTCCGGCACCGGCAAGACCACGGTCGGTCGAGCCCTCGCGGATGTGCTCGGCCTGCCGTTCGTCGAAGGCGACGACCTGCATCCTGCGGCCAACCACGCGAAGATGTCGGCCGGCATCCCGCTGACCGACGACGATCGCGCGCCCTGGCTGGATGCCGTCGCCGCGGCGCTGCACGAGCCGGTCGTGGTCGCGTGCTCGGCGCTCAAGCGGCGCTACCGCGATCGGCTGCGCGAGGACGCCCCCGACCTGCGGATCGTGCACCTGCACGGCGAACCGACGCTGCTCGCGGCGCGGATGGAGGGGCGTGAGGGTCACTTCATGCCCACGTCGCTGCTGCGCTCGCAGCTCGACACCCTCGAGGCGCCCGCGGCCGACGAGGACGCGATCGGGGCGGATGTGGCGCTGCGCCCCGACGAGATCGTCGAGCTCGTCGCCGGCCGGCTGCGGAAGGATGCCGCGGATGGGTGAGCTGCGTCTCGTCGTGACCAACCCGCTGGAGCCGCAGTACGCCGAGCTGCTGGCCGAGCTGGAGCCCCGCCTCGACGTCGCCTTCGAGCCGGAGCTGCTCGGCCCCGTCGAGGTCACCTCGGGAGGGCACCGCACCCCGTTCGAGCGCACCCCCGAGCAGCAGCGGCGCTACGACGACCTGCTCGCGTCCGCCGACGCGCTCTTCGGGGTGCCGGGCGGCTCCGGGAAGGCCCTCGCCCGCACGGTGGCCGCGAATCCCCGGCTGCGCTGGGTGCACACGATTCCGGCGGGCGGCGGGCAGCAGGTGAAGGCGGCGCGTCTCGACCCGGAGGATCTCGACCGCATCGTCTTCACGACGTCGGCCGGCGTGTACTCCGAAGCCCTCGCCGAGTTCGCGGTGCTCGGGGTGCTCGCCGGGGCGAAGCAGCTTCCGTGGATGGTGGCGACCCAGCGCGCGCGGCAGTGGGGGCCGCCCCGTCAGCTCGCCGCGGTGCGGGGCTCCACGGTGCTCGTGGTGGGGCTCGGGTCGATCGGGCGGGCCACGGCGGCGAAACTCGCGGCGCTCGGCGTGCGCGTCGTGGGCGTGCACCGTCGACACGTGGAGGCTCCCGGCGTGGAGCGCATCGTGCCGGTCGAGCGTTTCGCGGAGGCCGCCGCCGAGGCCGACGCGATCGTGCTCTGCCTGCCCGGCACCGACGCGACGCGCGGGATGCTGAGCGCCGACGTGCTGGCCGCCGCGAAGCCCGGCGTCACGATCGTGAACGTGGGACGCGGGTCGACCGTCGACGAGCCGGCGCTCATCGAGGCGCTGCGCTCGGGCACGGTCGGCACCGCGGTGCTCGACGTCGTCGCGACGGAACCGCTCGCCCCCGAGAGTCCGTTGTGGGATCTGCCGGGCGTGCTGCTCAGCCCGCACACCGCGGCCGCGACCGCCGACGACACGCGCACGATGATCGAACTCGTCGCCGACAACGCGCGGCGGCTGCTCGACGGCGAGCCGCTGCGGAACGTCGTCGACACCGTCGAGTTCTACTGAGTCGGGCCTTCTGCCGGCTCGTCCGACGCCGTAGGTAGGCTGGCGGACGTGGCGCGACCCTTCCTGAGTCTGCTGATCGCCGCCACGGCGAGCACCGTCGGTCTCGCCCTGACGTGGTCGGGCGGTGTCGCGCGCGTCGAGGCGTTCGCGTCGTTCGCCGAGACGCCCGGCGTGGTGGCCGCCGTTCAGGCTTTCGCGGGCGCTCTGCTGCTCGGCGTCGCGTCCGCGTCGATCGCCGTGCACTGGGTCGGGGCCCTCGTCGTCGGCGGGGTGCACGCGCTGCTCGGACTGCTCGCCCTCGTCGCGCCGTTCGGCAACTCGTTCGCGGGCGGCATCTTCAGCCCGGTCTTCCAGATCACCCGGATGCTGTCGCGCGTCGACCGCGCGCTCGGCGACGGCGCGACCGTCTTCTACTTCTCGGGCACGGCGCTCGTCGTCGGCGCGTTCCTCGCCGCCGCGGCCCTCGGCATCCGGTCGCGCCGGCTCGCGGGACCCTCCAGTCGGTCGGCCGTGGCGCTCTCGTCGACGATCGGGGGCGTGCTGCTGCTCGCCGTCGCTGTGCTGCTCGTCGTGGCGGGCAGCCAGTTCGTGCGCTCGATCGTGCAGCTCATGAGATACGACGACGTCTCGGCGGTCGTGACGGTGATCGCCGGGGTTCTCGCGGGCCTCGCCGGGCTGCTGCTGCGCTGGTCGTCGCTCGGCACCGCCCTCGTCGGCGCGATCGTGCTCGTCGTCGGCCTCGTGCTCTTCGTCGCGCTTCCGCCTCCCGGCGTGCCGGGATGGTTCCTCGGCGCGTACGGACTCGTCCTGGTGCTCGGCGTCACGTTCGTCGGGGCGGCGCTCGGCGGGCTCGTGCGGGGGACCTCCGAGGTTCCGGAGCCCGCCGACGACCTGTAACATGGCTCCCTGAACTTCGGCGAGGGCTCCGCACGCGGGGCCGTGATCGACGCGGTGGGGCGGCCCCAGGTCTTCCTCGCGCTTTCGTGCGTTCGAGTTGATACCGATCCGACCGGGCCCAGAGGCCCCGACCATCCAGGAGCACAGCCATGGCTGACACGAATGACAACAAGCTGACCGTCGAGGTGCGCACCGAGTTCGGCAAGGGTTTCGCCCGCCGTCTCCGCGCCGCCGGCAAGATCCCGGCCGTGATCTACGGCCACGGCACCGAGCCGCAGCACGTCGCCCTGCCCGGGCACGAGACGGCGCTCATCATCCGCAAGGCGAACCAGGTGCTCGACCTGCAGATCGACGGAAAGAGCCAGCTCGCGCTCGTCAAGGACGTGCAGAAGGACCCGGTGCGTCAGATCATCGAGCACCTCGACCTCATCGTCGTGCGCAAGGGCGAGAAGGTCACGGTCGACGTGCCCGTGCACCTCGAGGGCGAGTCGGCGCCGTCGACGAGCGTCAACCAGGACGCCAACACGATCTCGCTCGAGGTCGAGGCGACGCACATCCCCGAGAGCGTCACCGTGAGCATCGAGGGCCTCGAGGAGGGTTCGCAGATCCTCGCCGGCGACGTGAAGCTGCCGCAGGGTGCGACCCTCGTCACGGATGCCGACGTGCTCGTCGTGGGCATCACCGGTCAGGCCACCGTCGACCTCGGCGACGCCGAGGAGACCGCCGAGGGCGAGTCGCCCGCGGGCGAGGGCGACCTCGTCGACGAGGTGGGCTCCGAGGACGCGCCTGCCGAGTCCGAGTAACACGTTCCGTCGGTGGCGGACGATCGCTGGCTCGTGGTCGGGCTCGGGAATCCCGGGCCCGGCTACGTCGGCCACCGCCACAACGTCGGCCAGATGGTCGTCGCCGAGCTGGCC
>CAMLMQ010000205.1 GCA_946481135.1 uncultured Microbacteriaceae bacterium
CCGAGATCCTCCAGAAGCGCACGAACGACAACCCCGTCTTCTACGTGCAGTACGCCCACGCGCGCACGTGCGCGGTCGGCCGCAACGCAGGCGATGCCGGGGTCGCCCGCGCGGACGGTTTCGACGCGGCGCTGCTCACCCACGAGACGGAGAGCGCGCTGCTCGCGACCCTCGCCGACTTCCCGCGGGTCGTGCGGCACGCCGCCGAACTGCGCGAACCGCATCGCGTCGCCCGCTACCTCGAAGACCTCGCCGGCACCTACCACCGCTGGTACGACGCGTGCCGGGTGCTGCCGTTCGGCGAGGAGGAGGTCGCCGACCTCCATCGCACGCGCCTGTGGCTCAACGACGCCACCGGCCAGGTGCTGCGCAACGGGCTCGAGCTGCTCGGCGTGAGCGCCCCCGAGAGGATGTAGCCGTGAGCACCGAGATCCTGCCCGTCGACCCGCCGGCCGAACCCGCCGCCGAGCCGGCCCCCGCGGAGCCCCCGCGGAAGCGACGCGGCTGGCTGATCGCGGTGATCGTCGTCGGCGTGCTGCTCGTGCTCGGCGTCATCGCGTTCGTCATCGCCGAGAACGTCGCGAAGGCGTACGCGCGCGACTACGTGAGCACCCGCGTCGTCGAGGTGCTGCAGTTGCCCGCGGGCAGCGAGGTGGATGTCGAGCTCGGCGGCGGGTCGATCATCCTGCAGGCGCTCGCCGGACGGGTCGACACGGTCGACGTCGACGTGCCCGAGGCCACGTTCGGTCCGCTCACGGGCGCCGTGCGGTTCCACGCCGAGGGGGTGCCGCTCGACGGGGACGCTCCCGTCGAGGTGCTGCGCATCGACTTCGCGACGGGCGCCGACGATCTCGCCGCGCTCAGCCAGGGGCCCGAGGGCACCGCGGCACCCACGTTCGCGTTCGACGACGGCCAGGTCGCGCTCACCTCCGAGTTCGAGCTGTTCGGCGCCCGCATCCCGCTCGGCCTGCTGCTCGAACCGTCGGCGGCCGAGGGTCAGCTCGTGCTCAGCCCGACGCAGCTCACGATCGGCGAGCAGACCTTCACGTCGGGTGTCGCCGACGACTCGCTGCTCGGGCAGCTCGCGGCGATCTTCCTGCAGCCGCAGGAGGTCTGCGTCGCGGGCAGCGTGCCGCAGGCGCTGACGCTCACCGACGCGGCGATCGTCGACGCGGAGCTCGTGCTCGGCTTCACGGGCGACGGCGCCGCGCTCGGCGGCCCCGAGCTCTCGACGCCCGGCACCTGCCCCGCCGCCTGACCCCCGCTCGCCCGGCTGATTCCCGTCATCGGGCGAGCGCTGGATAGACTGGCGCGGGCTTCAGGGACCAATCCGGGTTCGCTCGCCTCACATCCGATTCCGTCTTCTCATGTGAGCGTCCCGTGACCGCCTCCCCTCTCGCACCCGACTGGCTCGCCCATCCGGACGACGCAAACGCGCTCGACGCCGCCGTCTGGCCGCGGTCGGCGACGCGCACCGGTGACGGTGCGGTGTCGGTGGGCGGGGTGCCGCTCCCCGAGCTCGCGGAGCGTTTCGGCACGCCGCTCTACGTCGTCGACGAGCACGACCTGCGGTCGCGCGCGCGCGAAGTGCGGGAGAAGTTCTCCCGTGCGTTCGCGGCACCCGTCGCCGTCTACTACGCCGGCAAGGCGTTCCTCTGCACGACCGTCGCGCGCTGGGTCGTCGACGAGGGCCTGCGCATCGACGTCGCGAGCGAGGGCGAGCTCGCCGTCGCGCTCGCCGCGGGGGTCGACCCCGCCCTGCTGGGCCACCACGGCAACAACAAGAGCCGCGCCGAGATCGACCGCAGTGTCGGGCTCGGCGTGGGCGCGATCGTTCTCGACAGCGTCGTCGAGATCGATCGCGTTGCCGACGCCGCCGAGCGCCACGGGCGCGTGCAGGCGGTGCGGCTGCGCATCAACAGCGGGGTGCACGCCTCGACGCACGAGTACCTCGCCACGGCCCGCGAGGATCAGAAGTTCGGCATCCCGCTCGCCGACGCGCCCGACGTGGTCGCCGCGATCCGCGCGCGCCCGTCGCTGCGGTTCCTCGGGCTGCACTCGCACATCGGGTCGCAGATCTTCGAGTCGGACGGCTTCGCCGAGGCGGTGCGGCGCCTGCTCGCCCTCCACGCCGAGCTGCGGGCCGGGGGAGAGGTGCCCGAGCTCAACCTCGGCGGGGGCTTCGGCATCGCCTACACGAGCGCCGACGAGGTGATCCCGCTCGACGAACTCGCGACCGAACTCGCGCGGGTCGTCGTCGACGAGTGCGCCGCCCTCGGCATCCCGGTGCCGGCGATCGCGATCGAGCCCGGTCGCATCATCGCGGGCCCGTCGACCGTCACGCTCTACGAGGTCGGCACGACGAAGGAGGTCGTCGTCGACGGCGGCGCGGTGCGCACCTACGTCTCCGTCGACGGCGGCATGAGTGACAACGTGCGCCCGGCGCTCTACGGCGCCGACTACACGGTGCGGATGGCGAACCGCGCCTCGGATGCCGATCCGGCGCTCGTGCGCATCGCCGGCAAGCACTGCGAGTCGGGCGACATCGTCGTGCGCGCCGACTACCTCCCGGGCGACGTGACCCCGGGCGACCTCGTGGCCGTTGCCGCGACGGGCGCCTACTGCTGGTCGCTCGCGAGCAACTACAACTATCTCGGCCGCCCGGCGGTCGTCGCGGTCGCCGACGGCGGGGCGCGCGTGATCGTCCGGCGTGAGACCGAGGCCGACCTCCTCTCCCGGGACACTGGAATCGAAGGGCACAGCGTCGACGCATGATCGAATACCGCAACCTCCGCATCGCCCTGCTCGGCGCCGGCTCCGTCGGCGCCCAGGTGGCGTCGCTGCTGCTCGAGCACGGCGACGAGCTCTCCGAGCGGGTCGGCGCCGGGCTCGAGCTCGTCGGTGTCGCCGTGCGCGACCTCGACGCGCCGCGCACGGCCGAGATTCCGGCGCACCTGCTCACGACCGACGCGCGCTCGCTCATCCTCGGCGCCGACATCGTCGTCGAACTCATGGGCGGCCTCGAACCGGCCCGCGAGTACCTCGAACTCGCGCTGAACTCCGGCGCCGACGTCGTCACCGCCAACAAGGCGCTGCTCGCGACCCACGGGCCGGAGCTGTTCGAGATCGCCGAGCAGGTCGGCGCGCAGCTCTACTACGAGGCGGCGGTCGGCGGGGCCATCCCGATCATCCGGCCGCTGCGCGACAGTCTCGCGGGCGACCGCGTGCGCCGCATCCTCGGCATCGTCAACGGCACGACCAACTACATCCTCGACCGCATGGACCGCGAGGGCGCCGACCTCGGCGAGGTGCTCGCCGAGGCGCAGCGGCTGGGCTACGCCGAAGCCGACCCGACCGCCGATGTCGAGGGCTTCGACGCCGCCCAGAAGGCCGCGATCCTCGCGAGCCTCGCCTTCCACACGACCGTCCCCCTCGACGCGGTGTACCGCGAGGGCATCATGGGCGTGACCGCTGCCGACGTCGCGGCCGCGCGCGCCGCGGGCTTCGTCGTCAAGCTGCTCGCCGTGTGCGAGCGCGTCGTCGACCCCGAGACGGGCGCCGAGGGGGTGAGCGCGCGCGTGCATCCGGCGCTCGTGCCGAACGACCACCCGCTCGCGGCGGTGCACGGCGCGAACAACGCGGTGTTCCTCGAGGCCGAGGCCGCGGGCAGCCTCATGTTCTACGGCGCGGGAGCGGGCGGCATCCCGACCGCCTCCGCCGTGCTCGGCGACGTCGTCTCGGCGGCGCGTCGGCACGTCATCGGCGGCCCGGGGGTCGCGGAGTCGACGCACGCGAACCTGCCCGTGCTGCCGATCTCGACCGTGCGCACCCGCTACCGCATCACGCTCGAGGTCGCCGACAAGCCCGGCGTGCTCGCGCAGATCGCGACCCTCTTCGCCGAACACGACGTCTCGGTCGAGGCCGTGCAGCAGGACGCGCGTCCGGACGCCGCCGCGCCCACCGCTACCCTGGTGATCGGCACCCACGAGGCGACGGAGCAGGCGCTGGCCGCGACCGTCGCCGCCCTCGCCGCGACCGATGTCGTCGCCGCGGTCACGAGCGTGCTGCGCGTCGAAGGACTGTAGGAAGGCAAGACGATGGCCCATCTGTGGCGAGGGGTGCTCACCGAGTACCGCGACCGGCTCGACGTGACCGATGCGACGCCGATCGTGACGCTCGGCGAGGGCGGCACGCCGCTCATCCCGGCCCCGGCGCTCTCCGACCGCACGGGGGCGAAGGTCTTCGTCAAGTACGAGGGCATGAACCCGACGGGCTCGTTCAAGGACCGGGGGATGACGATGGCCGTCTCGAAGGCGAAGGAGCACGGCGCGAAGGCCGTCATTTGCGCCTCGACCGGCAACACCTCCGCCTCGGCCGCCGCCTACGCGACCTACGCCGGGCTCACCGCCGCCGTGCTCGTGCCCGACGGCAAGATCGCGATGGGCAAGCTCGCGCAGGCGATCGCCCACGGCGCCGAACTGCTGCAGGTCGACGGCAACTTCGACGACTGCCTCGACATCGCCCGCGACCTCGCCGCGAACTACCCGGTTCACCTCGTCAATTCGGTCAACAACGACCGCATCGAGGGGCAGAAGACGGGCGCGTTCGAGGTCGTCGACGTGCTCGGCGACGCCCCCGACTTCCATCTCATCCCGGTCGGCAACGCCGGCAACTACACCGCCTACACCCGCGGGTACGCCGAGTACCTGGAGTCGGGGCTCGCGACGAAGCTCCCGAGGATGTTCGGCTTCCAGGCCGCCGGCTCCGCGCCGCTCGTCCGGGGCGAGGTCGTGAAGAACCCCGAGACGATCGCGAGCGCCATCCGCATCGGCAACCCCGCGTCGTGGGAGCTCGCGCTCGCGGCGCAGGAGCTCACCGACGGGTACTTCGG
>CAMLMQ010000206.1 GCA_946481135.1 uncultured Microbacteriaceae bacterium
GCGCCGAGGATGAGCTCGTTGCCCGGCTCGAGGTGGTACGTGTAGTCCTCCATGAGGGAGGCGCCGCCCGGCAGCCCCGCGCCCATGACGGCGGCGGTGCGCACGAGCACGGCGGTCTTCCAGTCGCCCTCCGCGCCGAAGCCGTAGCCGTCGGCCATGAGGCGCTGCACCGCGAGACCGGGGAGCTGCTTCAGAGCGCCGAGGTCTTCGAACGAGTCGGTGAAGGCGGTGAAGCCACCCTCCTCGAGGAACGAGCGCAACCCGGCCTCGATGCGGGCGCCCTCGCGCAGCGCGTCGTGCCGGTCGCCGTCGGGGCGCAGCGCGGGCACGACGTCGTAGCTGTCGAGGTACTCAGCGACGAGGGCATCCACCTCCGTCTCGGTGGCGCGGTCGACGGCGGCGACGAGCTCGTTCACGCCCCACGTGTTGACCTGCACCCCGAGACGCAGCTCGGCCTCGGTCTTGTCACCCTCGGTGACGGCGACGTAGCGCATGTTGTCGCCGAAGCGGGCGAGCCGCATGCCGCGGGTGGCGGCGCGGCCGGCGGCGGCACGGGTCCAGGAGCCGACGCGGGCGGTCACGGCCGGGTCGGAGACGTGGCCGACGACCGTGGTGCGCGGGATGCCGAGCCGCGACTCGATGTAGGCGTGCTCGCGGTCGCCGTGCGCGGCCTGGTTGAGGTTCATGAAGTCGAAGTCGATCTCGCCCCACGGCAGCTCGACGTTCGCCTGCGTGTGCAGGTGCAGCAGCGGCTTGACGAGGGCGTCGAGTCCGGCGATCCACATCTTCGC
Organism: uncultured Microbacteriaceae bacterium; assembly: GCA_946481135.1. The sequence continues at coordinate 792 of CAMLMQ010000206.1, forward strand.
GGGGCTGAAGGTGTGCATCCAGACGATCACGCCGATGACCGCGTCGTCGGCGTTGGCGTCGAGCATGACCCGCCGGATGGCGTCGCGGTCGGTGAGTACGGGCTTCCACTCGACGGTGACCGGGATGTCGGACGACGCCGCGAGGCGGGTCGCGACCTCGCGCGACTGCTCCGCGACCTGGCGCAGCGTCTCCTCGCCATAGAGGCCCTGGCTGCCGGTGAGGAACCAGACGGTCTGGGTCGAGAGGTCGGGGACGATGCTGCGGCTCACGGGGATCCTTCGGTCGTGACGTTCGAGCTGATTCAGAGGACGGTGACGGCGGCGCGCTCGACGGCGAGCCCCGCCTCGTAGCGGTCGAGGTAGGCGGCGAACCCCGCGACGTCGGCCCGGTCGGGTTCGACGGTGCGGGAGGCGGAACCCGCGAAGACCCGCTCGTGCAGGAAGGCATCGAGGGGGAGCCCTGCGGGATCGGCGGCGTAGGCGGCGAGCACGGCGATGCCCCACGCGCCGCCCTCCGAGGCGGTCTCGGTGACCGTGACGGGGGCGTCGAGCGCACCGGCGAGGAAGCGCTGCGCCACCCCCGCGGTGCGGAACATGCCGCCGTGGGCGTACAGGCGGTCGAGCGCGACGCCCTCCTCGGCGAGCACGCGCATGCCGAGGGCGAGCGTCGCGAACACACCGTAGAGCTGGGCGCGCATCGTGTTGGCGAGCGTGAAGCGGCTGTCGGGGGTGCGCACGAAGAGCGGTCGACCCTCGGCGAGTCCGGCGATCGGCTCGCCCGCGAGGTGGTTGTAGGCGAGCAGGCCGCCGGCATCCGCCTCGCCCTCGAGCGCCTCGCGGAAGAGCGTCTCGTACACGGCGTCGGCATCCGACGTCCCGCCCGACGCGGCGGCGAAGCGCGAGAACATCCCGACCCACGCGGCGAGCTCGCTCGCGCCGTTGTTGCAGTGCACCATCGCGACGGGGTCGCCCGCGGGCGTCGTGACGACGTCGAGCTCCTCGTGCACGCGGCCGAGCGGGCGCTCGAGCACGACCATCGCGAAGATGCTCGTGCCGGCGCTCACGTTGCCGGTGCGCGGGGCGACGGCGCTCGTCGCGACCATGCCCGTGCCCGCGTCGCCCTCGGGCGGGCACGCGATCGCGCCGGGCTGGAGGCCGCCCGTCGGGTCGAGCAGCGCGGCGCCCTCCGCCGTCAGCTCGCCCGCGGGTTGCCCCGCGACGAGCACCTCGGGCAGCAGGTCGCGCAGCGGCGCGGCGAGCGCCGAGCCCTCGACGAGTTCGTCGTACCGGGCGAGGAGGTCGGCGTCGTAGTCGCGCGTCGCCGGGTCGATCGGGAACATCCCCGACGCGTCGCCGACGCCGAGCACGTTGCGTCCCGTGAGTTCGCGGTGCACGTAACCGGCGAGAGTGGTGAATCCGCGCACCTCGGCGACGTGCGGTTCGGCATCGAGCACGGCCTCGTGCAGGTGGGCGATCGACCAGCGCAGCGGGATGTTGACACCGAACAGCTCGGTGAGCTCGGCGGCGGCGTCGCCCGTGTTGGTGTTGCGCCACGTGCGGAACGGCACGAGCAGCCGGTCGTCGTCGTCGAAGGCGAGGTAGCCGTGCATCATCGCCGAGACGCCGAACGCGCGCAGGCGTTCGAGCCGCACGCCGAACCGGCGCTCGACGTCGGCGGCGAGCTCGGCGTAGGCGGCCTGGAGCCCCTCGCGCACGGCGTCGAGCGAGTACGTCCACAGTCCGTCGACGAGTTGGTTCTCCCACTCGTGGCTCCCGGTGGCGAGCACCTCACCGAGGTCGTCGCCGACGAGGCAGGCCTTGATGCGGGTCGAGCCGAGCTCGATGCCGAGGGTGGCCCGGCCGACCGCGATCACGTCGGCGGCGCTCATCGCCGCGCGTCCGACGACTGGCCGTACACGTTCTGATAGCGCGCGTAGAGCGCGTCGATCTGCTCCTGCGGGATCGGCACGAGTTCGCCGCCCTGGCGCGCGAGGTGCACACTGCGCGCCGCGTCCTCGCACATGACGGCGGCCTTGACGGCATCCTTCGCGGTGACGCCGATCGTGAACGGGCCGTGGTTCTGCATGAGCACGGCGCGCGAGCGATGGCCCCGCAGCGTCTCGACGATGCCGCGGCCGATCGAGTCGTCGCCGATGATCGCGAACGGCCCGATCGGGATGGGGCCGCCGAACTCGTCGGCCATCCCGGTGATGACGCACGGGATCTCCTCGCCGCGCGCCGCCCACGCCACGGCGTAGGGGGAGTGCGTGTGCACGACCCCGCCGACCTCGGGCATCTCGCGGTAGACGTACGCGTGCGCGGCGGTGTCGCTCGACGGCGACCGCTCGCTGCCGGGGGTTCCCTCGACGACCGTGCCGTCGAGGTGGCAGAGGATCATGTTCGCCGGGGTCAGGTCGTCGTACGAGACGCCCGAGGGCTTGATCACGAAGTAGTCGCTGCCCGGCACGCGGCCCGAGACGTTGCCGCCGGTCCAGACGACGAGGCCGTAGCGCACGAGTTCGGCGTGCAGCCGAGCGACGTCGGCGCGCACCGCGTCGATCGCGGCCTGCGTGGCGGGGCTCTCGGTCATCGCATCCTCCTCGACGGACGAGCGCGATGTTACCGGTAACATCCGGCGACCGCAACGCGCGGCCGACGCCGCGCTCAGACCGCGGCGGTCGACCCGCGCACGACGAGGGTGGGCGCGATCGCGGGCTCGGGCGCCGCCGCGCCGCCGTCGAGCAGCGCCATGAGGTGCCGCACGGCCCGCACGCCGACCTCGCGGAAGTCCTGGTGCACCGTCGTGAGCGGCGGCAGGCTGTGGGCGGCTTCCGGGATGTCGTCGAACCCGATGACGCTCACGTCGTGCGGCACGCGACGCCCGCGATCGACGAGGGCGTGCACGAGCCCGAGGGCCATCTGGTCGTTGCCGCACAGCACCGCCGTGACGTCGCGGTCGAGGCGGTCGAGGGCGGCGTAGCCGGAGTCGGCCGTCCAGTCGCCGACGAGGTGCGGCAGGGTCGCGATGCCGGCGGCAGCGAGCGCCGCGTCGCCGGCATCCCGGCGCACCGCCGCCTCGAGGAAGTCGGCCGGGCCGGTGAGCTGCTGGATGCGGCGGTGCCCGAGGGAGATCAGGTGCTCGGCGGCGAGGCGGGCGCCCGCGGCCTGGTCGACGCCCACGAGATCGCCCTCACCGGTCGACCCGGTCTGCAGCGCGACCGTGGGGATGTCGGGGGGCACCTGCGCGAGCTCGTCGACGACGACGCGGTAGGGCGCGATCACGATGAGCGCCTCGATCGACTGCGCGACGAGGAAGGCGAGACTCTCGCGCACCGACGCCTGGTCGAGGCGCGTGCTCGTGACGAGGGCATGGAATCCGGCGTCGCGCGCCGCCTGCTCGACCGAGTGCAGGCTGCTCGTCGGGCCGAAGTCGGCCGTCGCCGGCACGAGCACGCCGATCGAGTGGGTGCGGTTCGTCGCGAGCGCCCGCGCGGCACGGTTCGGCCGGTAGCCCAGGTCGGCGACGGCGGCGAGCACGCGATCGCGCGTCTCGGGCCGGATGCCGGCGAATCCATTGAGTACGCGGGAGACGGTCTGGTGCGACACCTCGGCGCGACGCGCGACGTCGTAGATGCTCGGCGCGCGCCCGGGTTCGGTCATCGGGTCAGGCTATCCCTCGCCCTGACCTGGGGGCGCGCCGTCACATCTGTGTGAACGCTCACTGCTCAGGTTGAGTTCGGTCGAGCGAGATCGGCGACGAGTCGACGGGCGAAATGCCTGCAAAAACAACGATCTGAGGATGCCGTTACCGAATCGTTACCTACTTGGCGTTGCGCAGGACGCAAATGTGAGGGCTAACATTCCGAGCGACGCACGCCACCCGCTGGCGTCGCGCGCCACCAAGAGCCGGCGATGCAGCCGGATCCAGAACGAGGAGGTTTTGGTCATGAAGAAACTCATCGGAGGGGTCGCGGCAGTCGCGGCCCTCGCGATCTCCCTCACCGGATGCGCCGCCGGCGGCGGCGGAGGAGCCGACGACGGCATCATCACCGTCGGCTTCGCCCAGACCGGGTCGGAGAGCGGCTGGCGTGCCGCGAA
>CAMLMQ010000207.1 GCA_946481135.1 uncultured Microbacteriaceae bacterium
CGTTCAAGAGGGCAGGATGCCGATGATCGTGGTCACACGTCTGAACGGTTCGCGTTTCGCCGTGAACCCCGACCTCATCGAGCGCATCCACGCCAGCCCCGACACGACCCTCGTGCTCGTGGACGGGTCGTCGTACATCGTCACCGAGCCGCTCGACGAGATCATCGAGCTCGTCGCCCGGTATCGCGCGAAGGTCATCGCCCTCGCCCACGCGGCGTCGAACGAGCCGAGCGATCTCACGCATCGCACCGGCGAGATCGTGCCGCTCACCCGCGGCGGGAAGAGCCGCTGATGGATCCGGCAACCCTCATCGGCATCCTGCTCGCCTTCGGGTCGATCGTGGCGATGATCTTCCTGGAGGGCGGCAGCGTCACCTCGATCCTGCTCCCGGCGCCGATGATCCTCGTGTTCGGGGCGACGATCGCGGTGGGCATCGCGAGCGCGACGCTCAAAGACCTCGGCCTCGTCGTCAAGGCGCTGCCGCGCGCGTTCCAGGGGAAGGTCGAGTCGGCGCCGAAGCTCATCGCGCAGATGGGGGAGCTCGCCGAGAAGGCCCGCCGCGAGGGGCTGCTGTCGCTCGAAGCCGAAGCCGCGAAGGTCAAGGACCCCTTCCTCAAGTCGGCGCTGCAGAACGTCGCCGACGGCATGGACCCCGACGAGCTGCGCGAGCTGCTCGAGGAGCAGGTGGCCCAGCAGGAGCGCGACGAGCGGGTGGCCGCGAAGTTCTACATGACGATGGGCGGCTACGCGCCGACGATCGGCATCATCGGCACCGTCGTCTCGCTCACCCACGTGCTCGAGAACCTGTCCGACCCCGAACATCTCGGCCACATGATCGCCGCGGCGTTCGTCGCGACGCTGTGGGGGGTGCTGTCGTCGAACCTCATGTGGATGCCGATCGGCGCCCGGCTCGGACGCCTCACCGACCTCATGGTGGAGCGCCGCACTCTCGCGATGGAGGGCGTGCTCGGCGTGCAGTCCGGCGCCCAGCCCCGCGCGATCGTGGAACGGCTGGAGGCGATGGTCGGCGCGAAGGCGGCCGGGTCCGGCAAGGCCACCGGCAAGGGCGGCAAGCCCGGCAAGCCGGAGAAGCCGGCCGACCTCAAGGTCGTCGCATGAGCCGCCGGAAGCGTGCCGCCCACGCGGACGGCGGCGGTGGTCACGGCGGAGGCGAGGAGCGCTGGATGGCCTCCTACATGGACATGGTCACCGTGCTCATGTGCCTCTTCATCGTGCTGTACGCGATGTCGACCGTCGATGCCGAGAAGTGGCAGGAGCTCAAGGTGGGTCTCGCGACCGGATTCGGCGCGACGACGACCGAGTTCGCCGACACCGCGACCGGCATCGTCGTACCCGAGGAGCTCGTGGGCCAGGCGGGACCGTCCGAGGGCTACGCGGGCTTCACCGACGAGCCGTCGGAGGAGGAGTTGCTGTCGGACTTCGCGCAGCAGCTGCAGTACCAACTCGAGAACACGGGCCTCGCCGCCTCCGTCGAGTACGAGATCGAGGACCGCGGGCTCGTCGTGAAGCTCACCGGGGTCGACACGTTCTTCGACGGCAACTCGGCACGGCTGCGCCCCGACGCCCTCGAGGTGCTCAACGCGATCGGCCCCGGACTCGCCGCGTCGGGACGCGACCTCTCGATCGAGGGGCACGCCGATCCGCGCTTCAACCCCGCGCCGTACAGCTCGACGTGGGAGCTCGCCGCCGCGCGGGCGACGTCGGTGCTGCGCCATCTGGTCGAGGTGACGGGGATGCCGGACGCCAAGATCTCGGGGACGACCTACGGCTCGGCGCGGCCGAGCACCGACGGCGACCCCGCCCTCAACCGCCGCGTGGACATCGTGGTGCTCACGACCGACCCGGAGGGGCTCGCCCAGCAGCTCGCCGGGTCGGGGGAGTCGTCGCCGGTGGGGGCCGCGACGACGGGCTCGGCGTCCGGGGGGACGTCGAGCCGGGGGCCGGGCTCGGGGGAGCCCGCCCCACACTCGGGAGAGGGGACCGGATCGCACTGACTCCGACCTCCCAACGGGGGGTGCCCGCACCCTAACGCCGTGCTCGGATCCGCCGACTGTTCCCGCCATGACGGTGTCGGTGGTGCAGGCGGATGCGGGCGCCCCCGCGGCCGAGGCCTACGACTTCCGTCGCCCGGCGGCCATTCCGCGCGACCGCATGCGGCGCCTCGAGTCGGCGTTCGACGTGTTCGCCGACCGGTGGTCGACGAGCCTGGGCGCTCGGCTGCATGCCGACACGTCGGTCGAGCTCGCGAGTCTGGCCGTGCTCGACTACCGCGAGATCGTCGACCGCCTCTCCGACGACGACGCGCTCGTGCTCTGCGCGGTGCCGGGGATCGCCGAACGCGGCCTTGTGCGGATGCCCGCGCCGGCTCTGCTGGGCTGGGTCGCCCGCGTGCTCGGCGGATCGCCGACCGCGGCGCCGACGCGCGCGACGCTGACCGCGATCGAGCAGTCGATCGTGCGTCGCGTGCTCGACACGGCGTTCGACGACCTGCGCTACGCGTTCACCGGCTTCCTGCCGATCGACCTCTCGGTGCTGTCGTTCCCGCCGTCGCCGCGCCTCGCCTCCGCCGCCCGGCCCGACGACGCCATGGTGCTCGCGGGCTTCACGGTCGACGTCGACGGCCTCCGCACGACGCTCGGGATCGCGCTCCCGGCGTCGGCGTTGACCGCGGGTGCCGAGGAGCACGCGGCTCCCGCGTCGGACCACCCCGCCGAGCTCCTGCGCGCGCAACTCGTGACGGTGCCCGTCGACCTCGCGCTGCGTCTCGCGCCCGCCGCCGTCAGCCCGGCGACGGTGCTCGGACTCGCGGTCGGCGACGTCATCCCGCTTCCGCACCCGCAGCACCGACCCCTCGATCTCGCGGTCGAGGGTCAGCTCGTCGCCCACGCCGCGATCGGCACGCAGGGCGGCAATCTCGCCTGCGTCGTCGTCGACCTGGAGGAATCCGCATGACGCTCACGTCCACCCCCGCCGGTCTCGAGGAGCGCCTCGTCACAGCGCTCGTGCCCGCGCTGCCGACCCCGGAGACCGTCGTGGCGGAGCCGCTCGTCGGCACGCCCGACGTGCCCGGCGACGCGGTCGCGGTCAGTGCCACCTTCGTCGGTGCCCGGTCGGCCGATCTGCTGCTCGTGCTCACCGACGCGGGTCTGCTCGCCGAGGCGGGCGGAGCCGACGGCGGCCGGGTCACGGCGGCCGACGTGCTGCGCCCCGCCCTCGAAGCCGCCGCCGCCCCGCTCGGGGCCGGTGTCGTCGCGGAGCCTCGCGAGGTGCCCGCCGCGTCGGCGCTCGCCGACCCCGGGCCGACCGCGTGGGAGCTGCGCGCCGCGGGCCGGGTCGTCGGATGGTTCGCCGTCACGGTGCGCGCCGCCGCCGAGCCCGCCGCGTCACCCGCGACGGTCGACGCGCGCCTCGGCCGCATCTCGAACGTCGCGATGGACCTCACCGTCGAGCTCGGGCGCGTGCGCATGAGCGTGCGCGAGGTGCTCTCGCTCGAACCGGGGGCCGTGATCGAGCTCGACCGCTCGGTCGGCGCGCCCGCCGATGTGCTGCTCAACGGCCGTCCGATCGCCCGCGGCGAGGTCGTCGTCGTCGACCAGGACTACGCCGTGCGGATCACGCGCATCCTCGACCCGGAGGAGACGGTCTGATGGAGACGCTCTTCCTCGCGCTGCGCGTGCTCGTCGCGCTGGCCGCCGTGCTGGGCCTGATCTGGGTCGTGCAGCGCCGCCTCACCCGCGGCTCCGGGAAGAAGGGCGCGCTCGCGGCCCGCCTCGGCGGGGCCCCGAAGCGCGCGATCCAGGTGCACGGCAGCCACCGGCTGAGCGCCAAGGCCTCCGTCACGGTCGTCGAGATCGACGGCGTGAAGCTCGTGCTCGGCGTCACCGAGCAGGGCATCAGTGTGCTGGAGCCCACCCCGACCCCCGCGGCGACCCCCGTCGTCGTCACGATCGCCCACCCCGAGGCGGTCGTCACCCCCGGAAGCGACCGCACCCAGGTCGCCGCGTCGGCCGAGGAGACCCTTGCCTCGGCCGACGTGCCCGAACCCGTCGACTTCGCGGCGGTGCTGCGCGAGGCTCTCGACGAAGCCGCCGAGGCGCCGGTCGTCGCGCCTGTCGTCGCGTCGGTCGCGGAGCCGGTCGAGGCGGAGGTCGCGCCCCGCCGGCGCCGACGCACCGCGGTGCCCGCGCTCGCCGAGCAGCTGCTGCCGCACATGACGAAGACCCTCGCGGCCGCGATCGGGATGCGCGTCGACGCCCCGGAGGCCGCGCCCGCCGAGCCCGCCCCGGCATCCGTCGCGCGCCCCTCGAATCGCGCGCTCGCCGCGTTCCTCGAGAACGCGACCCCCGACCCGGCCCCCGTCGCCGCGACGACGCCCGACTACAGCAACGCCCGCCCGCTGTTCGAGCGACTGCCCGTGCTGCAGCGCGCCTCCTGAGGCCCGCGTATGGACGGGACGGACGACCTCGGGGGCATCCTCGACGGTCTGCTCGGCAGCGGCACGGCCGCGGCGAACGGCGAGCCGTCGACGAGCGTCGTGGTGCTGATCGGCATCACGCTGCTCTCGGTGGCCCCCGCGCTGCTGCTCATGACGACCGCGTTCACGAAGATCTTCGTCGTGCTCGCGATGACGCGGAACGCGCTCGGACTCACGACGATCCCGCCGAACCAGGTGCTCGCGGGCCTCACCCTGTTCCTCTCGCTCTTCATCATGTGGCCCGTGCTGACCGACGTGAACACCGTCGCCGTGCAGCCCTACCTCGACGGCTCGCTCACGTTCGGGCAGGCGGTCGACGCCGCCCTCCAGCCCCTCTCGGCGTTCATGCTCGCCCACACGCGCGAGGAGGACCTCGCGCTCATGAGCCGTGCCG
>CAMLMQ010000208.1 GCA_946481135.1 uncultured Microbacteriaceae bacterium
CCCCTACCCCGATTGGTTCGCGAAGCGCATCCGGCCTCACCTTTTCCGGTGGTCGAGTAGCCGCGCAGCGGCGTGTCGAGACCCGGCTAGGGAGCGGACTGGCGGCGGGCGGAGCGGCGCACGCGGCGCGCCTCGCGGCGCACACGACGTTGCGCACCGCGGATGCTGCGCGGCGAGAGGCGCATCATCGGCCAGCCGTTCTCCTCGGCGTGCCGGGCGAGTTCGGCATCCGGGTTGACCACGACCGGGTTGCCCACCATCGCGAGCAGCGGGATGTCGTTGCGGCTGTCGGAGTAGGCCCAGCAGTCCGCGAGCTCGGCCTGCGCCGACGCGGCGAGCACGCGTGCGGCGTCGGCCTTGCGCTCCGCGTGCAGGGTGTGGCCGACGAGCCGCCCCGTGTAGACCCCGTCGACCGACTCGACGACGGTGCCGAGCGCGCCCGTCAGCCCGAGGTGCTTCGCCATGACGGTGCCGATCTCGACCGGGGTCGCCGAGACGAGCCACACCTCGTGACCCTTCGCGATGTGCTCCTGCGCGAGGCCCACGGTCTCGGGCCAGAGGCGCTTCGAGATGCGGTGCTCCCAGATGTGCTCCGCGAGCGACGTGATGTCCTCGACCCGGTGGCCTTTCGCGAGTCCGAGGGCGCGGTCGCGCGCGTTGTCGAGGTGGTCCTGGTTCTCGCCGACCGAGATGAAACGGCGCTGATGCCACGCGAACCGCGCGATCTCGCGGAAGCCGATGATCTTGCGCGTCCACGCCTCGCGGCCCAGGTGGAAGAGGCTCGTGCCGCGCATGAGGGTGTTGTCGACGTCGAAGAAGGCGAGGATGGGGCGGTCGCTCGGTGCGGGGATCTCGTGCGCGCCGGTCACGGGGTCGTCGCTCGGGGCGGGGCGGATCTCCTCGGGCATCCCCTCAGGGTAGCCGCCTCGTATTCTGGATCCGTGCCCCCGACCCGCGTGCTGCTGCTCAGCAGGCCGGGATGCCACCTCTGCGACGACGCCCGGGCGATCGTCACCGAGGTGCTGGCGGAGTTCCCCGCCGTGGCGTTCGAGGAGCGGTCGATCGTCGACGATCCGGCCCTGCTCGACGCGTACGCGGAGGAGATCCCCGTCGTCATGATCGACGATCGGGTGCACACCATCTGGCGCGTCGACGCCGCACGTCTCAGGAAGGCCCTCGCATGATCCGTCACCTCGTCCTCTGGAAGCTCGCCGCCGAGTCCGCGGAGGAGAAGGCCGCCGTCGTCGCCGAGATGCGGGAGCGTTTCGCCGCGCTGCTGCCGATGATCGACGGCACGGAGCGTCTCGACATCCGCGCCGACCTCGGCACCACCGAGGGCAACTGGGATGTCGTCCTCGACTCGGACTACCGCGATGCGGCCGCCCTCGACGCCTACCAGGTGCATCCCGCGCATCAGGAGGTCGCCGCCTACGTGCGCACGGTCGTCACGGCGCGGGTGTGCGTCGACTTCGAGGTCTGACCGGGTTAGCCTGAGCGCGGGTCAGGGCTGATCGAGAGGGTTCGTCATGAAGTTCCAGATCGTCAAGGGCAGCAGCGCCACGCAGCCGTACTTCTGGCGCATCGTCGCCTCGAACGGCCAGACGCTCGCCGTCAGCGAGAACTACGCGCAGAAGGCGTCGGCGAAGAGCGCGATCGAGTCGGTCATGAAGAACGCGGCCGGCGCGACGATCGACGACCTCTCCTGACGCCGGCTCGCGGCATCCCGGTCAGCGCCGGACGACCACCGACCGCCCGGCGAGGTCCTGCAGGCCGCGGTATCGCGGTCGCACGCTGAGCACGACGAGCAGCGCCACCCATCCGGCGATCGGCGGCAGCAGCACGACCGCGAAGAACGAGTCGCCGGGCAGCCCATCGATGCGCGTCGCGACGGCGCCCACGAGGAACGACAGTCCGACCGGCGCGACGATGACGAGGCTGCGCAGCAGCGCCCACAGGCCGGGACGACGGCCCGTGACGGCGTCGACCACCCGCAGTCCGAGGATCGCCTTGCCGGGCGTGACGCCGAGGGTCGCGGTCAGCACGGTGCACAGCACCGCCGACAGCAGCGGCACGAGCAGGATGGCGACGAACGCGAACTCGTAGGCGGCGCCGAGACTGCCGAAGACGACGAGGATCGTCGCGGCGACGGTGCCGATCCCGTCGATCGCGAAGGCGAGGGCGCGCAGCGCCGGGTGCGCGAGCTGCGGCTCACGGGGGGTCTCCGCATAGCCGGGCGCGGGACCGGGCGCGGCGGCCTCCTCGGCGGGGCCGTCGAAGATCTCCACGCCCGGAACGGGCGGCGGGCCGTCCGGGTCGGGCACCGCCGGCGTCGTCTCGTCGCTCATGTGCGGCAGCCTACGGGGGCGCCCCGTGCCCGTCGCGCAAGCCCCCCATCCGTCGCCGCGATGCGTTCTAGGTTCGCCTCATGAGGAGGCGCTGGCGCACGTTCGGGATCGCCGTCGCGGCGCTCGCGGTCCTGGCCGGATGCGGGATCACCGTGCCCAGCGACCCCGAGGGCACGCTCGACCGCGTGTCCGGCGGCACGCTTCGTGTCGGGGTCACCGAGTCCGAGCCGTGGGTGACGGTCGAGTCGTCGGGCGAACCGGGCGGCAGCGAGCCGACCCTGCTGCGGGAGTTCGCCGCCGAGCTCGGGGCGCGGCTCGACTGGCGCGTGGACAGCGAGGAGACACTCGTCGGCGCCCTCGAGCGCGGCGAGCTGGATGTCGTCGTCGGCGGGTTCACGGATGCGACGCCGTGGACGCACCGCGTGGCCATGACCGTCCCGTACACCGAGGCGACCGGCGCTGACGGGCGCCCGCACAAGCACGTGATGCTCGTGCGGATGGGCGAGAATCGCTTCCTCGTCGCGCTGGAGACGTTCCTGCTGGAGCGGGGTGACGGATGACCGCCCGTTTCGGCCGGGCGGAGCTCCCTCCCGCGCAGCTCGAGGCCCTCCGCAGCGCACGGCGGGTCGAGTGGGTGACTCTCGGCTTCCTCGCGGTCGCGATCACGCTCGTCTTCCTCGTGATGGGCAACTCGCAGGCCATGCGCACGGCGTGGGCGGAGGATCTGCTCTCCCTCGCGCCGCCCATCGCCTTCCTCATCGCGGTGCGGCTCGTGAGCCGGCCCCCGACGAAGCACTACCCGTACGGCCTCCATCGCGCCGTCGGGGTCGCGCACCTCGTCGCCGCGGTCGCGCTGCTCGCGATGGGGGCGCTCCTCGTCGTCGACGCGGCCTCCGGGCTGCTGCGGGCGGAGCATCCGCCGATCGGCACGATGACGCTGTTCGGCGTCACCTTCTGGTCGGGCTGGGCGATGGTCGCGGTGATGGCGCTCACGATCCCCGCGCCGATCGTGCTCGGGCGCCGCAAGATGGCGCTCGCCGAGCAGCTGCACGACAAGGTGCTCTACGCCGACGCCGACATGAACAAGGCCGACTGGATGACCGCGGTCGGCTCGATCGTCGGGGTGCTGGGGGTGGGCATCGGCTGGTGGTGGGCGGATGCCGCGGCAGCCCTGTTCATCTCCGGCAGCATCCTCTGGGACGGCGTGAAGAACCTCCGCGCCGCCGTCACCGATCTCGTCGACCATCGCGCGCGCACCTACGACGGCGCGGAGCCGCATCCCGTGATCGCGCAGCTCGAGGGTCTGCTGCGGGGCCTGCCCTGGGTCGAGGATGCCGGCGCGCGCGTGCGCGACGAGGGGCACGTCTTCCACGCCGAGGCGTTCGTCGTGCCGCGCCGCGGGCGCGTTCCGTCGCTGCGCCGTCTCGTCGAGGCCCGGCAGGCGTGCGAAGCGCTCGACTGGAAGCTGCACGACGTGACGCTGACGCTCGTCGCGGAACTCCCCGAGGAGGTCGACTCGGCCGCGGACGACCGCGTCGGCGCTACGGCGTGAGGCGGTTCGGGCCGCGGAAGAGGTAGGTCACCTCGCGGATCGACGGCTGGTGCAGCAGCAGCATGAGCACGCGCTGCAGCCCCATGCCGAACCCGCCGTGCGGCGGGACGCCGTAGCGGAAGAAGTCGAGGTAGAACCCGAGCTCTTCGGGGTCGAGCCCCTTCTCGCGGGCCTGCTGCTCGAGCACGTCGACGCGGTGCTCGCGCTGCGCACCCGTCGAGATCTCGACGCCGTTGAAGATGAGGTCGTACGAGTTCGTCAGGCTCGCATCGTCGTCGTGACGGCGGTGGTAGAACGGCCGGATGCTCGACGCGTAGTCGGTGAGGAACACGAACTCGTGGCCGTACTGCTCCTTCACGTAGGCGGCGATCTGACGCTCGCCCTCGGGGTCCATGTCGGCGTCGGCGCGCGGCACGACGTAGCCGCGGCTCGCGACGATCTGCTTCGCCTCGGCGAGCGGGATGCGCGGGAACGGCACGGTCGGCACGGTCACCTCGACGCCGAACGCGGCCTCGATCTCGGCACCGTGCTTCTCCTTCACGGCGGTCAGGCCCGCGACGAGGAGCTCCTCGTGCATGCGCATCACGTCCTCGTGCGAGTCGACCCACGAGATCTCGGCGTCGACCGAGATGAACTCCGTCGCGTGGCGGCTCGTGAACGACGGGTCGGCGCGGAACGCGGGGGCGACCTCGAAGACCTTGCCGAAGCCGGCGGGCTGCGCCATCTGCTTGAAGAACTGGGGGCTCTGCGCGAGGTAGGCCTTGCCCTCGAAGTACTCGACCTCGAACAGCTCGGCCCGACTCTCCGACGCCGACGCCATGAGCTTCGGGGTGTGGATCTCGATGAAGCCGTGCTCGACCCACCACGTGCGGAGGGCGTGCAAGAACGTCGTCTGGACGCGGAACACGAGGTTCTGCTCCGGGCGGCGCAAGTCGAGGAAGCGCCAGTC